>DAOUDA010000151.1:0-29911 GCA_034431835.1 Chloroflexaceae bacterium | reverse complement strand
CTAGGGGGCGCGCGGCGCGCGGCGCGGCGCCGCGGGGCAAACCGACAACCAGCATCGCGCGCGAAGCGGCGGGACGCTTGCCGGGTTCCGGGTCGCCGGGCGCCTGCCCCCCGATCCTGCAGAACGTTTCGTCATACCCCCATCGGCCCTGCCCATTTCCCTGCACCTGTGCTATAACATAAACAGAACCACGCCGCGCCTCCGCCTGGCCGGAGTTGCGCCTGAGGGGCGGGTCGGCACGATCAGCCCTGTTTTGAGTTGCCATGCGAACCCTTGAGAAGCATTGCGCCGAACTGGCCGCCCATCCTACCGTTGCCTCCATCGCGGCTGCTCTCAGCGAGGCCGGCGCGCGACCGCGGCTGGCGCCGCTGCCGGCGGCCGCTCGCGCGCCCCTGGTGGCGGCCCTGGCGCGCCACCACCGCGCACCGCTGCTCTTCGTCCTGTCGAGCGCCGATGTGGCCCTGCGCGCCGCCGATGACCTCCGGCAGTGGCTCGGTCCGGCCCGGCCGCTCTACTATCCCGCCAGTGATGCGCTGCCCTACGAGCATATGTCACCCGGGGGCCAGGTGATCGGCCAGCGCCTGCGCGTGCTGCAGGTCCTCGCCGCGTGGCGCGCCGGGGCGGTTCCGGCGGAACCGCCGGTGATCGTCGCGCCGATCAAGGCGCTTATGCAGCCGACGTTGACCCTCGACGAACTGGCCGAGGCGACGCTGGGCCTGAATGTGGGCGCCACTCGCCGCCCCGAGCTTCTCACGCGCCAGTTGTTACACCTGGGCTACCAGATGGCCCCGACGGTAGAGGCGCCGGGCGAGGTCAACCGCCGCGGCGATCTGCTCGATGTCTGGCCCCCGGCGGACGATCTGCCGCTGCGGATCGGCTTTTTCGGCGACGAGGTGGAGAGCATCCGCCGTTTTGACCCCGCCACCCAGCGCAGCGAGGTCCGTCTGGAAGCGGTGACGCTCGGTCCGCCCCACGAGATCCCCCTGTGGCGCCGCGAACTGGCCGTGGCCCGTATCGCCGCCCTCGATCGCGGCGGCCTTCGCCGCGAGGCGCGCCTGGAGTGGGAAGCTGCCCTCGAACGCCTCGAACAGGGCGAACGCTTTGAGGGCCGCGCCTTCTACGCTCCGTTCTATCGCCACGGCATGGGCGCCTCGCTGCTTGACCATCTGCCCCGGGGCGCGGCCATCCTGCTCTCCGAGGCGCAGTTCCTGGCCCGCCACGCCGCCGAGATCCACGAACAGGCCGAGCACGGGCGCACCCGCCTGATAGACGCCGGCGAACTGCCGCCCGCTGTTCCCCGGCCCTACTTCCTCTGGGAGGAACTCTTCGACCCCGGCGCACCCTCCGCTGGCTGCGCGCTGGCCGACCTCAGCGGCTCTGAGGCGCCCGATGCAGGCGGCGCCAGCGCATCGCTCCCCCTCGGCGATCTGCATTTCGAGGCCCCCGAACTGTTCGGCGGCCAGTTCCGCCGCCTGGTCCACGACATCGTCACCCGCCTGGAGCGCGGGGAGCGGGTGCTGGCCGTGACCAGCCAGGCGGCCCGGCTCCAGGAACTGGTCGAAGAGGCCCTCCAGAACGCCGCCGATGCCGGGGCGGCCCAGGCGCGCTTCGCTGTGGCCCACAGCGCCCTGGAGGGCGGCTGGCGCCTCCCCGCCCTCAACCTGACCCTCTACACCGATAGCGAGATCTTCGGCCTTCGCCAGCGCCGCCCCCTCAGTGAGCGGCGCAAACGCGGCGCTTCCGCCGACGAACGGGCCGCCTTCGTGCGCGGTCTCAAGCCGGGCGACTACGTGGTCCACATCGAACACGGCATCGCTCGCTTCGAGGGCCTCATCCGCCGCGTGGTGGGCGAGATCGAGCGCGAGTATCTGGTGCTGCGCTACGCTGGCGACGATAAGATCTACGTGCCGGTGGACCAGGTGGATCGCGTCACCCGCTACATCGGCGCGGGCGACGCCGCGCCGACGCTCACGCGCCTCGGCACCCAGGACTGGGAACGGGCCAAGCGCAAGGCCCGCGCCGCGGTGCAGGACCTGGCCGAGGAACTGCTGACCCTCTACGCCCAGCGCCAGATGAAGCAGGGCCACCCCTACGGCCCCGACAACGACTGGCAGCGTGAATTGGAAGACGCCTTCCCCTACCTTGAAACCGAGGACCAGCTTCGCGCCATCGGCGAGGTGAAACGCGATATGGAACAACCCGTGCCGATGGATCGCCTGATCTGCGGCGATGTGGGCTTTGGTAAGACCGAAGTGGCCCTCCGCGCCGCCTTCAAGGCCGTGCAGGACGGCAAACAGGTGGCTGTCCTGGTCCCCACCACCGTGCTGGCCCAGCAGCACTACGATACCTTCCGCAAACGCCTGGCCGCGTTCCCGGTGCGGGTCGAAATGCTCTCGCGCTTCCGCCAGCCCAGGGAACAGGAGGCCATCGTCGTCGATCTCGCCCGCGGCCAGGTGGATATCGTCATCGGCACCCACCGCCTCCTCTCCAATGATGTGCGGTTCAAGGACCTGGGGCTGGTCGTGGTTGACGAGGAGCAGCGTTTCGGCGTGCGCCACAAGGAGCGCCTCAAGCGTCTGCGCGCCGAGGTGGACGTGCTGACCCTCACCGCTACCCCCATCCCGCGCACCCTGCACATGGCCATGGCCGGCATTCGCGACCTGAGCGTGATTGACACCCCTCCTGAGGATCGCCTGCCGATCAAGACCTACGTGGCGCCGTACAACGAGGAACTGGTGCGTGAGGCCATCAATCGAGAACTGGAACGCGACGGCCAGGTCTACTTCGTCCACAATCGGGTGCAGAGCATCTACCACGTCGCCAACCGCCTTCGCAACCTGGTTCCCGAGGCGCGCATCGCCGTGGGTCACGGGCAACTCGAAGAACGCGAACTCGAGCGGGTGATGCTCGATTTCTTCGACGGGCGCTACGACGTACTGGTCTGCACCACCATCATCGAGAGCGGGCTGGACGTGCCCAACGCCAATACGATCATCATTGACGATGCCACCAACTACGGCCTGGCGCAACTCTACCAGTTGCGCGGGCGAGTCGGTCGCAGCGCCAACCGCGCCTACGCCTACCTGCTCTACCGCCAGGAGAAGCCGATGACCCAGGAGGCCCAGGCGCGTCTGGAAGCCATCCAGGAGGCCACCGAACTTGGCGCGGGCTTCCGCGTCGCCATGCGCGATCTCGAGATCCGCGGCGTGGGCAACCTCCTGGGCGCCGAACAGAGCGGCCACATCGCCGCTGTGGGTTTCGATCTTTACTCGCGGCTGCTGGAACAGGCCGTGCGGCAACTCAAGGCCAGCGTTGACCGCGCCGCGCCGCCATCCGGGGAAGCCGCGCCCCAGGTCAACCTGAGCGAAGCCGCCAGCAAATTGATCATCAGCGAAAAGGTCCTGGTCTCGCCGCTTGTGACCCTCGACCTGCCGCTCACGGCCTACCTGCCCGAAGACTACATCGCCGACCCGGTGCTGCGGGTGGCGATGTACCAGCGCATGACCGAGGCGCAGACGGTGGAGGAGGTGCGCGAGTTGCGCCAGGAGTTGCACGACCGCTTCGGCAAGCCCCCGGAGGCGGCCCTGCACCTGCTCACCTGGCTGCAGATCAAGGCCCTGGCCCTGCAGGCAGGCGTCAGTTCGGTCGTCGCCTCGGGCGACGAGTTTGTCATTCGCCTGCCGGTGCTCGAGAGCGCCCGGCGCGAGCGCCTGCGCCGGCGCTTCCTGCGCGACCAGACGGTCAAGGTCGGCCCGCAGTTCGTGCGCCTCGACCGGCGCGCCCTCAACGGCGCCTGGAGCGAAAAGCTCATCGGCGTGCTCGAGGCCCTGGCAGCCTGAAGCCGCAGGGGGAGGGGAAACCGACTTTCCCCGCCCATCACCTGGTGGGCCGTCACGATGATGGTGAGGGATGCGGCGGGAGGGGGCGTGGGAGGGCGAAGCCCTCCCCGCACTTTCACAACCAGCTTGTCGTACCACTAGAACGTCTCCCACACCCAGTGGTACGAACTTACCGGCAACGGGCGGGGCGGCATAGCTTGCCCCGGTTTGGGGAGCCGGTCGGTGGCAGGGTTGGCCGCGCTGCCCCGCGCATAGATGTAGGCGATCCTGCCGGCGTTCAGCTCGAAGGAGGTCTTGATCCAGGCCTGGGCGATGGTCGGCTGGGCCCAGGGGAAGTCGATCCCGAAGAAGCTCGGCATACGCATGTTTTCCACCAGGCGCCCGCCGAAGGCCACGTCGGCCATGTTGCTGTTGAAGCCCAGCAGCATGTGCGCCCCCTGGAACGAACCGAACCACTTGCGGATCGGTTCGCTGCCAGTGGCGTAGCCCTGCACCCGCAGCGTCTGGCACGCGGCGAAGCCGACCCAGCGGGCGCTGTTGAAGCGGGCGTTGTTGGCGCTGGCCCAGGTGCTGTCTTTGTTCGAGGCCAGGCTCAGACCGGCCGGGCCGCCGTGACCGGCGTAGTACACAAAGTCGGCCCGATCCACGCCCTGTGTGCAGTCAATTCCTCCCAGACCGCAATCGCGCCAGTCGCGCTCCCAGGCGGCGCTGTTGGACCAGTAGAAGCGCTGGCTGTAACCGTAGCCGAGCATCCCGCTGCGGAAGCCGTTTGCGTCCGGGATCACCCCCGGCAGGTCGCTGCCGCCCGCACCGGCTGGCGGGTAGTCCCAGTTGGCTTCGATGCCGAAGCTGTAGCCAGCCTGCTCCAGAATGGCTTCAGCGGTCGCGGGCGCGCCGCTCCGCTCACGGACGAGCAGCGGCAGGTAGAGCGTGGGCGCAACGGCGGGCCGCAGGCTGACCTGCGCCTCCCGCACCGCGCCTTCGTTATCGGTCACGCGCAGCACTACCGTAACCGGGATGGGCGCGCCATCGCGGCCCGCTGCGGGCAGGTCGCGGGTGCGCAGTTCCACTGCGCCGGGGCCGTTCACCCTGGAAGAGCCCAGCGCGATGCCATCGCCGGTGAGCCATTCGACCTGGTAGGGCGCCGCGCCGTCGTTGATCGCGCCGCGCAGGAGCACTTCCGCCCCGGGGTTGAAGGGCGAGCCGTTGGCCGGGTCGGTAATGCTCACCGTCGGGCCAAAGCCTCCCGCTCCCGACCGGGCCAGGGGCGCCACGATGTCGCGCAGGATCACCGTCTCGCCCCCGATGGTAACCTCGATACCCTGAAACTCCAGCACTGGCTCCAGCGCGCGCTGCTCGACCGCGGCGTCGAGCACGTAGTAGGATAACGCCGGTTGAGGTACGTTCACCCCTGTAGCGCCCGGAAACGAAGCGCGCACCTGCTGCTCGACCTGGTTGCGGATGGCGTTGGGGTCGGCGATGGGAACGTTGCGCGGCTGGCCGAGCTGGCGTCCGAAGAAGGGCATCGCCACCCCCGCCAGGCCCGGCACGGCGTCGTCGAGCGTGGGGCCATTGTCGGGGGCGGTAGTGGTAAAGAGCAGCGAAAGGTGCCCGCCCGGCCCTCCGAGAGGCAAGTCGGACCGCTGGCCGAACTGCACCGGCAGGCTCATCGGCACCCGTACCACCACGCCGACATCCTGCTCGGTCGGGGCAGCGCCGGGGGTGTTCGCAGGGAGCGTGGCGGCGCGGATCAGGCTCGTCGGGTAGAGCGGGTTCTGCGGATCGGGATTGAAATCGCAGCCCTGGGGGTTGGGGGTAAGCACCCCCTGCGGGTTCTGCGGGTCCAGCAGCAATCTGCCTCGGACGTCCATAAAGCCGTTATTCCGGAGGAACAGGCAGGCCAGCCGTTGGGCCTGCCCGCGGTCAATGGCCCCGCGCGCGCTCTCGCGGCCAAGTTCGTTCAGATTGGTGGCGTAGTAGCCGCCCGTGGCTCCATAACGCACCAGCAGCGAGCGGGTTTCGGTGAAGGGAACCGTAAAGCGCGAAGCGCCAAGGTACGTGTCCGAACCGATCGGCTGGCGATTGTAGATGCCGCTGAAACGTTGGGCCAGATCCCGCGTCGTGTCACCGGTCACCTGCGGCGCGCTCAGAGGGAAGATCGGCAGCGTGCCTCCCTGCTGAAGGACGATATTGTTCGCGGTTACGAAGACGGGCGGAGCGGAACGGGCGGTCCAGGCGCCGGTGAGGACGAGGCTGAGAACCAGCGTCAGCAGTGCCAGGCGCAACCGTGGACGGCTTGAGCGTGCGGACATCGGGCGCTCCTTTCGTTGCTCGTGCGGTGAGAACCGACGTGGGGGCACCTTATACAACGCGATCCGCAACGGATTTTACTCCCCATGACCAGACGGCCCGCGCCCCCGCTCCCTTGTGACTCGGGAAGCTACAATCATGCCTGGAGGATGTGGGAGGGCGCAGCCCTCCCACCAGAACTCTCTCTCGTTCCTGATGTTGGGCGGCGCAGCCGCACGGACATACGTGAGGAGCACGCATGGCACGCTCGCTGTACCTCGTTCCGCTGGAACGCCACGCCGGAACCTCGCTGCTTTCGCTCGGGATCCTCGATTACGTGCTGCGTAAGACACGGCGCGTGGCGATCTTTCGCCCGGTGATCCGCGATGAGGCCGTCACCCGGCCCGATAAGACCATCGACCTGCTCCTGGGCCACTTTCGCCTTGATCAGGTCTATGGCGAAACCTATGCGCTCACCGCTTCGGCGACCGACGCCTTGCTGGCCCATAATCGCTACGACGAGATCCTCAATCGCATCATCGCCGCCTATCAGCGCCTGGCCGGGCGCTATGATTTCGTCTATTGCATGGGCTCCGATGGTCACCACGATGCCCCTCAATTTGAGTTCAACCTGAATGTCGAAATTGCCCGCAGTCTCGACAGTCCGGTCATCCTGCTGACGAGCGGTCAGGGTCGTAGCGACGAGGAGCTTGCCGGCATCCTGCGGCAGGCCCACGACGCCTTTCGCGCCCGTGGCTGTCCGGTGGTGGCGCTGGTGATGAACAAGGTCGAACCCGAACGCCTTGATACGCTGCGCGCGTCGATCGCCCAGGATCTGAGCCTTCCCCCCGATCAACTGGTGGTCCTGCCCGCCGATGTGGTGCTGGGCAGCCCGACGATGCGCGAGGTGGTCGAGCAACTGAACGCTGAGGTGCTCTACGGCCGCGAGCAGTTCGACCGCCAGGCCCGCCGGGTGATGATCGTGGCCATGCAGATGGAGCATTACCTGGAGCGCCTCAGCGACCATGCCCTGCTGGTCACGCCGGGCGATCGCGGTGATGTTCTCCTGAGCGCGGTGCTGGCCCACCACTCGGCGAACTACCCCTCGCTGGCCGGGATCGTGTTGACGGCTGGCCAGCGGCCCTCGGCGGCCCTGACGCGCCTGCTCGACGGGGTGGGCGAGATCCCTCCGGTGGTGGCGGTTACGAGCGACACCTATGAGACGGCTACGGAACTGTTCCGCGTGAAGTCCTACATCACCACCGACACGCCAATGAAGATCGAAGCGGGGCTGCAGCTGTGCGCACGCTACGTCGATGGGGCCGCGCTCGAACAGCGTTACGGCACCATCGAGCCGCGCGGCGTCTCGCCCCGGCTCTTTCTCTTCAACCTGGCCCAGCAGGCCCGCGCCAACCGCCGGCGCATCGTTTTGCCCGAGGGCAACGAGGAGCGCATTCTGCGCGCCAGCGCCATCATCGTGCGCGAACAGATCGCCGATCTGATCCTCCTCGGCGACCCGCAGGAGATCCGCGCCATGGTCGGCCGCCTGGGCATTGATCTGGATCTCAGTCGGGTGGAGATCATCAATCCGGCCACCTCACCGCGCCTTGACGCCTACGCCGACGAACTCTACCACCTGCGCCGGCACCGTGGCATGACCCGGGACCTCGCGCGCGATCTGATGCTCGATGTCTCCTCCTACGGCACCATGATGGTCCATATGGGCGACGCCGACGGCATGGTCTCGGGCGCGGCGCACACCACGGCCCATACCATTCGCCCCGCGCTCCAGATCATCAAGACGCGCCCGGGGATCTCGATCGTGTCCTCGGTGTTCTTTATGTGTCTGGAGGATCGGGTGCTGGTCTACGGGGACTGCGCGATCAATCCCCGGCCCACTGCCGAGCAACTGGCCGATATCGCGATCGCCTCGGCGGATACGGCAAAACTCTT
Organism: Chloroflexaceae bacterium; assembly: GCA_034431835.1. Lineage (GTDB taxonomy): Bacteria > Chloroflexota > Chloroflexia > Chloroflexales > Chloroflexaceae > JACAEO01. Next base: position 21,830 of record DAOUDA010000151.1, on the reverse strand, counting down.
CGGCATCGAGCCGCGGGTGGCCATGCTCTCCTACTCGACGGGCGAGTCGGGTGAGGGCGAGGAGGTGGAACGGGTGCGAAAGGCGACCCAGTTGGCCCAGGCCCGCCGCCCCGATCTGTTGCTGGAGGGACCGCTGCAGTACGACGCCGCCGTGGATGAAACCGTCGCCCGTACCAAGATGCCCGCTTCCCGGGTCGCGGGCCGGGCCACGGTGCTGATCTTTCCTGATCTCAACACCGGCAACAACACCTACAAAGCAGTGCAGCGCGAAACGGGGTCGATTGCCGTGGGGCCGGTGCTCCAGGGGCTGAACAAACCGGTCAATGACCTGAGCCGTGGCTGCAGTGTTGAGGACATTGTCAACACCGTGGCAATCACCGCCATTCAGGCCCAGGAGATGCTGGAACTTACCGAGGCTTAAAAACCAGGTTGCGCCGCCTTCCAGCGTCCGGCAGAGGGAATCCGGCGCTCGCTTACGGGCCAGGGCGTGGGGAACGCCGGGTTCCGCACCTTTCGAGGAGGGGCGTGGGGAACCCTGGTTTCCCCGCCTGCCTGCAACCGGCGCGGGGGCGCGGGCGCCCGCCCGGGGGCGAAAGGTTTTCGCCTCAACAGGCCGGGGCGTGGGGAAACCTGGTTTTCCCACCTTATCCGGCCGGAAGGCCCTACAGCATACCCACGGCGGCCAGCCACAGAATGAGCAGCCCGATCGCGATGCGGTAGATGCCAAAGGCAACAAAGGTGTGGCGCGCGACGTAGCGTAACAGCCAGCCAATCGCCGCGTAGCCGACGATCATCGCCACCACCGTGCCCAGCAGCAGGCGGCCCCAGTCGCCGGCCTGCACCTGGTCCAGGCTGCCGATCAGGTCCACAAAGGTTGCCGCGCCAAGGACGGGGATCGAGAGGTAGAACGAAAAGGCCGTCGCGGTGCGTCGGTCAAGACCGGCCAGCAACCCGCCGACGATCGACGAGCCGGAGCGTGACATCCCCGGGATCAGGGCAAACACCTGGGCAATGCCAACTCCCAGGGCCTGCCAGGGTGTAACGCGACCCAGGTCGTGGGTGCGCGGGGCGCGGAGCGGAAAGCGCTCGATGATGAGAAAGACGACTCCGCCCACGATCAACGCCCCGGCGATAACCTGGGGCGTCTCGAAAAGTACGGCTTTGATGAAGTCGCGGAAGACGATGCCAATGATCGCGGCGGGCAGGGCCGCGATGAACACCCCGATCCAGAGGCGGCGCGCCGCCAGCGCCTCGTCGCGCGTGCTCCGCCCCAACAGGGCGCGCCCCTGGGACAGGAGATCGCTGGCGTAGAACGCCACTACCGACAGCACCGTGCCGAACTGGATGAAGATCTCGAAGGTGCCCCCGATGCTGCCGCTATACCCGAGCAAATCCGAGACGATCAGCAGGTGGCCGGTGGAGGAGATCGGCAGCCATTCGGTGATCCCCTGAACCACCCCCAGGATGATAACCTTCCACCATTCGGGGTCCCCGGGGACAGCAATGACCAGGCTTCCCAGCAGGGCGACAGCCGCGCCGATCAGGAGGGGCAGGGGCAGCGCTGGCGCGGGCGCGCTAACCTCGCGGGCGGATTGTTTCTGCATTGGTCCTTCGCTTCCGAAAGCCCCGTTCCCGTGCCGCGCGGCTTCGCCGCGCCCCACGGGAACGGAAAACTGTGCGCGGACCACCGGCCCCCGCACTCCCCACCGAGACGGAGTCTCGTTGTAGTGCCAGTATGCGCGGCGGTGCTTGCGCGTGGCTCAACGGCGGGCACTCGGCGAATGACGATCCTCTCATCGTCTGGTTGCGTCTCGCCTGGCTCAATAATCGGTTGTTGGTACGTTTAATCAAGGAGAGGCTGGAGGACCCGGCCGCCCGGATGGGCCAGAGCAAGGGGAACGCCCGTTGCCCTACTACATCCCATACTCCAGCCGGCGGACCAGCGCGCCCGGCAGGCGCGCCTCGATCATCTGGCGCTGCGTGGCACGCACATCGTATTCCACGCGGGCAAAGGCGACGGTTCCGCGATCGGTGTCGAGGATCGCATAGGCCGCGCGGGGGTCCTGGTCCCGCGGTTGGCCAACGCTGCCGGGGTTGATGATGAAGCGGGAGTGATCCTCAAGCTCCACCACCCGCTGGCGGTCGGCCAGGAAGCGTTCGCAGCGGTCATAGCCATCGCGGACGCGAAAGCCGAGTTGGACGTGCGAATGACCGATGAAACATACCTGCTGGTTGAACACCTGGAAGTTGCCGGCGGCCTGCTCAGTCGAGAGCAGATACTCCCAGATCGGCTCACGGGGGCTGCCGTGGGCGAGAAAGAAGCGCTCGTCAATCGGCAGCGCAGGGGCGAGTTGTTCGAGCCAGGCGCGATTCTCGGCGCTGAGCTGTTCACCGTTCCAGATATTGGCCCGGCGCGCATCGGGGTTGAAGTCGCGTAGATCGATCTTGCCCAGACAGGCGAGGTCGTGGTTGCCGGTGAGGGCCTTGCTGGCATACTGGCGCATCAACGCAATGCATTCATTCGGGCGCGGGCCGTAGCCAATCGTATCGCCCAGGCACCAGAGATCGTCAAAACTGCCCGCCGCGGCCAGGACTGTCTCCAGGGCAACGAGGTTTGAGTGAATGTCAGAGACAATAACCACCCGCATACGAGCACCTGTACTTCTTTGACGCCACTTGAACCGGGTTCTATAATGGATACGGCAACGTCGCGGCGAAACCGTTCACCAACTATGCTCGAGCCAACCGGACACTGCCCATACCTCGGGCTCAAGCAGAACCAGGCGATCCGCTTCGCCTCGCCGACGCCTGAGCATCGCTGTTACGCTACCGGCCAGGCCCAGGAGATTCCTTCCACCCCGCCGGAATATCAGATCAACTTCTGTCTTTCTGCGGATCATATCAGATGCCCATTATACACGGGCATGGTCCTCCCATCAACGCCGGTACCGGTTTCCGCTCCGCCGATTGAACCGGCGCTGGCCTCCGTCGGTGGGTTGCGCGGCTGGCTCGCGGGTCTTCCTGCCCGCGACCGCGCCATCTATGGGATGCTGCTCACCCTGCTGGGAGTGATTCTGGTGGTCTACGCGGTCGCGGGTGTGGGCCTGATCCGTGAGGGCGCCTTTTCTGGCGGCCCGCCATCTGCCCCAACCTCGACCGAAGAAGCCGGGCCGGGCGTCCTGGCGCCGCCCCCCGCTGCGACCGCCACGCGCACGGCAACGCCGACGCCGACCACGCGGCCCTCGAGCACCCCCACGCCCAGCGCCACGCCAACCGCGTCAGTTTTGCCGACGATTGAGCCGATTGCCCCCAGCCCCGAGCCGCCGACCGCGCCGCCGATCTATATCCCGCCTCCTGCGGCGCCAACCAACACACCGGGGCCGTTGACGCCGATCACTCCCGAGGCGCCGACTGCGACCGAGGTTGTGGAGCCGCCTCCGACGCCGCCGCCCGCGGAGATCCCGCCGGAGACCCCTGGTCTCTTCCCCTCGGAAGCGCCCACCACGGCGCCGGTCGAACTCCCTACGCCGCCCTTCTCCGAAGCGCCCACCACGGCGCCAACCGAGGCGCCTGCCAGCGCGTCACCCGAACCGCCCACGGCAGGCCCGCCGCCTTCGCCTGCGCGCACCCCCGGGCCGTAGATGCCCGCAACGTTGCTTCGGACGTTCTGCAAACAGGGGGATGGGGAAACCTGGTTTCCCCATCCCCCTGCTCGCTGTGATGGTCTGGGAAGGCGCAGCTCTATCGCGCCCTCAGAGTCGTTCCAACCAGGGCAACAGTGCGTCGCAAAACGCCTCCGGGGTCTCGTCGAAGGGGCAGTGGCCGCTGTCGGATAGAACGCTGATCTCGGCCTGCGGCAGGAAGAGGCGCTTGATCGCCTCGGCATCCGACGGGGGGATGGAGCGGTCCTCGGCGCCCCAGATCAGCAGCGCCGGGCCGGTGTACTCGCCGGGGCGCATCTCGATCACCAGGTTGGTCGCGTTGCGGGTCGTGGCCAGGTACGACCCCGCACCGAAGCGGCGCAGCGGGCCGGCAAAGGTCTGCACCAGTTCGGGGGTTACCCGCTCTTTGCGGTGGTACGAGGCCAGCAACCCCTGGCGCACGCCCCACTCATTGGCGAAGATGCCGGCCATGGTCTCACCGACCAGGGGCGCGCCGATGACATTGAGCAGGAGCCGGTCGGTCGGCGTGAGCGGGCGCTCGTAGGGCTGCATGCCCGAACTGTTGACCAGCACCAGGGCGCGGGTGAGCGCGCCGTGGCGCCGGGCCACCTCGCTGGCGACGACCCCGCCCATCGAGTGGCCGACGACCACCGCCGGGCCGCCTACCACCTTGTCGAGAAAGGTCGCCACCTGGTTGGCCCAGCCCTCCCGGCTCGGCGGGCCGGCGGGCCGGGCCGAGTAGCCAAAACCGTACAGATCGAGCGCGAACAGGCTGTGCCTGCGCGCGACCGGGCGCATGATCGGCCGCCAGTGCTCGATCAGCGCCCCGTAGCCGTGAATGAACACCACGGGCAGTCCGTGACGCGGCTCGGAGGCCCAGTAGCGCATCGGCCCCTGCGGCCCGTCAACGTAGTGTTCGCTGATGGCGTAGCGCCGCTCAGTCGCGGGCGCGGTGGTTGTGGTGGTTGTTGGATTCATATCCTTGGGATCGTTGAGTAGAGGGTTTCTGGGAGGGCGCAGCCCTCCCGGACCCTGCCGTTCAAATAGTTTCTCCTCCCTGGTAGCATACCACAATTGCACATCTTTTGCCCTGGATTTGCATTGTGGATGCTCCCTGTCAGCCGCGCCCCCCGGCGAGCCGCGTCGCCGCTGGCGAGCGCCGCAACCTGAGCATGGCCCAGATGCCGCACACCGGTCCGAGCGCCAGCGCGGCAAAGGCGCCCGTCCAGCCGATCAGGCCGACCAGGGGCGGCACCATCCAGATGGTAAACAGCGTTAGCAGGAACCCGAGGCTGGTCTGCAGGGTGAGGGCGGTGCCGGTGTACTCGCTGCGGCACAACTCGCTGACCGCGGCGGAGAACTGGGCCGAGTCGGCCACAACGGCGAAGCCCCAGAGCAGGGCCAGCAGCGTCACCAGGGCCGGGTTGCCCCCGTAGAACCAGCCGATCACCAGGGCGCATCCGCCGCTGACCAGGAGCGAGGCGATGGCCACGCGCGTGCGCCCGACCCGGTCGGCGAGCACCCCGGCCAGCAGGCTGCCCAATCCTCCCGCGCCGATCACCGCGAACGCGGCCACGCTTGCCCACACCGGGCCCACTCCTGCAAGTTGATAGCTGGCCAGCAGGAACAAGGGCGCCCAGGCCCACATCGCGTACAGTTCCCACATATGGCCCAGGTAGCCCAGGTTGGCCAGCAGCAGGTTGCGGTCACGCAGCACTTCGCCCGCGTAGCGCCAGCGGAAACGGGGCGCCGCCGCGGCGTAGGGGCCTTCACCGACAAACAGTGCCGCCACCAGGCCCCCCAGCACCGCCATCCCCGCCGCCAGCCACAGCACCGGACGCCAGTCGCTAACGCCGCCCAGCGCGTTGAGCAGGTGCGGCCCGGCCTTGCCGATGGTCAGCGCGCCCACTAGCAGGCCGATGCCCAGACCACGGTCGCGCCGCGTCCACGTGGCGGTGATTTTCATTCCAACGGGATAGACCCCTGCCAGGGCCATCCCGGTGAGGAAGCGCAGGGGCAGGGCCAGGGCCGGACCGACGCCGGGGGCGGTGATCAGCACCGTTGCCAGCGCGGCCGTAGCAGCCGCGCCCGCAAAGAGCCAGCGCGCAGGAACCCGGTCGGCCAGGTTCAACAACGCCGAACCGAAGGCCCCCGCCACGAAGCCTGCCTGCACCGACATGGTCAGCCAGGCTTGCAGGGTCGGGCCCAGGTTCCACTCGACGCTCAGCGCCGGCACCACCGCCGATGCTGAGAACCAGGGCCCCATCGCCAGCAGTTCGGCCAGGGCCAGCAAGAGCAAGGTTGACCATTTGCGGCGTAGCAGGGCACTCTCCCGCGCGCCTTCGGCCTCGGGTACTGCGGCGGGCATGCTGAAACGCTCCCTGCTATGCCCTCACGGGCGCGGTTCCATTGCACGTGTTCTCGTTCCGGGCGCGGGGTTGCCTGGACCGGGGCGTCGGCGCCTGATGGCGCAACCCTCCCCGTGGGCAGGAGCGTGGGGAACCGAGGGTTTCCCACGCTCCTTACCTTCCCCCGTTGCGGGCCAGTTCCCGGCGCTCCAGGGCGAAGAGCACAATCGCCACATCGGCGGGGTTGATCCCGGCCAGACGCGCGGCCTGCCCGAGCGTCGCCGGGCGGAAGCGTTGGAAGACCTGGCGCGCCTCGTTTCGCAGGCCGGGCAGATCGTCGTAGTCCAGTTCCGGCGGGATGCGCCGGCTCTCCATCTTTCGCAGCCGCTCCACCTCGCGCTGCTGGCGCTCGATGTAGCCGCCGTATTTGCACTCGACCTCCACCAGTTCGACCACGTGTTCAGGCGCCTCGGGCAGATCCAGCGCCTCGCGCACCTGGGCGTAACGCACCGCCGGACGGGCGAGCAGGTCGGCGGCGCTCACCGGCTGGCTGAGGCGCTCCACGCCGACGGCGGCCAGGGCCTGGTTAAGGCTTGCCGACGGGTAGAGTTTACGCCCCTCCAGGGCCGCGCGCAGGGCCATGGCGTCCTCACGGCGGCGCTCCACCGCCGCGGCGCGGGCGGCGTCCACCAGCCCCAGTTCGCGCCCCAGCGGGGTGAGGCGCAGGTCGGCATTGTCGCCCCGTAGCAGCAGGCGGTGCTCGGCGCGCGAGGTGAACATGCGGTACGGCTCGCGGATTTCTTTGGTCACCAGGTCGTCAATCAGCACGCCGATGTAGGCCTGGTCGCGCCGGAGGATCACTGCGGACGCGCCGGCAACGTGGCGCGCGGCGTTGATGCCCGCCATCAGGCCCTGCGCCGCAGCCTCCTCGTAGCCGGTTGTGCCGTTGATCTGCCCGGCGAGGAACAGCCCCGGCATGCGCCGCGCCTGCAGATCGGCGCCTATCTCACCGGTCGCCACCGCGTCGTACTCGATGGCATAGCCGATGCGCATCAGTTCGGCCCGTCGCAGGGCCGGAATTGAGCGGAGCATGGCCCACTGCACATCTTCGGGCAGCGAGGTGTTGCAACCCTGCACGTACACCTCATACGTGTGCCAGCCCTCCGGCTCCAGAAACAGCCCGTGGCGCTCCTTGTCGGCGAAGCGCACGATCTTGTCCTCGATGCTGGGGCAGTAGCGCGGCCCGACCCCCTCGATGACGCCCGAAAAGAGCGGCGCCCGGTCGAGGTTGGCGCGGATCAGGTCGTGGAAGGCCGGTGTGGTGTGTACCAGGTAGCACGGCAGTTGCGGCCGCCAGCCGGTGAGGGTGGGGTGCGGATAGACCGCCGCGGGCGGGCCGCTGTAGGCCGGCGCCGGCGGGTCCTCGATCCCGGGGTAGTAGTGGCCGAAGTACACCGGCACGGGGCTGCCGTGTTGCACCTCAGCAGGGCCAAAATCAATGCTGCCGGCATGCACCCGCGGCGGCGTACCCGTCTTCAGACGCACCAGGGGAAAACCCAGCGCTGCCAGGTCCTCGCCGAGCGCGACCGCCGGGGCCTCGCCGGCGCGCCCGGCGCCCCAGGCGGCCTGCCCGGTGATCGCCCGGCCCCGCAGGAACGTTCCCGTGGTCAACACCAGGGCCTTTGCGCCGTAGATCCAGCCGGTGTGGGTAACCACCGCGAAGGCCGCCTCCGGCGGCAACACCGCTGCCTCGTGCCGGGGCCGGCCACGCAAGGGAACGATCCGCTCCACCATCGCCTGACGAATATCCAGGTTCGGAACCCGCTCCAGGGTCTCCTTCATCACCTGGGCGTACAGGCGCTTGTCGCACTGCGCTCGCAGCGATTGCACGGCCGGACCCTTGCTCTCGTTCAGCACCCGCAGTTGAATGGCGGTGCGATCGGTAATGCGCGCGATCAGCCCCCCGAGGGCGTCAATCTCGCGCACCAGGTGGCCCTTGGCCGGCCCGCCCATGCTGGGGTTGCAGGACATATGGGCCAGTTTATCCAGGTCAATGGTCAACAGCAGCGTGCGTCGGCCCATGCGCGCCGCGGCGTGGGCCGCCTCGCAACCGGCGTGCCCCGCGCCAACCACAATCACATCGTACAGGGTCTGCATATGCCGTGCTATAATAGCGCCCCAAAGCGACCGCTGTCGCCCTGGCGCGCCGCTTCATCAGCGCCCGGGGTGCGATGCTCACGTTGCACCCGCACAGGAGCACCCATGTGGCTTCTCTTTTGATTATAGACGATGATGTGACCCTGCTGGCGCGCCTGTCGGCGCAACTCGAGGCCGCGGGTTTCCAGGTGGCCCGCAGTAGCGATGTGGTTCACGGCGAGCGCCTGTTTGCCGAACAGCGTCCCGATCTGGTGATCCTGGAGGTGCGCGCCGGCGACGGGCACGGCTGGGATCTGCTCGAGCGCCTGGCTTCCGAGCGTCCGGTCATAGTGCTCAGCGGGCTGGCCCGCGAGGAAGACATCGTCCGCGCCTTCGAGGCCGGCGCCGCTGATTTCATCGCCAAGCCCTACCGTTCAGCCGAACTGCTGGCCCGTATCCGCGCCCGTCTGAGCCAAACCCCTGCGCCCGCGCTGGCCCGCGCTGCCGCGGCGCCTTCGCCCGACGTTACTCCCCCCCTGTCCCCACCGTCACCGCCGCCGCTGGCGCCCCCTGCCGGTTCCACCAGCGCGCCGGAACCCCGACCGTCGCCACCGGGACCCTCCGCCCGGCCCGTCGCCGCCTCGGAACGCCGGTCGAGCAGCAAGCGGCGCAATGCGCGCAACGATCACGACGAGACGGTGTTCATGTCCGAGGCCGAAGAGATGGCCCTGCTGCGCGCACCGTCTCTTGACGGCATCCAGACGCCGGCTTCGGCGATCCTCAGCCAGGAGGAGGCGACGCGTTTCGGCCCCCGACTGCGCGCGGAACGCCTGCGCCGCCACCTGACCCTGGTGCAGCTCGAGAACGAACTGCACATCCGCATGTCCTATCTGCAAGCGATCGAGGACGAAAAGTTCACCCTTCTGCCGCGCGGCCCGGCGGCCCTGGACATGATCCGGCGCTATGCCGAACACCTGGGGGTTGATCCCGCTCCCGTGCTCGAAGAGTTCGGCGACAAGTTCAGTCTCGAGGTGATGGAACCCCTCCCCTCCCTGGGTGGCGCGCCCGCGCCGCGCAGCCTGCCGCGCTCGATCATGGCGCTGATCGCCGTGGCGCTGGCCCTCGCCGTGGGCATTGGGGCCATCACCGTGTTCGATCCCGAGTTCTTTAGCCGCGCCCTGACCTTCTTCCAGGAACTCTGGAGCTATCTGTTGAGCCTCGTCGCGAGGTCGTAGTCCTCTGCCCGGCGGGATGTTCCTGGGGATGTGACGAAACGTTCTGCAGGATCGGGGCGCAGGCGCCCGCCGCCCCGGAACCCGGCAAGCGTCCCACCGCTTCACGTGCGGTGCTGGTTGCCGGTTTGCCCGCGGCGCCGCGCCGCGCGGCGCGGTGCGCCCCCTCCCAGCCTCTCCCCGCTGGGGGCAGGAGCGCGGTTCCCTCCCCCGGCGGGGAGGGTCAGGGAGGGGGCGGGGCAACGTCCGCCGGGAACGGACGCCGCGCGCTCCCGCAACCCGGTCCGCGTCGCGCGGTGAGGTCACGCAAAACGTTTCGTCGCACCCGGTTCCCGGGAAGGCGCAGCCCTTCCGGGAACCTCTTTACTGGTGGCGCGCGGCGCGGCCCTGCAGGTGGCTAATGCGTCAATGGCACCAGCGACATCTTGATCCCCAGCACGGCCCCCCGGTACCACAGAAACACTCCCAGCCAGACGATCAGGGCCAGCACCACCAGCGCCACCCGGCGCCCCGCCGGGCGCTCCCAGAGCCGCCCCAGCACCGCCGCGCTGGCCAGACAGCACAGCGGGGCGATAAAGTAGACATAACGCACCTGCATGGTGTTGAGATAATCCACCGCCACGTAGATGAAGGGCGTGATCAGCCAGCCCAGCACCAGTGCGCGCCCCAGTGGACGCTGGGCCCGTTGTAGCAGCAGCGGAACACCCGGCAACAGGAGTAAGAAGGGCAGCATGCCCATGCCTCGCCAGACGGCCACCGGCAGCACGTAGTTCAAATAGGCCCGGTGCTCGGCCATACGCTCGGGCGCGAGCAGGTTCGGGTCGCTTGCCAGCGTTCGCGCCGAAGCCAGCATCGGCCACGCTACGGCGCTCAGGTACACCAGTACGCACACCCCGAGTGCGCCGAGGCCCGCCAGGGTCACGCCCCGCCAGGCTCTCGCCGATGGGCGCGGGCGCAGCCAGGCCAGGCTCAGGGTGAGCAGCCCGGCGGTGGCGGTGAGGATCAAGACCCCCACGTGCGAGAGTAGCACCAGGGAGAAGCTCACGAACAGCAGGGCCGCGCCCGACCGGCTCGGGGCGCGCGTGTAGCGCAGCAGCAGCCAGAGCAGGAGCAGCAGGAACATCTGGCCGCTGATGTTGCCCAGGAAGCCCCACCAGATCGCCGTCAGGAACACCGGGAGCGGGGCCAGCAACCCCGCCGCGATGAGCGCCGCGCGGCGCCCCAGGTGCAACTCGCGCGCCACCAGCGCCAGCAACGGCGGCCCGCAGGCGTCGGCGAGCGCCGCGCCGATGTGCAGCGCGAACGGCAGCGCCGGGCGGAGCAGAAGGAGCGGCAACACCAGGGTGTACGGCCCGCTAGGATAGAAGGTTTGCCCGCCGGCAAACTCGTGCGACCCCACGAACAAGAACACCTCGCCCCGCAGCACGTTGCCGAGGAATATCTCCTGGATGTCCTGATCGTTAAACACGAAGCCCGGCGCGCTGACCCCGATCAGCCGCAGCGCCAGGCCGCCCAGGGTGATCAACCAGAGATGCCGCGCGAACCGCGCCTCGGCAGGCGCGACACGGGGCAGCAGCCAGCGCCCCGCCAGGCTGGCCGCCGCCAGGGTTGCGCCCACCAGCAGCAGCGGCCAGACTCCCACAAGCATCCAGGCGCTCGCCGCCACGTTCAGGCCGGCCAGCAGCGCCGTCGTCCCCAACCCGGCGGCCACCATCCCGGTCATGCGCGCGCCGTTGGCCCAGAACAACGCCACCGCCAGACCCACCAGGGCCACTTCGGCCAGCATCGGCGCCAGCGCGGGGGGGGCCAGCACCGGCAGCGGGCGTATCCCCACCCGGCCCAGCGCCACCGCCAGCCGCCGGTCGTCACCTGGCGGGCTGACCGTCGGGCTCGCGAAGCGCAACCGGATCAGGCCCTGCTCGACGCTCGAAGGCGGAAGCAGAATCTGGTATTCCCGCACCACGTCGGGCACGTCGAAGCGCAGCAGTTCGCTGCCCGCATACATCGCGAAGGCCAGCGGACGTCCCGAGGGCCGCGGTGCGGCGTTCATATCGGCGCTGAAGATCGCGGGAGCGTTCCGACCCACCGGCAGCAGCACCTCGGCATTGCCGCGCGCCCAGCGGTAGTTGCGCGCCGCCGGATCGTTCGGGACCGCGATCTCGGGGTGGTACATCCCCCGCAGGAAGATCCGATCGCCGGAACCAATGCCGCCGACGTCGAGGGTGAGGGAGCGCGGCGAGGCCAGGGAGAGCCACAGGCTGGCAAACACGACCAGAACCAGCGCCACCACGAGCAGCGCCATGCGTGGGCGCGGGAGGGCCAGCGCGCCGGCGACATCCGGCGCCTCCCGCGCCGGAACGGGCGAGCGGGTGGAGGCGCTCATGGCCGCAGCAACTCCCGCGCCCGCGCGGCATCCTGGCGGATCTGCGCAACCAGGGCCGCCGGCCCGTCAAAGCGCTGCTCGCCGCGCAGCCGGTGCAGGAACGTCACCCGAATCGAATGCCCGTAGAGATCGCCGCTCCAGTCCAGCAGGTGGGCTTCCACCGTCCGGTGCAGGCCGTTGAACGTGGGGCGCAGGCCCACGTTGGTCACCGCCGGCAGCGCCTCGCCGTTGAGATAGACGTGACCGGCATAGACCCCGTCCGCGGGTAGCACATGCGTCGGGTCGATCCTCAGATTGGCGGTGGGGAAGCCGATCGTCCGGCCCCGCCGGTCGCCCTCCACCACGATCCCCCGCAGGCCAAAGGGCCGCCCGAGCAGGGCCACTGCTTCGTCCACGGCCCCGCGGCGCAGCACCTCGCGCACCCGCGAGGCGCTCACCGGCTCGCCGCCAACGATAACCTTCCGCACCGCGCCCACCGCGAAACCGAGTTTCACCCCGATGGTCATCAAGGCAGCAACATCGCCGCTCCGCCCGCGCCCCATCGCGAAGTCCTCGCCGACCCACAGCTCACGCACCGGCGCCGCGGCGACGATCTGCTGCATATACGCCTCGGCGCTCGTGTCCCTGGTTTCGGTGGTGAACGGCGCGACGATCAACAGATCCGGCCCCAGCCCGGCGATCAACTCGATGCGCTCCTCCAGACTGGTCAGCAGTTGCAGTGGCAGATCGGGCCGGATCACCGCATTCGGGTGCGGCTCCCATGTCAGCACGACGCTCTGCATCCCCAGGCTGCGCGCGCGCTCGATCGTGGTGCTGATCAGTTGCTGGTGCCCCAGGTGCACGCCGTCGTACTTGCCCATCGTCAGGACGGAAGGACGGGTGCTCAGGCCCGGCGTGAGGGAGCGAACTACGTCCACAGGTCTTCTCCAGTCCGTCGAACCGTGATACGCCAATCCAAAATCCGCAATCCAAAATCCAAAATGGTATCACTCCGTCTCGCCTGCCAGTTTCTGCAACTCGTACAGCAGGTTAAGCGCCTGCAGCGGCGTCAACTCGTTGATGTTCAACCGGCGCAAATACTCCAGCACCGGGCTGGGCGCCACGTCGAAGAGGCTGAGTTGCCCGCTGGCCCGCCGGCGTCCGCCACGCGGGGGCGCCGCGGCTGGTGGGGGGCCTTGCGCGCCGTCGGGCGCCTCCGTTTCCTCCGCCGCCTCCACAACCGGCTGTTCCTGCGCCTGGTCGTGCATGCCCCTCCGGGTTGCCAGGCTCCGTCGCCCCTCCAGTTCGGCCAGCAAGGCGCTGGCGCGCGCCGTCACCGCGCGGGGAATACCGGCCAGTTCGGCCACGTGGATGCCGTAGGAGCGATCGGCCCCGCCGGGACGCAGTTCGTGCAGGAACACCACCTGCCCGTCCTGCTCGACGGCGGCCATGTGGTAATTGCGCACCCGCGGCAGCGTTCCTTCCAGCGCCGTCAACTCGTGGTAGTGGGTCGCGAACAGGGTGCGGCAGCCCAGATGCGGCTCGTTGTGCAGGTACTCGACCACGGCCCGGGCGATCGCCATGCCGTCATAGGTTGACGTGCCGCGACCAACCTCGTCGAGGATGATCAGGCTGCGGCGGGTGCTCTGCAGCAGCAACGCGGCGGTCTCGGTCATCTCGACCATAAAGGTTGACTGGCCGGTGGCAATATCGTCCTGGGCGCCAATGCGGGTGAAGATCCGGTCCACCAGGCCCACTTCGGCGCGCTCGGCGGGCACGAAGGAGCCAATCTGCGCCAGGAGGGCGATCAGCGCCACCTGCCGCAGCACGGTGCTCTTGCCGGCCATGTTCGGGCCGGTGATGATCAGCAACTGGGCCTCGTCGGTGTCAAGGGCGATGTCATTGGGCACGAACGGCTCGGCCAGCATCTGCTCGACCACGGGGTGGCGCCCGCGGGCGATCCGCAGGCGCGTGCTGTCGTCGAGGTGCGGGCGGGTATACCCGCAGCGCGCGGCGGTCTCGGCGAGCGACTGGGCCGCGTCGAGGCGCGCCAGCGCCCGGGCGACGCGGCGCAGCCGCTCCACATGCTCGCTGACCTGGGCGCAGAGCCGCGCGAAGGCTTCCCGTTCAAGTTCGCTGAGTTGTAGTCTGGCCCGGTCAATGATCTGTTCGTACTCCTTCAACTCGGCGGTGATGTACCGCTCGGCCCCGACGAGGGTTTGCTTGCGTTCGTAGTCTTTGGGGATGAGCCGTTCGTCGGCCGCGCGCGAGACCTCGATGTAGTACCCGAAGACGCTGTTGTAGCCCACCTTGAGCGACTTGATGCCGGTGCGCTCGCGCTCCCTGGCTTCCAGCCGGTCAATGAACTCCTGGGCATGGCGACTGGCCTGCACCAGAGCGTCGATCCGCGGCTCGAAGCCCGGTCGGATCACCCGGCGCGCCCGTTCGCCGCCGTCCTCGCCGCTCCGCAGGTAATTGGAGGCCCCAAGGAGAGCCGGCGGTTCGTCGTCCAGGGCTCGTTCGAGCAGATCGAGCACATCGGCGCAGGGATCGAGGATGGGCGGCGGAGTTGCGCCTGCTTCGGCCTCGAACAACCCCTCGTCCGCGGCGTCGCCCCCCGGCGGCGTCGCGGCGCTGGCCATCGGCGCCATCTCATCATCGGGGATGAGGTCGGCCACATCGGCGCCGGCGGCGGCCAGCACCGCGGGCAGGGCGCGCAGCGAGGCCCGCAGTTGCACCAGGTCGCGCGGCGTGGCCACGGCCAGGCCCTGGGCGATCCGGTTGAGGGCCCGTTCCATGTCGCCGACCGCCCCGAGGGCCTCGCGCAACTCCGCGCGCAGCATGGACCGCTCCACCAGGCGGGCCACCGCGGCCTGGCGCGCCTGCAGGGGGGCCAGGCTGACGAGGGGCTGGGCGATCCAGCGGCGCAGCAGCCGCGCCCCCATCGGCGTGCGGGTGCGGTCGAGCACGTTCACCAGCGCGGTGCGCGCCCCCTGCCGCCCCGGCTCCAGCAGTTCCAGATTGCGGCGCGTCTGCGGGTCGAGAAACATGAAACTGGCCATCGAGTAGACCCGCAGCGTGTTCAACTGCGTGGCCTGGTGCCGCTGGGTCTCGTGCACGTACTGGAGCAGCGCCCCGGCGGCGCGGGTGGCGAGGGGCCGCTCATCGAGCCCGAAGGCCGCCAACGTGCCAACACGGAGTTGCCGCCGCAGCACCTCCCGCGCCTCGGACGGATCCCAGCGCCAGGCCGGCCATGCCGTCACATGCCCGCGGGACCAGCGCGCCGCGTTCTCGCCGTCGAGCCGGCGGGCCACGCGCTCGTGGGGCAGCAGCGCCTCGCGCTCGTCGCGCGTCATGGGCGCCAGGTCGCGCGTCAGCCGCGCCTCGGCCGGGGCCAGCCCCGGCGGGCGCAGACCTTCCGCGTCGGGCACCAGCACCTCGGCGGCCTGCAAACGCGCCAGTTCCCCCAGCAGTTGCTGGAGGGCGCGCTCGCCGCTGAACTCGGTGGCGGCAAACTCGCCTGTGCTGAGGTCGGCGTAGGCCAGGCCGGCGCGCTCCCCCTCGACGATCGCTGCGGCCAGATAATTGTTGGCCGTGGCCGTGAGCATCCCCAGATCCACAACCGTGCCGGGAGTAATGACGCGCACGATCTCGCGGTGCACCATCCTGCGCTCGATCTCGCCAGGCGCCGTGTGCTGAATGCCCGCCGCGAAGACCGAGCGGGGGCGCGTATCGGTGCGCGTCGCCTCGGTCTCGGTGAGTTGCTCGGCGATCGCCACGCGATAGCCCCGGCCCACCAGTTCGCTGACGTACCGCTCAACCGCGTGGTAGGGCATGCCCGCCATCGGAGCGTAGAGCTTCTGGCTGTCGCGAGGTTTGCTCTTGTCTACGGCGTAGTCCTTGCGGGTGAGGGTGACATCGAGCAACTCGGCCACCAGCTTCGCGTCGTCGTCGAAGGTTTCGTAGAAATCGCCGAAGCGAAAGAGCAAAATGGCGTCGGCGGCCTGCGCCTTGAGCTTGCGATACTGGCGATACCAGGCGTGGATCTCGATCTTGGCCATAACGGGGCGTGCTCCGGCTCACACGTTGTTGCTCGTCCCATCCGCGGATTATAGCACACGCGAGCGTAGCCCTGCAGCCAACGCTTCGGCCCTACACTTCCCGATAGGCGCGCACGATCCGCCGGGCCGCCTCCTCGGGGTCCATCCCTGCCGTCTCCAGGCGCAGGTGCGCCACCTCGGCGTAGAGCGGCTCGCGCGCGGCCCGCAGCGCGGCCAGGCGCGCCAGGGCATCGCCCGCCAGCAGGGGGCGCTCCTCGTCGTGGGCGCGCAGCCGCTCGACCAGTTCAGCGTCGGGGGCGTCCAGCCAGACCACAAAGGCCCGCGCCCGCAGCAGGGCCCGGTTGGCCGGCCGCAGCACCACGCCGCCCCCCGTCGCCACCACTGCCGGCCCCCGCTCCAGCGCCCGGGCCAGCGCCTCGGCCTCCAGTTCGCGAAACGCCGCTTCGCCCTGCCCCGCGAAGATCGCCGCCACCGGAAGCCCCGCCCGCTCCACCACCAGCGCGTCGGTGTCGGCCACCGGCCATCCCAGATGCGCGGCGAGCATCCGCGCCAGCGTGGACTTCCCCGCGCCGCTCAGGCCCACCAGGGCAAGCGATCGCTCCATGTTCGTCATTGTCCCCCTTGCTGCAAGGCCGGGGCAAAGGCTCTTTCGCCCCGATCATCGTTCGCTCCAGGCGGAGTGGCGCGAGGAGGCTGGGCCTCCCCGCAAACCCTTTTTCCGCCCGCGGCGACGGAAACTCGCCTGCTTCGCCAGGGCGCGTGCCCACCGTGGGCGGAAAAGAGCGGTTCGTGGCGCGCCGGCTGATGACAGGAACGCAATCCAGCAAGGCCGTTCATGCCAACCCCTGTTTATCGGCCCGGTCTACAATCAACCTCGAATGACAGCATGTTCAGCCGGCGGTTGCGGTGCGTGGGTCGAGGGGGGTGTCTATGGATGTACTGCTTGTCTGCGGCGCGGCGCCTACCGTAAGCCACCCGCGCACCCACGGCTTCATCGCGGCCCTGGCGCGCTACGGGCATACCCTGAACCTCGTCTTCGCCGATCGGGCCGGCACCGCGTTCGATGACCTCAGCCGCTACTGCCGGCGGGTGGTTCCCGTGCGCCGTCGGCGCAATCTGGCCAGGGTCGTTTCCGGCCTCATTGCCGGCGAGCGTTTCGACCTGGCCCACCTCGACAGCGGCGCAGCGGCTCTGCTGGGCCGACCCCTGCCCATACCGACGGTCGTGGATGCGGTTACATGCGTCTCACGACGCCTGGAGCACGCCACGCGCACCAGCAGTCCCCTGGCCCGCATCCAGCTTGCTCCCCGGCTGGCCTGGATCCGCCGGCAGGAGCTACGGCGGCTGCAACCGTTCCCGCACATCATCCTCTCGTCCGAAGACGACATCCACGCCCTGCGCGCCCTGGGGATCACCAGGACCACCGGCGCGCATATCTATGCCGTGCCCGATATGCTCGACCTGGAGCGCTTCACCCCTCCGCTCAACCTGCGCGAGCCCGCGACCGTGCTGCTCGATCTCCGCGACCTGAGCTACTCCGAGGCGCGCCGGGCCCTGCGCCTGGCTGCCGCGACGCTCGCGGTGATCTGGAATGTGCGCCCTGATGTGCATCTAACGGTACTGGGAGCGCCTGCCCGGCAACTCTGCGGCCCCCTCGCCGATGATCGACGAGTCATCTTTGCCAATCCCGTGCACGACTCACGCATCTACCTGACCACCGCGACCCTGGCCCTCGCGCCGCTGGCGCCGACGGCAACCACGCCTCACGGCGCGCTGGAGGCGCTGGCAACCGCGCTCCCCCTGGCGGCGTGCGAGCGTCTGGCCCGTGACGTGGGCGGGCGCGACGGCGAGGAACTACTCGTCGCGGATGACGTCTCGGGATTGGCGCGGGCCACGCTGACCCTGCTGAACGACCCGCCTGTCCGCGGGCGCCTGGGGCGAGCCGCGCGCCGCCTGGTGGAGCGTCGCCACGGCCGAGAACTGGCCGCCATCGCGCTCAGCGATGTGTACGCCGCGGCTACCGGTTCCTCCCTCGCCGAATGGCGCCTGGAAGTGGGGCTGAACCGCCCCCTGCGCTTGCCGCAGGGCGACTAAAATTGGGGAAAACCGGTTCCCCCACCGCTCATCCACGCCGCGAGATATAGCTCCGCAGGAGTTCAACAAGCTGCGGCGGAGCGATGATGATCGGCTCGGGCAAGCGGCGCCCATCGAGGAGTTGCGCCGTGTCCAGGGGCGCCCCGCTCAACCCCACGGCTACCGCTCCAGCGGCGCGGATGATCGCCAGGCCGGCTGCCAGATCCCACAGGTTGGCCCGCCCGATCAGCGCGCCAAGCGAACTGCCACGGGCGACGTAGCAGCAATCCACAGCCACGCTGCTCAGACTCCGCGTTTTGGCTGGAAAGTCGATCCGGTACTGGCGGTGCGCGTAGGACGAAACGCTGATCCAGTCGTTATTGTCAATCGTCGTGGCGGTACTGGCGTGGATCGGCGTCTCGTTGCGATAGGCCGCTCCCTCTGCCTCGGCCCAGTAGCAATCATCGAGAATGGGCAGGTAGATCGCGCCCAGGTAGGGTTGCCCGTCGCGCAACAGGCCGACCGAAACGCACCAGGTGGGCAACCCGGCCACGAATGATCCGGTGCCGTCAATCGGGTCAAGGCACCATACGAACTCGCGATCGATCGCCCCCACGCCCTGCTCCTCGCCAATGATCCCGTGATCGGGATAGCGGGCGGCGATCCGCTCGCGCAACAACTGTTCAACTTCCAGATCGGCCCGGGTCACCCAGCTCCGGTCGGCCTTCCGCTGCACCTCCACATTGTTAAAGTAGCGGCGGGCGTGGAGCCCTCCTTCGCGCACCCACGCCCGCACCTCGGACATATCAATGCTGCTCACGCGCCTACCTCATTCCCTGGCGGCGCATCCGCCACCTTCCTTGCACGATTGGTCTGGAACGACGGTTTCTGGGAGGGCGAAGCCTTCCCAGTCCCTCCCGTTCAAGAATTTGCCGGTGCGCCACGTATCGTCACCTTCATTCTTCTTATGATACTCCGCCGGGTTGCATGCAACCCATCTGGCAGTGCTCCTCACCCTCCCCCGCCTCGCTGCGCTCGGCGCCCCGTCCCGCTCCACCGCAGGTGGAGCGGGAGGGGATCGGGGGAGGGTGAGCACCCCTCATAGACGCTCGATCGCCGCGCTGAGGTCAAGGTCGTTCGCGATGCCCATCGGGGTGAGCACGGAGAGGGACACGTAGCCGGAGCGGACCGCGCCATCGTCGGTGTGGTCGGGGAAGTCGGGGATGCGATCGCGCGCGAAGCGGATCAGGAGCCGCCGCCTGCCGTCGCCGTCGGCCGGGTCGGGTTCCAGTTCCATGTCCACGACGTTGCCGTAGAAGAAATCGGAGAGACGGGTCTGCCGAAAGCCCCGCACGTCGGCGATGTCGTGCAGGTGGGGGGCATTCACGTTGAGCACCACCGGGCCGCGTCCTCGCAACTGTTCGAGCAGCGGAAAACTCTTCACCGCGGCCCAGGTGGCCGTGCCCCAGGGCACAGGCGCATCGCCCACAAACATCTGCGAGACGGCCATTGCCGGCAGGCCCCAGAGGGCCGCGAGCATAGCCGCGCCCACCGTGCCGCTCAGCAGTACATTCGTGCCGCTGTTGAGGCCGCGGTTGATGCCCGAAACCACCACCTCGGGGCGTGGACCGAGCCTGGCCAGCATCCCGGCCAGCACGCAGCCCACCGGCGTGCCACTGAAGGCATAAGCTGGAATGCCGGCGTGGATCGGATCAGGGGGCGGAACGGGGCGCAGGGTCAGGTCGCGGCGGGGCGGGGGCAGGGCCATACTCATGCCGCTCTGCTCTTCCTCCGGGGCCACCACGGTCACCGTGCCCAGCCCTGCCTCGCGCAGGGCGCCGGCCAGCGCCCACAGGCCCGGACTATCAATTCCATCGTCGTTGGTGACGAGTATATGCATGCAGGAGCGCTCCTTGGCAAACTGGCTCTTGATCGCCTGTGATGGGCCGGCCTGGCGCCAGGTTGTCATATACCCTCCGCGGGGAGGTTCGGAGGGGCGAAGCCCCTCCGAAAGGAAAGGAGTTGCTTGTTGGGGGCCGCACGCCCCCGAACCCCCGCTCGCGTCGGCGCGACTGCGAACTGACAACGTAGTGCTATCCCGCCCAGGGCTGATGCAACGTCGTTGAGGACAGGCCCCGGACTGCAGGTCGTGGCGAGCAGCCTGGCCGCTTCATACCCGCCGCCGGAGGCGGCAATTGCATCTAATGCCACAATGTATCATACCGCAGATCAAGGCCGGGTGTGCATCTCCTCGACACGCAACACGTCCCCCACGCGCGTCCCCGTCGTGGCGATGGTTCCACTCGGCAGTTCGACGACGTAGCGCGCGCGCCACGCGCCGGCGTAGGGCCGGTTGGGGGGCATCGCCTCGGTGAGACCCACGACCCGATCGTGCCGATCGACGAAGACGACATCTATTGGGAAGCGCATGAAAAAGCTGTGCACGCTCGAGCATGGGCGAATCAGCAGCCCTTCGCCCGCGGCGAGCGTGTCGCGCCCGATCAGGCCGCGCCCGCGGGCCAGAAAGCCGCGGGCCACCCCGCAGCGTTCCGCGAGCACCTGCTCGCGGGTCAGGTTTCGGATGCGCACGAGGGTCATGGTGTGAAGCGCCTCTGCCGGTGCGCGACGATCGCGCCCGCAAGCTGCCGGCTGGGGGAAGGGGCGGTTCGCGAACCGCCCCTGGCTTCGCCTGGATATTGTTTTCCCCCGCGGCCGATTGAGCAACCGTTCGGAGGAGGTGCGGGGCGCGCGGTCCCCGGCGAGGTGTTCCGCCCGCGGCGGCAAACGCGCGCCGGCCACGCCCCGCCAGACTGGTTTGCGGGGAGCGGAGCCTACAGACCGCCGAAACTGGAGAAGATGCGGGGCACCGCCGGTCCCAGGATCACCACGAACAGCGCCGGAAAGATCAGGAACACCATTGGAAAGAGCATCTTGATGGGGGCCTGCTGGGCCAGTTCTTCCGCCCGCTGCCGGCGGCGCACCCGCATCTGATCGCTCTGGATGCGAAGGATCTTTGACATCGAGACGCCCAGTTGATCGGCCTGGATCACCGCGGCGGTGAAGGTCTGCACATCGTCCACGCCGGTGCGATCGGCGAGATCCTTGAGCGCCTCGCGGCGGCTGCGTCCGAGTTGCATATCTTTGAGCACCCGCCTGAACTCCCGCGACAGTTCATCGTCCCACTTGTCGGCGACCCGTTGCAGCGCCAGGTCGAAGGCCAAACCGGCTTCAACGCTGATGCACAACAGATCGAGCGCGTCGGGCAGAGCCTTGGTGATGGCCTTCTTCCGCGCGGTGATCCGGCGCCCCAGCCAGATGACCGGCAGCATGTAGCCCAGCGCGAAGCCCACCACACTGTACAACAGGGCCTGAGGGAGCTCCATCGTGCGGAAGGTCAGCACGCTGATGATGCCACCCAGCACCAGGGCCAGCACCACGCGCAGGCCCACGAACATCACCGGCGTGATCCCGCCCGGATTGCCGGCCATTTGCAGGTTGAGCCGCAAACGTTCGGCGCTCTGTTTGGGGCCGTACTTGCCGAGCGTCGCGAGGATGCTCTTCGTCGCGGGAATGATCACGCGCTCGTGGAACGGCTGTTGCAGTTCCAGTTCCTCCAGGGTCATCGCCCGCTCGGTGTACTGGTTCAGCCGTTCGCCGACCACATCAGGCTGGCGCATGCGCACCAGACTTACGCCGATCAGGCCCACCCCAAGCAGCAGGATCGCAACTATGACCAGTGTTGCCATCGCTTCTCCTCGCTGTGAGCGTTACACGCGCGGGGAAACCAGGTTTCCCCGCACCTCTGTCCGATGATAAGGGTCGGGAAGGGCTGCGCCCTCCTGGGGACCCGCTTGAGCATGTACCAGTACTACAACGAAGGTTGGCCTTCTGCCGCATCAGTACGCTGTACGCCTGTCACCCTGAGCGGAGGCGTAGCCGGAGCGAAGGGTCCCGGT
>DAOUDA010000150.1:0-21602 GCA_034431835.1 Chloroflexaceae bacterium | reverse complement strand
CCGCACAACGCCAGGTTGCCTACGCGATCGACCGCGCCTTCGCCCGAGCGGCTTTCGCCGCCGGGCGGCTCTGACTTTGCTCAAGCCCTGGTCATTGCTGGCGCTGGCATGGTGTGACCGGAGCCGCTACCCGCGCCGTGAGCCTGTCGAAGGACGGGCCTTAGCATGCAACTCTGACAGCCTCAATGGGGCATGCCGCTGGCCCCCCCGAAGGCAAGGGAGTTTCCTACTACAATCCTGCCACCGTCGCGTTGGGATGCGCAAGCAGACGATATCCTAGCCAGGAGGGTCATCAGGCTACCAGAACGCCGCGCAGGCGTGCCAGACGGCCTCGGTGAGCGTCGCTGGACGTTTCGGGCGGAGCAGGGCGCGGCGCCGGATCCGCGGCCAGCACGGCATCCAGGCCGGCGCTCCAGAAGGGATCGCCCGCGACCGCGGCGCGCAAGATCTTCGGTTCAAGGTAAGGGAGGTACGTGTTCATATCTACCGAACATGTTCACACCACGGAGGGCGCGGAGGGTCGCAAAGGGCTTCAAAAAGCTCATCCTCTACGACCCTCTGCGTCCTCTGCGGTAAATCTGAACACGTTCTCAGGGAGAGGCATGCCTGATGCCATCTTCACGCGAGGAGACCGAGGGCGCGGGCGCGGGCAACGGCGTGGGTCCGGTCGCGGGCGGCGAGTTTGCCGTACAGGTGGTGCAGGTGGGTCTTTACCGTGCCGACGCCGACGACCAGCAGGTCGGCGATCTCCTGGTTGGAGCGGCCCTCGGCGATCAGATGCAGAATCTCCTGCTCGCGGGCGGTTAATGGCTCGTGCAGAGGTTCGAGTGGCGGGGCGTTGGGGGACGCTACGGACGCGCCGTGGGTCGCCAGGAGATCGGCGGGGGCGTGTGGCGCCGGGCCGGGCCGCGCCCTTGAAAGCGCGACCGAGGCGTCGAGGAAGATGCGCCGGGCGCGCATGGGCGCGGCAATACGGCGCGCTTCGTCGAGGGCGCCCGCCGCCGTGGGTCGCCCGAGGGTCCGCTCTGCCTGCGCCCGCAGGACGGCCAGTTCAAGCGTGAGCCGCGCGTCTCCACTCGCCGCGGCCTGCGGCAGCCGGGCGATGATCCAGCCCAGGGCCTCCTCGGCGCGCCCCGCGGCAATCGCCACCTGCAGCCAGGTGGCGAACACGAACGCTTCCGATAGGAACAGGGGACCAGGCGGCGGCGTGTACTGCCGCGCCCAGTGCTCCGCCGCCGCCAGGTCGCCCTGGAGCAGGGCCAGCCGCGCGGCGACCGCCCGGGCGTAGTTCGCCACCAGGGGGAGCTTGAGGCTCTCGGCGGCGAAGCGCAGAAAGCGCTCGCTGACGGCCCGGGCCTCGGCGGGCCGGCCCTCGGCCTGGCGCAGCAGTGCCAGCGCCGCGTAGCCGAACGGGAGGGCGTCGCGCACCTCACCCTGCTCCGCCAGGGCGATCCCGGCCTCGAGGCGCCGGGCGGCCTCCGCCAGTTCATCCCGCTCGTATGCCAGCGTTCCCTGGCCGATCATCGCCCAGCCCGCGACGGGCAGGGGCGCGACGGACGCGCCCGCGGCGGGCCGCGCGCGGGCCAGCGCCTCGTCGTAGGCTGCGCTCGCGTCTTCCCAGCGCCCGAGGCTCTGGTAGAGCAGGCCGGCCAGGCAGCGCGTGGTGATCGCGGTGTGGAGATCGTCGGCGTCGAGCAGTTGCAGCGCCTCGCGGTAAGGTTCGACGGCTGCGGCAAGCTCACCGCCCATGTGCAGCGCAAGCGCCAGGCCCATCGTCGCGAAGCCGCGCAGGGTCGGTTCGCCGGCGCTGATGAGCGCGCGGGCCTCGCGCGCCCGCGCGATCGCCTCGGCGTAGTGGCCGCGAACGCGAAGCATGTGGCTGTCGAGCGCGACGATCCAGGCCCGTAGCGCGCGGCGCTCGTCCTCCGCAAGGTCTGCCGCGGGGAGGGCCGCTGCTGCCGCATCAAGGAGGGGCGGCACGGCGTCCGGCTCGGCGCGGCCGAAGCGCGCCCGGGCCAGCAGAATGGCGAGCGACGGCGATGCCTGCACCCGGGCCGGCGGCAGGGCCTGGATCAAGGAGGCGAGCCGCGCGAAGGCGCCGTGGCGCAGCAGCGTCTCGCCCAGATCCTCGATGAGACCGGCGGCCCGCTCGTCGTCACCGCCGGCGAGCGCGTGGCGCGCTGCCGCATCGAGCCGCGCGGGGCCGTCCATCTCCACCGCGCGGGCGTACCAGGCCGCCGCGCGGCGGTGAAGCGTCGGGGCCGCCTCCGGCGCCAGTTCATACAGCCGCGCCCGCAGGACCTCGGCAAACAGATGGTGGTAGCGGTACCAGCGTCGCTGGTCGTCAAGCGGAACCAGGAAAAGATTCTTGCGCTCCAACTCGCGAAGAAGGTGCTGGCTGAAGCTGGCGCCGGAATTGCCAGCGGAGGCGCCTGGCGCCCGGCTTTCCGCCCCGATGTCGAGAACCGCGTCGCAGAGCGAGCCGCAGAACTCATCGAGGACGGCGGTCCGGAGGAGAAACTCCCGAATGTGGGGCGGCTGCTGCGCGAGCACCTCGTCGGCCAGGTAGTCAACGATGTAGCGATGGCTCCCGGCGAACGCGGCGACAAATCTGGCCGGGTCGGGCTGATCGCTGAGGGCCAGGGCAGCCAGTTGCAGGCCGGCGGCCCAGCCCTCGGTGCGCGTCTCCAGCGCCTCGATGGCGGCCTCGTCCAGACGCAGACCGGTCGCGGCGGCGATGAGTTCGCGCGCCTCGGCGGGGGTAAAGCGCAGATCCGCGGCGCGCAGTTCGGTCAGCAGGCCGCGGGCGCGGAGCCGGGCCAGCGGCAGGGGCGGGTCGGCGCGAGCGGTGATCGCCAGATGGACCTGGGGCGGCAACCGCTCGATCAGGTGGATGAGCGAGGCGTGAATATCCGGATTCTCGATGAGGTGATAGTCGTCGAGCACCAGCGCGTAGGGCCGCTCGGGGCCGGCGGCGGGCGGCAGGGCGGCCAGGCTGTTGATCAGCGTCGCCACGATGACCGGGAGCGGGGCGGGCTGCGGCGACCGCGCGAGCGAGAGGGCCGCCGCGCCGGCCCCGGGCGCCAGCCGCTCGCAGGCGGCGCAGACATAGCTCCAGAACAGCGCCGGGTCGTTGTCGTCGGCGTCGAGGGAGAGCCAGGCGAAGCGATCGAGCGTTTGCGGGTCCGCCGTCCTCGCTTCCAGCAGCCAGGTGCTCACGGCCGTCGTCTTGCCGGCGCCGGCAGGCGCAGAAAGCAGGGTCAGCGGACCCCGCTGGCCCTGGCGCAGCTTCACGACCAGCCGTTCACGGGCGATGATCTGTGGTCGCTGCGGCGGGCTGAGCAGTTTGGTTGCGAGGAGCGTATCGGGTGGCCGCCGCCCGGCCGCCGCCTGTTCTTCCGCCGCCATACGGTTCCCGTCGTTCGCCTTCTACGAGCCTGTACGGATGGCCCCTTCGGGCGGGTCCGGGCGGGCTTTGCCCGCCCAGGAAAACGCTTGCTTCGCTCGGTGGGAGGGTGGGGAACCCGGGGTTCCCCGGGCCCCGGCCCGAGGGGAGGGCCGGGGCGGGCTACGCTCTTCCAGAACGCCATGGAACACCCCGGGTGTTCGGAAGGGCTTGCCCCTCCCAACGGCAACGCGGGTATGCGCCGTGCCTGCCATGCATCCTCAAGGCAGGCATTATACGGTGCGCGGAGAGGCGGCGCAACCTGGAGGGGCCGTGTTTTGCGCGGCGCCCTCGCCAGCATGCCCGTTGGGCGGTTGCACGTCTCTAGCCGGGTTCTATCCCCAGGTAGAGGCCACGTGGCGCGAGGTTCCTGGCCCGGCTCTACCCCGGGCTCTATCGCGCGGTAGAGGCGCTTTACCCAGCCGGCGAGCGATACTACCGGCAAGAAGCAGCGGCACGGCCCCGTGGAGAAGGCGGCCGCATCTGAGCAAGGACACCGTGGTGATGGCTCATTACACCATCCGCGTGGGCGGACACCTGGCGGCGCGCTGGTCAGTCTGGCTGGCTGGCATGGAGTTGCGCCATGAGGCCGACGGCACGACGACGCTATTCGGCACCCTGCCGGATCAGAGCGCGCTCTTCGGCGTGCTGATGAAGATCCGCGATCTGAACCTCCCGCTGCTCGCCGTCGAACGCGCTGGCGAGACGACGGTAGACGAGTGCCATGGAGGAAGACCATGAACAGTTCCATGACCGGCGCCATCCGGCGGCCCCGCACCTGGCGCGCCATTCTCACGACGGCCCTGGCGCGGCGCCCCGTCGCCGCGGCCCTGACGATCGCGGCGGGCGATGTCCTTATCCGCGTGGCCCTGCAACTGGGGGTGCAGGCCCTGATCGGCCCGCAGTGGG
Organism: Chloroflexaceae bacterium; assembly: GCA_034431835.1. GTDB lineage: Bacteria > Chloroflexota > Chloroflexia > Chloroflexales > Chloroflexaceae > JACAEO01. The sequence goes on along the minus strand of DAOUDA010000150.1, from coordinate 17,248 downwards.
CCGAACTGGTTACCCTCGTCATCCTCACGGCGCTGACGCTCGGGCTGATCGCCCTGCTCGGCTGGTGGGGCCCGGCGGGCTTCAACCGGCCCGCGGCCTGGCGCTCGCCCGGCTTGCTCTGGCTGCCGGCGGCACTGACCTTCGTCCTGCCGTTCGTGGCGGGCTTCCGCGGCGCCGAATTGCCCATGGCCGGCGTGTTCGCCGTGGCCTACCTGCTGGTCGGGTTACGGGAGGAGGCGCTGTTCCGTGGGGTCGTGCTGCGGGCGCTCGAGCGCCTGGGGCCAATGGGGGCGGCCGTGCTTACCAGTGTCCTGTTCGGGCTCACCCATCTCGCGAACCTGTTCTTTCGCGAGAGTCCGGGGCTGGTGCTGGCCCAGGTGGTAGGAGCAATGACCACCGGCTTTGGCTACGCCGCCCTGCGACTGCGCACCAACACCCTCTGGCCGCTGATCGTCCTGCATGCGTTTGAGGATCTCACGCTCCACTACAGCAATCTGCCGGTCATCCCCATCCAGGTGATCCGCGGCGTGACGCTGGTGATCTATGGAGCATGGCTGCTCCGCGGTTGGAACGTGGAAAATCAGGAGGAAACACGATGACGGCCCACAACACACGGGACGCGATGGCGCCGCTGGCGGATCACATCGGCCTGGAGCGGCTGATCTTCTTCAGCGACGCGGTGTTTGCGATTGCGATCACCTTGCTCGCCATCGAGATCCGGCTCCCGGCCGGCGAGTATGGCGATAACGCGGCCCTTCTCAACGCGCTGATCGGCCTCTGGCCGCGCTACCTGAGCTATGGTGTCAGCTTTCTGGTGATCGGCAGTTTCTGGCTCGCCCACCACCGTATGTTTCGCCACATCGTTCGCTACGACCGGCGCCTGCTCGGGCTGAACCTGGCGCTGCTGCTCGGCATCGCCTTCGTCCCCTTTCCCACGGGCGTGCTGGGCGAGTCGGCCAGCGCGGCGGCGACGAGCTTCTACGCCCTGACGATGGCGGCGACGGGGCTGCTGAGCGCCGGTCTGTGGTGGTACGCCAGCAACCGCGGGCGGCTGCTCGACGCGCCGATGGCGCCGCATACCCTGCGGGCATCGCGCTGGCGCGCCCTGACGCCGCCAGGGGTCTTTCTGCTCTCCGTGCCCATCGCCTGGTGGAGCAGCGACCTGGCCCGGTTCTCCTGGTTGCTGATCGCGGTAGGGTTGCTGGTACAGGCGCCCGGACGGGACGAGGCGCTGCGCGGCGCCGGGGCGCCCGTGGCCGGTGACTGACGCTGCCAGGGGGCAGGGGGGCAGGTCACGAAAGGCGGATGGTGCATCGGCCCTGTCAGGCCGGCGGCGCTTTGTCGCGGTTGACCCGGCAGATGGCGGCGAAGGCGCACGCCGGGGGGCACTTCTCGGTGGGGCGTACCGGGAACACCCCCGCGCGGCTCCCGCTGACCGCGGCGGCGAGCCGTTCGCGCAGGGCCGCTTCGGCCTCGGGGCGCTCGGCAGGGGTGAGGGGCCGGCTGCGCCGCCCGCTGCCGATCATCAGAAATGCCGCCCGGGCCACAATCTGCCCCGGCCCGGCCAGTTGCTCGGCCGCCAGGACGTACAGGGTCAGTTGCACGTCCCGCCCTTTGAGGGTTCGGTCGAGTGGGCCGGGATCGCTGCCGCTCTTGTAGTCAATGAGCGCCAGGCGCCCCTGCGCGTCCTGGTCAATCCGGTCAATGCGCCCCGCCACCAGCGCCGGGCCCGCGGGGGTCTCCAGCCGCAGGGGCGGCAGCCCCCGGCCCAGCCCGAAGCCCTCTTCGACCCCCGCGGGCCGGAAGCCCTCCCAGCCACTGGCGTCGCGCAGCCAGCGGCGCGCGGCGCGGACAAGCGCCGCGCGCGCCTCCTGGCGCTCCCAGTCCCAGAAGGGACCCGGCTCGAAGCCGTAGGTCTGCGGGGCAATGTCGAGCACTTCGTCGGCGGCCGCGCTCAGGACGGCAAGGATCTCCGCTTCACCGGCGGCGTCGAAGGGTTGGCCGAGGCGCGCCCAGCGCGCCCCGGCGCGGGCGAGGATGGCGTGGTAGATACGACCACGCCCGGCCTGGGCCAGGCCCTCCTCAGGGTCGTCGCGCGGCGCGAGTTGCAACACGTGGGCGGCGGCGAAGCGGTAGGGGCACAGGGTGTAGTCGTTGATCTGGGTGGCGCTCCAGCAATAACCTGGCCCGAAGCGGCGCCGTAGCGTCTCCAGCGCCGCCGGATGGGTCACCAGGCCCTCGTAGGGGCCGTGCGGCGCGTCGCTCGCCCGCTGCCGCTCGACCGCGATGGCCCGCCGCGCGTGCTCGGCGAGGTCGGCGGGGACGCCTGGCGGGATCCGGGGCAGGTCGTTCCCCTGGGCGGCGTGGGCAATCAGGGCCTCCTGGGCCGAAGCGGCTTCATCGGGGTCGGGCGGGCTGCCGGCGCGGATCTCGCGCGTTTCGACCCCGGTGGCGAAGAGGCCGGTCAGCGCGCGCAGGTAGGGCGAGGGGCGGATCTCGTTGCCGCTTTCGTCCAGACGGGTGTAGCTCAGGGTCAGCCCGGCGCGCGCCCGCGTAACCGCCTCGTAGAAGAGGGAGCGTTCGTCGCCCGGGTCGGGCGGCGGCGGGGCCGCGCCGCGCCCGGCGAGCAGCGCCCGCTCGCGGCGAGTGTAGAAGGGCGGCTCGACCGCGGGCGCGGGGATCTCGCCCTCGGCGACGCCCAGCACCACCACGTGGGCGAAGGCGCTGCCCCGCGCGGCGAGCATCGGCAGCACCGCGACCTTGCCGGCCCGTGGCGCTTCACCGCCGTCGCGGGGACCATCGAGCAACCCGCCGAACTCGGCCACAAAGGCGGCCAGCGTGAGGGGCGGTTCGTTCAGCGCCTCGGCGACCCGCGCCCGATCGTCCAGGAGACGTCGCAGCAGCTTCACCTGCGCGTCAGTGAAGGCGAAGCGTTGTGGGGCCACGTCCGCCGTGGGCGGCGCGTGGGCCTGCCAGCCGAGGAGCCGGCGCACCCAGGCCACGTAGGTTCCCGGCGCGGCCACCGGCGGCGCGTCAAGCCAGGCGACGAAGGCGTCGAGCAGGGCCAGCAGCGCCGCGGCTTCATCGGGGGTGGCGGGGGGCCGCTCCTCGTCGTCAGGCAGCGGGGGCGCGGCGCTGGCCAGGGCCGCGAGCGCACCGCGCAGGCGTTGCAGGCCACGCCCCACTCCACCCGCGCGCGTTGCTCGGTCGAGCAGCGCGGCGGCGGCGGCGAAGGTAGGAATCGGCGGCGCGCTGGCGCCAAGAACCTCGGCCGGCGCCAGCGTATCGAAGGCCCGCCAGCAGTCCACCAGCTCGCGGCGCGGGTAGTCGGCCAGCGGCAGTTCGAGCAGCGCCCGCAGCGCCGCGACGGGCGGGGCCTCGCCCAGGGGCCGGCCCTCGAACAGCGCCACCGGCAGTCCGTACTCGTGCGCCACCTCGCGTACCAGCGCCGGATACTGATCGCCGCTCCGGTAAAGCAGGGCCACCTCTTCGGGCGGGACGCCGGCCGCCAGCAGCCCGCGGACGTGGCGCAGGGCCGCCCGCACTTCCCGTTCCCGATCCGGCGCGCCGATGATCCTCACCGCGCCGCCGGCGTCCGCCAGTGGCGCGGGGTCGAGCGTGAACAGATGGCCCTCGATGTGCGCCAGGGCGGGGGCGAAGGCGGCGCGACGCGGCAGGTAGGCGACGCGGGCCTCGGGTAGCGCCGCCCGCAGGGCCTCCAGGGCGCGGGCGAAGCGCTGGTGTGCCGGGCGTTCGCTCGCTTCGCCGGTGAGGGTGACCAGCGCCCGCTCCGCGCGCCTGGCCAACGCCTGCACCAGGCTCACCTGCACCGGCGTCATCTGGTCGAAGCCATCCACCACCAGCAGAACCAGGGAACGTGTCAGGCCCGGGTTGGTCGCCACCAGGTCGCGGGCGCGGATGATGAGGCCCTCCTCATCGGTCATGCCCAGCCGATCGAGGGCCGCCAGGTAGACGCGGTAGATCGCCGCCAGCTCGGCGTCGTAGGGCGTCACACCGGCGCTGGCCAGGCGTTCGGGGTCAATTGCGCCAGCGTGCAATTCGCCGATCAGGCGCAGGGCCTCTTGCACCAGACCATGCTTCGTCGCCACTCCGGCAAACTGGGGCAACCGGTCCCCGGCCACCTCGGCGCGCAGCGCGGCGCGCAGCGCAGTCGTGCGCGCGGCCTGGCTCGCCAGCCGGAGGCGCGCCCCGCCAGCGCGTACCAGCGCACCCGCCACACGCGCGAAGGGTCCCACCGTAAGCCCGCTTAACGTGAGGCGCGGCAGGAGGCGCTGGCGATGCAGGTCGCTCGGCAGCAGCAGGATGGCGCGACCCCGTCGCGGAGCGGCCAGTTCGCGCAGCGCCGCTTCGGTCTTGCCCGCCGCGGCGGGGCCGATCAAGAGCGTAATCTCGGGCATAGCCGATAGCCAATAGCTGTTAGCCGTTAGCCGTTAGCCGTTAGCCGTTAGCCGTTAGCCAATAGCCAATAGCCGATAGCCGTTAGCCGTTAGCCGATAGTTCTACCGTGATACTTGTTCTGATTGGTGTGCCGAGGCTGTCTGTCACCCCGAGCCCTTCGGCGGAGTTTACCCTGAGCGAAGCGAAGGGCTCAGGGTAAACTCGGCGAGGGGTCTTCCAGCGACGAGGGCGGAAGATTCCTCGCTTCGCTCAGAATGACAGCGGCGGTGCATGGTACGACCAGGGGCCGTGCACGACATGACCAGGGCGATGGTATGCAAAATACAACTTAATAGCCAGTTGCCAGTGGGCGCACCGCGGCAGTGTGCGCTCCGCAAACGGGCATCTTTTACCATTACCAGCAACCCAAAATCCCAAATCCCAAATCCAAAATCGTGTTACGTCTCCTCCACCAGCGCCCGCAGGTCGGCCAGCAGCAGGCGCGGGCTGCGGGCGCGCATACCCACGATGGCGTGATCGACGCCGGGGTAGACGCGCAGGTTGATCGCCGGGTTGCGCTCGTTAAGCAGATAGGCGCTACGCACCGGCACGGTCGTATCGCGGTCCCCGTGGATGACCAGCAGCGGCAGGCGAATGCGCTCCACTACCTCGAGGGGCGTGGGCGGCTGCACCTCCCCCAGGCGGAACCCCAGCAATGGCGCCACCGGGCGCAGCCAGGAGACGGGGGCCACATGTCTGACCAGGTGCGGGCGCAGGCCGCCGGTAAGCTCGTAGGCCGCCGGGGCGCTGACGGTGGCCACCGCGTCGGGGAAGGGGAAATCCGCAGTGTTGCTCGCAGCGCCGAGCGACGCCAGGGTGATCAGCCCGCCCATGCTCTCAGCTACCACCACCACCCGCTGGTAGCCCCACTCGCGGGCCGCCTTGAGCACGGCAGCCAGGTCGCGGGCCTCGGCCCCGCCAAAGGTGGCCAGGCCCTCGCTCTGCCCATAGCCACGCCAATCGAAGGTCAACACATCGTAGGGGCCGGCCAGGTGCTCGGCCAGCCAGACAATCGAGGCCGTTCGCTGCGAGGCCGCAAAGCCGTGACAGATGATCACCAGCCGGCCGGCGCCGCGTCGCCACAGCGTGGCGGCGAGGCTCACCCCATCGTCCGTAACGATGCGTCGCGGCTCGGTCGGGCTGCTGTAAGGCGCCCGTTGCAGGTGAGGGATGGGAGTCAACTCCGCCGCGACGCGGTGCGCGGCGTAGGGATACTTGCGCTGGTTGACCATACGTTGAGATTCTTCGTGGGCGGGCGAAGCCCTCCCAGACCCTCCGTTTTGCGGTCGCGGCCCGGTTGCTGTCGGTGAATCAGGCTATACTACAAGAAGCGGACAAAACCTCTGAGTATTATACAACTATGGTTACCGACGAACAGCTTTTCAGGCTAGAAAACGACCCGACTACGGCCACGGATGGCCTGTGGCCGACGCTCCTGGCGATCTTCGCCCACCCCGACGATGAGAGCTTCGGGTGCGGGGGCACCCTGGCGCGCTACGCCTGGAGCGGCGCCCGTGTGCACCTGATCTGCGCCACCGGCGGCGAAGAAGGTTCGAGCGACCCGGAGCACCTGGAGGGCTACGCTTCCCTCGCCGCGCGCCGCCGCGACGAATTGAGCTGCGCGGCCCGATCCCTGGGGTTGAGCAGCGTGACCATGCTCGGCTACCGCGACTCGGGCATGCCCGGTTCTCCCGCCAACCAGCACCCCGAGGCCCTGGCAGCGCAACCCCTCGATGCCGTAACCGCCCGCGTCACCCAGGAGATCCGCCGGCTGCGCCCGCAGGTGATCATCACCTTCGACCCGATCGGGGGCTATCGCCATCCCGACCATATTGCCATTCAACAGGCCGCCGTCGCGGCCTTTCACGCGGCGGGCGACCCGGCGCGTTACCCCGGCGACCTGCCGGCCCACCAGCCGCAGAAGCTCTACTTTCTCACCTTCCCGCGGCGCCTGCTGCGCACCGTGGTGTGGCTCATGCCCCTGTTTGGGCGCGATCCGCGACGTTTTGGGCGGAACCAGGACGTGGATCTCGCCGCCCTGGCCGAAGTAGAGTTTCCCGTTCACGCCCGCATCGACGTGCTACCGGTGTTGGAGGCGCGTCAGGCCGCCGGGGCCTGCCACGCCAGCCAGGGCGGCGGCCGGGCCGGTCTCCTGACGCGTCTCCTCAGCCTCTTCGGCAGCTACGAAACCTTCATGCGCGCCTATCCCGAAGCGCCGCCCGGCCTGCGTGAGCGCGATCTCTTTGAAGGGGTGCGGTTTTAGCGGCGCCTCCGGCATGTTCGTGAGCGGGAGGGCCTGGTCCTTCTCAGGTGTAGGGTTTTCCGGCCCATCCTCGCGTCGCATTTGCCATCTGGGGCATCAGGACGCCCAGATCCCCCCTCTCCACCTACGGTGGAGAGGGGGGCAGGGGGGTGAGGATCGGAAGCGCCCCGGAACGCCGAAAACCCCTTCGCGCTCGAAAAACCCTACACCTGAGAGGGGCCTCGTCCTCCCTACACCTCGATCTCCGCCACCGACCCCAGCACCCGCGTCGGACGGTACGGGAAGCGATCCACATCCTCGCGGCGGGTCACGCCGGTAAGCACCAGGATGGTCTCCATACCGCTCTCGGTGCCGCCGATGATGTCGGTGTCCATCCGGTCGCCGACCATCACCGACTCTTCGGAGTGGGCGCCGAGGGTGCGCAGGGCGGTGCGCATCATCAGCGGATTGGGCTTGCCCACGAAGTACGGCTTGACGCCGCTGGCGGCGGCGATCAGGGCGGTGATCGCCCCGCATGCCGGCACGATCCCCCCGTCGCCGGGGCCGCTCACGTCGGGATTGGTGGCGACGAACCGTGCGCCCGCCGCCACGAAGCGCACCGCCCGGGTTAGCCGCTCGTAACTGAGTGCGGTCGTCTCGCCCACGACCACATAATCGGGGTCGTGGTCGGTCATGGTGTAGCCGATGTCGTGCATGGCAGTGGTGAGGCCCGCCTCGCCGATCACATACGCCGTGCCATCAGGATGCTGGCTGTGCAGGAAGCGGGCGGTGGCCAGCGCCGAGGTGTAGATTGCCTCCGGCGGCACCTCCAGACCGATGCGTTCCAGGCGCGCCGACAAGTCGCGTGGCGTATAGGTCGGGTTATTGGTGAGCACCAGAAACGGCGCTCCGACGGCGCGCAGACGTTTGATGAACTCATTGGCGCCGGGAATGGGTTGCGACCCGTGCACCAGCACCCCGTCCATGTCAATCAGATAGTTCTTCGGGCCAGGCATTGCTCCTCCTTCTCCCTGGATCTAGTTTCACATGCGCTTTGCTATTCACAATCACTAAATCTCACCGACACGCCCGGTCCGCAATCCAAAATCCAAAATCGTATTACTGCCCCCGGCGCGCCAGCGCCGCCACGACGCCGTACCCGGCGACCAGCACCGCCAGGGCCACGAACCAGTTTCCCAGGACCTGCAGGGCAATCAGGGCCAGCACCAGGGGCAGCGCCGCGTTGAGCAGCCCGCCCAGGTCGCCGCCGGGGGGCGCGGCGGGCAGCGCGGGGGCCTGCCGGGTGACCAGGTCGCCGCCCTGGCCCTCATCGCGCGCCATGTCGCCCTGGCCCACAAAAGCCTCGGGGGGCAGCGGCGCGCCGGGCACCGGCCGCTCGCGGGCCTCGGCCAGGTAGGCCGCGCGCCAGTCGTAGTCGGGACGGCCATAGGCCTCGAACAGGTGGAACATGGCCCGTTGCAGATAGGCCGGATGGCCGGCGCTGATCGCCGCCGCTTCGCGCAGTTCGGCGGAGGTAAAGGCCACCCCCGTCGCATCCAGGTAAGCCTCGGCGAACAGCCTCACCTCGGCGGGCGCGAAGGCCCCCAGGCGCACCTGGGCGAACGGCTCGCTCAGCTCTGGCGCTGTGGCGCCTCCTGCGGCCACCAGCAGCAAGTCGAAGACCCCCTCGCCGCGGGGCGCCAGGCCGCCTGGTTCCCCCGGGACGCTGCGGCGCGCCAGGCGGGCCATGCGTTCCAGCATCTCGGCGCCCCATCCGGCTTCAACCGCCGCTTCGGTATGATCCAGGCAGACCAGCACCGTGCGTCCCGCGCGGCTCAGAACCTTCTCCACCGCGTCAGGGCTATCGCCGCGGCCCCCCAGCGCGTTGGCGATCAGTCGGTAGACCGTGGCCGCGTCGGGCAGCAGGGCCACATCGAGGTAGAGCGCCTCCAGGGTCGGGTCCTCCAGCACCGCGCCCGCCGATTGGCCCACGTGGGTCAGCAACGACGATTTGCCCGTGCCACGCGCCCCGGTCAGGAGCACCGGGCGGCGCGCTTCGATGCGCTCGAAGACCATGCCGACCTCGCGCCAGCGTCCAGCGAAGCGTTCCGGATCGGTAATACGCTCGCGTTGGGTAAACGGGTTCATGGCAGCAGGTACCAGCGTTCGATGTTCCACATATACAGGGGCGACGCGAGCGTCACCGGGCCGTCCAGGGTGCTCACACGCCCGTTGAGGGCCACGGGCAGGCGATCGGCCCAGAGGAAGAGGTAGGGCAGTTCTTCGGCGACGCGCGCCTGGGTCTGGACCATCGCCGCGGCGCGCTCCTCAAGGCCGTAGAGCTGGCGGGCGGCCTGGGCCTGATTGTCGTAGGCCGGGTCGCTGAAGCCAACGAAGTTGCGCGTCGAACGGGCGTCGCTTTCACCCTGGATGAGCTGGCTGGAGTGAAACAGCGCGAAATCGTCGGGGTCGTAGAACATGACATCGGCGAAGTCGGGATCGCCGGCGCCATTGCTCCAGCTTCCCAGCAGCAGGTCAAAATCAAAGGGCGGGGCATAACGTGCCAGGATCACCGAGGCGAAGTCGGCGGGCTGCACCTCGATCTGCATCCCGATCGCCGCGGCCGTCTCGGCGATGCGCGCGGCGGCCGCGACGCGACGCTGGTCGTCGCCGCGGACGTAGAGGGTGGCCCGCAGCGGTTTCCCCTCGCGCTCGCGAATGGTCGCCCCCGCGGGCAACGTCCAGCCCGCTTCGTCGAGCAGCGCCCGTGTCGCGTCGAGATCGGCCCCCCCGCCGGGCGGAGGGGTGAGGTCGGCCCAGGAACCGGGGAGCGCGCTCGAGTTGATCGGGATGCCCTGGCCGTTGGTCACCGCCTCGACCAGCCGGGGCCTGTCCACCGCCAGCGCCAGCGCGCGCCGCAGGCGCCGGTCGGCGAAGGGGCGCCCTTCGCGCAGGTTGAAGCCGAGGAAGTAGTACCCGTTCTCGGGGTACGCGCTCAGATACGAGCCGGGCAGACGGGCGGCCAGTGAGGCGGGATCGCTCCAGGGCAACTCCGCCAGCAGCAGCCGGCCATCGGTCAGGGCCCGGCGGGCCACCTCGGGATCGGGGGCAACCACGAAGGCCACCCGGTCGAGCAATGGCGCCCCGCGGTGAAACGCCTCGAAGCGTTCAAGCACAATGGCGCGGCCGGGATCACGCTCGGCCAATCGGAAAGGACCGCTGCCGACCGGGGCCTCCCAGAAGTTGAAACTGGCGATGTCACGGTTCTCCAGCACGTGGGCGGGCAGCACCGGCACGGCCAGGGAGGCCAGCAGCGGGGCGAAGCGGCTGGTGAGCGTCAGCACCACGGTGTTGCTCGTCGGCGCCGTAGCCGCGCTGATGTAGCGCAGATCGGCCAGCAGCGCCGTCGAGGTCATCGGCAACCCCCGCAGCCGCTCCAGCGTGAACAGCACGTCCGAGGCATCGAGCGGCGCTCCATCGTGCCAGGTCAGACCGCTGCGCAGGGTAAAGGTCAGCGTCCGGCCATCGGGGGTCGTCTCCCAGCCTTCGGCCAGATCGGGCACGGGCCGCAGTTGGGCGTCGAGCCGCATCAATCCGCCATACAGCAGGCCGATCATCTGCTCCTCGCCCCGCGAGCGGGGCTGCCAGGGGCGCAACTCGGGAACATCGGCCTCCAGACGCACCGTCAGGTTGCCGCCGCGGGGCAGCGCCGTCGGCGTCGGCGGCGCGACGGTCGCGGAGAGAGAAGGGGTGGGTTGAGCGCCAGGGTTGGAAGCGAAGGGACCGCCGGCAAGATCGCAGCCGGCCAACACTGCCAGGAACGCCAGGGCCGCCACCAGGCTGGCCCAGAACAGGTGACGGGTGGGAAGCATGCTCATGCGCCCATTATAGCAGTTGCCGAAGGGAGCAGGGTTCGTCCGTGGGAGGGTCAGGGAGGGCCGTGCCCTTCCGGAATCTGCCCAGACGTGTTCGGATAAAGTAATGGACGTATGATACAATACAACAATCTAAGCAAACGATCGGGACAACCGGGGCGCCCTGGCCCGCCAGATGGGACGGTCGTGGCGGGCGCAGCTCTTCCAGGTCTGCCCGGCCCGGTGGATGCGAGGGTTGGGGTAGCCGACGCCCTCAGTAGTCTGTAAAGTACGTTTCGCGGCATTTCCGCCACCCCAGCCTCCCTCCGTTGGGGGAGGCGCTGGCCTCGCTTCCCCAGCGAGGGAGGGGGCGGGGGGCTGGCGAAAGACTCTGGTTACAGAGTACTCAGGGGCACACCCCGCCCGGTGAATTGGAAGTGTTGGGGAAGCCTTCGCCCTCCCACAAAGACGGTCTCCCTCCCGGCGTTTTGCGACCAGGCCGCACAGGCGAGCAGCGTGAGAATCTTCGGCAGCTGGAGGAACGCATGACAACTGCACATCGTGGCGACGAGTCGGTACAGCAGCGGCTGTGGTCTGTGCTCGAGCCCCTGGGCTCGAATCAGACCTTCCGGCGCCACAACTCAATCTACACCCCTGGCCAGCCCGCGCAGACGCTGTACCTGCTCCAGACGGGCCAGGTGAGCCTCCAGATGCTGTCCAGCGAGGGGCGGGTGCTTACCGTCAAGGTGGTCGAGCCAGGGCAGGTCTTTGGTCACAGCGCCCTTGATGGCAGCGAGCGCTACGATACCTTCGCCGTGGCGCTGCAGCCGGTACGGGTAATTGCTGTTCCCCGCGCTGCCGTGCTTCGGGCCCTGCACGGCCAGCCCGACCTGGGGGCCGCGCTGATCGAGGTCCTTGGCCAGTATCGCCTGACCGTCAGCCGACGCATCGACGAGGTGGCCTTCAAGTCCGTGCCGGCGCGCCTGGCCTCGGTGTTGCTCGAGATGTCCGAAGATCAAACCGCCGGGCAGAAGCCTCAGCAGCGCGTGCCGCGCCGCACCCACCAGCAACTTGCGGAAATGATCAACGCCTACCGCGAGACGGTCACCAAGGTCATCAACCAGTTCCGCGACGCCCGGCTGCTCGATGTGGATCGCTCGGGGATCACCCTGCTCAATCCTTCCCGGCTGCGGGAACTGGCCCAGAATTGATGCCAGAAAAAAGCTCCGGGAGGGCGAAGCCCTCCCGGACCCTCCTCAGAACAAGCGGTTGATCATCCAGCCCGGCGCAGCAGATAAATCCCGCCAACAATCAGCAGCGCCGGGAAGAGCAGTGACCCGATGCCTGGCCAGACCATCTGCAGGACCAGGTACACCCCCAGACCCAGCAAGATGTAGCCCAGGAGCCGCCCGCGCCCGTTAGCGCGATTGGTGGTCGAACCCGTTCCCAGGTTAGAGATCGGAATCTCCTCCGGTTCGTTTGGCGCGCCCGTCATCGGGTCGAGGCGCAGGCGCTGGGTCTCGCCCGTGGCGACAAACACCTGCCCGGGGGGCGTCGCCGGCGTGCCGGGGTTCACCGGACGCTCGCGGGGCATGACCAGCCAGAGCAACGGATAGATCAACAGCGCCGGGCCGCTGAAGGCCAGCAGCACAAACACCAGGCGCACAATCGTCGAGTCAATATTCAGATACCTGGCCAGACCGCCGCAGACACCGGCGATCATGGCGTCGGAACGGCTACGCTCGAGCCGGGGGGCTGGATACATGGTTGCACTCCTTTTCCGTCATCAGCCAGGCGGCTTCTGCGTATCAGACGGATGGCACGGCGGCTTTGTTGCAGTTCTTGTGACTATCGGCCCCGCGCGCGAGAGTCTGGGCGGGCGCGGTTGCGCCCGCCGGGAGGGCCCGGGAGTCCTCAGGGAACCTGCGTTCGCCGTCGCGGAGCGCAGCCGCGTGGCGACTACCAGTAGTGTTCACGGTGCTCGCGGTAGTATGCCAGGGTGCGCGCCAGTCCCTCGCGCAGACGCACCCGCGGCGCCCAGCCCAGGCGTCCCTGGATGCGCCGGTAGTCGCCGTAGTAGTCGCCGATGTCAATCGGCTTACGGTCGGCAGGGAAGGGGATGATCTCGTAGGAACCCGCGCCATTGACCTCGATTAACAGCGCCGCCAGGTCGCGCAGGTTGATCGTCTCGTCACTGCCCAGATTGAAGACCTGGCCATAGGCGCCTGGCTCCTTCGCCGCCAGCAGCAGCGCCTCCACACAATCATCTACGTAGGTGAAATCGCGGATTTGCAAGCCGTCTCCCCAGACCTGGACAGGTTCGCCATCAATCACCCGTTTGATCCAGATGCCCAGGAAGGTCTGCCGGGCGTCTTTGACACGCATGCGCGGGCCGTAGGTGTTCGTCAGGCGCAGGGCGCAGGCGCGAATGCCATAGACGTTGTTGTACAGAATGTGGTACCACTCACCCGCCATCTTGTTGATCCCGTTGACATCGGTGGGATGCAGGAGGTGCCGCTCATCCACCGGCAGGTAATCGGGCTTGCCGTAGATCTGGCGAGTCGAGGCGTAGACCACCTTGATGGTGGGGTTGTGCTTGCGGCACGATTCGAGGATGGAAAGTTGGGAGCGACAATTAATCTCCAGATCGGTATACGGATCGCGCATCGAGTCCAGATGGCTGGTCTGGCCGGCGAGGTTAAAGAGGTAATCGTGGCCCTGCACCAGGTAGTTCATCGAGTGCTCATCGCGCACATCGGCGATGTTCAGCCGCACCCGGTCGCGGATGGCGTAGAGGTTGTGCAGGTTGCCCCCGTATTCAGGAATCAGCGAGTCGACAATCGTGATCGCGGCGCCGAGATCGCACAGCGTATGGGCCAGGTTCGATCCGATGAACCCGGCCCCGCCGGTGATCAGGACCCGGCTACCCTCGAATGTCGCGCGCAATTCAGCGGTTCGTTCCATGGTTTCGCTGGTTCGCAGTATGGTTTGCTCAGAACTCAAAGGTTTTCCGGACCGGTAAGGTTCGGAGGGGACGCTACCCCTGCACCTCCGCAACCTCTGCGCGGCGCCGCGCGATCTGCGCCATGTGTTCGCGCCGGATGACCAGTTTCCACCAGAGCTGGATCAACTGCACGCCGGTGCGCCAGAGCCGCGGAAAATTGAAGAACTGGCTCTGGCCGTAGGTCCGGTGATAGTGGTGCACCGGTACTTCGGCGAAGCGATAACCGGCGTCCTGGAGCTTCTTTACCAGTTCCAGACAGATCGTGCCGCTGTCCGACTCGAGTTCAATCACGTCGAAAACGTGGCGCCGGATGAGCCGGAAATCGCAGTCGACGTCGCGCAACTGGAAGCCGAACAGAAGCTTGACCGTATGGTGATAGACGCGCCCGATGATCTTGCGGTGCAGCGGATCGCCCCGGTCGATCTTCCACCCGTTGACGATATCAACATCATCCCGCAGGGCCGGCAGCAGCAGTCGGAGTTCCCGTGGATCGTACTGCGCGTCGCCGTCAGTGTAGAAGATCAGGTCTTTGGTGGCGCTGGCGAAGCCGACCCGCAGGGCGCCGCCGTAGCCCAGGGGCTGGGGGTGGGTAAACACGCGCAGGCGGGGGTAGTGCCGGGCCAACTCCTCGAGAACCGGCACGGTGTAGTCGGTACTGCCGTTTTCGACGACGATCACCTCGTAGTCGTCGGTCAGTTCCTCCAGCGTGCGTATGACCCCAACAACCATGCTCCCGATCGTGCCAGCATCGTTGAACGCCGGAAAGAATGCCGTGATACTTGGACGATCGTTCATAGGCCCCTCGATACGCTGGATCGCCGTTGCAACCAGGTGGCGATTATAGCACACGTTGCGTACCAAAACGGCCAGGGTGTGCTATGATACGATAAACAGTTTTGCGCAAACAGGAGCATACCGTGTGGCTCTGGGCCTTCTTCCTCGTCGTGGTTGTCATCGAGGTGTGGTACGCCTTTGCGTTTGTGTATGCCTACGTGCAACTGCGTGAGCGGATGTTGCTGCTGCCGGCCTTGCAGGCGCTGCTGATGCTGGGCGTGTTTGGCTACCTGGCCTACAGCCTGAACAGCGGCCAGCCGGCCAGTCTCCTCGTGGTCATGCCGCTGCTGCTGGGGGTGCTGGCGATTTCGATCTACTGGCGCCGCAGCCCCGCCGGCCTGGCGCAGTTCACGAAAAGCTATCCGCGGGGCACGCTGGATGTCCTGTCGTTCCGCAAGCCAGCCGCGGATCTGAAGCGCCGGGTGCGCACCAAGTAGCCGTCAGGCTTCCGTCGCGCCGGCTCTATGATGCATCGGTTGTTCCTCCTTGAGCGGTGGAAGATGCACGAGTACGCGCTGCACGGCCTCAGACCCCATACCGTTGCCGAACCGGCCAGTCCCGCTGAACTGGCGGAGACGCTGCGCCAGGCCCACGAACGCGGCCTGGCGCTCGTGCCCTGGGGCGGCGGTACGCGCCAGCATGTCGGGCGCCGCCCCGCGCGCTACGATGTGGCCCTCGCTACCCGGCGCCTCAACCGCATTGTAGCCTATCATCCCGAAGAACAGGTGATCACGGTTGAGTCTGGTGTGACGTTGGAGACCCTGCAGACGTGTCTGGCTCGCCATGGCCAGTGGCTCCCCTGGGACCCCGCGCACCCCGATCGTGCCACCATTGGCGGCCTGCTCGCCAGTGGCGCCACGGGGGCCGTACGTCTCGGCCATGCTTCCCCCCGCGACTGGACCCTGGGCATGCGCGTCGCTCTGGGCGATGGGCGCCTGGTGAAGAGCGGCAGCCAGGTGGTGAAGCATGTGGCTGGTTGCGATGCCCATAAGCTCCATATCGGCGCCTTCGGCACCCTTGGTGTGATTGCCGAGGCCACGTTCAAGGTCGCGCCGCTGCCCGAACACTTTCGCACCCTCATCGCCGTGTTTGCCGACCCGCGATTACCGGTGCGCGCCGTTGAACATCTCCGCGCCGCGCCGCTGCAACCTCTGGCCCTGGTGGCCCTCAACCGCCACGCCGCCGATCGTATCCCGGCGCTGCGGGCCTTGCTGGAGGGTCAACCTGACCATATCTCGGTCATCGCCCGCTTTGCCGGCGCCGGTGCGGCCGTGTCGGGCCAGGTGCACGAGGCCGAACGCCGGTGCGCCTATCTCGGCGCGCGGGTCATCGCGGCGCCCCCGGAGGAAGATGCGCTGGTGTGGCGCGCCATTTCGGACGCAATGGCGCCCGCCGCCGACGGCGCGCTCCTGCTTCGCGCCGGCGCTCCCTCCAGTGCTCTGGGCGCGGTGGCCGGCTTGCTGGAACGCGTGGCCCGCCGTAACGGGTGGCTGCCGGCCCAGATTGGCGTTGCCGCTGCTGGTCTTATTTTCAGCCGCTGGTTCACCGGCGCGGCCAGCGCCGAGGCCGTGGATCAGGCCCTGCTCGAGGCGCGCATCGAACTCGGCGTCCTCGGCGGCTACCTCGTGGCTGAAGAAGCGCCTCCCGCCCTTGCCGGCGCCATCGATCTCTGGGGGCCGCTCCCCGAAGGCATCGATGTGATGCGCGCCCTGCGCGCGCGCTGGGATCCGGCTGGTATTCTGAACCCCGGTCGCTTCGTGGTCTAGGTAACCGGTATGCACGTCCTGGGTGTTGACATCGGCGGCACGGGCATCAAAGCGGCGATTGTTGACATCGCCACGGGCGCCCTGCTCACGCCCCGGCAACATGTCCTGACCCCTCAACCGGCGACCCCTGAGGCGGTCAGTATCGCCGTGGCCCGGTTGGTGCAATCCTTCGGCTGGCATGGCCCCGTTGGTTGTGGGTTGCCCGCCGTCGTCAAGGATGGGATCGTGCGCACGGCATCGAATATCGCACCCGAATGGATCGGCCTTGATGGGTGGCAGCGCCTCCAGGAGGCCCTGGGCCAACCTGTGGCCCTGCTCAACGATGCCGATGCTGCCGGGATCACCGAGATGCGTTTTGGCGCCGGGCGTGGGCGCGACGGCGTGGTGCTGATGTTGACCATAGGCACCGGTATCGGTACGGCCCTGTTTGTCAATGGCGCACTGCTGCCGAATACCGAACTGGGGCACATCGAGATCCGCGGCAAGGACGCCGAACGCCGCGCCTCCGAGGCCGCCCGCAAGCGCAAGGGCCTCAGCTTCACCGCGTGGGCCCCCTTGTTTGATGAGTGTCTCAACCGCGTGGTTGCGCTGATCTGGCCCGATCTGATCATCGTCGGCGGGGGCGCCAGCAAGGCTTTCGACGAGTTCGGCCCCCTGCTGTCGGCGTCGGTTGAGGTGGTTCCGGCTCACTTGCGCAACGAGGCGGGCGTGATTGGCGCGGCGCTGTATGCCGCTTCGTGTCTCCCGGCGCTCCCGCCGGAGTAACTTGCAGAAGGAGGACCAGCATGTTCGCACTCGGCGTCATTATCGCGATTGGCTCGGCAATCGCTTTCGCCATCCTCGGCGCCCTGACCCTCTGGGGCGGCTGGGTCACCCTGTCACGGGAACTGCCCGTACACTTCGTTAGCGCCGGCGCCTCCTCGGGAACGCGCATCGGTACGCTCGTGATGGTTGGCGCGCCTCTGCTCGTCACCGGCGTGTTTGGCCTGCTCGCCGGCTGGCGCATCCTGATGGTGGCTTTCGGCCTGGGTTAAGACTGGAGCCATTACCGTCCTGGAGGGGCGCGGGGAGGGGATTGCACCCCCCATAC
>DAOUDA010000149.1:0-18801 GCA_034431835.1 Chloroflexaceae bacterium | reverse complement strand
CAATGTCGCGGAAGCCGAGCAGCCAGCCGCGCGCCCAGCGCCCGGCCAGGCGCTCCTCGACGGCGGCGGCGGGCACCCAGTAGCGCGGCGTCACCGTCACCGCCGGGTCGGCCAGTTCCGCCGGGGTCAGGTCGCGGGCACCGCTGTCTTCTTCATCCTTTGTGCCGTTGTGCCTTTGTGGTGAACTCCCATACGTCGCCCAGCGGTGGGTGAACTGATGCAACAGCTTCGCCTCGTACAACGGCAGCAGCCCCGCGCCCGGGGCGCTCTGGAAGAGGTGGCTGTCGTTGGACATTTGGAACATCTGCAGAAACGACACCCCCCAGGGATTGGACGCAGCGCGCTGCGTCCCTACGGTGGCGCTGGCGGTACGTTCGTTGATCAGCACCGGCGCGCGGCGGTAGATCGTCTTCGTCAGTTCGGCGTCATGCGCGGTGCGGAAGACCGGCGCGGTGCGCGTGTTGGGGTTGATCAGGGCGATCTCCTCGGGCGTCAGCGTGAAGGCCCGCCGCTCGTCGGCCAGGTGCGCCATCCGCGTGGCGAAGAACAGAAAGCGCGTCGGCGCAGTGGTGCGGCCAATCGTGAGCAGGCTGAATTTGTAGCTACTGTGCACCTCGGGGAAGATCTTCTCGCGGTTCTCGAAGTCGTACAGGCTGAGCAACTGATTACGCTGTATCAGGCTTCGGAAGAAGTACTGATTGAACGAATCGGTGGCAATCCCAGTTGGCACAATGATCCCGGCCCGACCTTGAAGTGCAATGTTATCGCGTGACCATTCGGCAAAGAGTGCCATCAGATTAATGCGCCCAAAGCTGGTTAGCGGAAATCTTCCGCTCACATGGATAAAGCGTTGAGTCGCCTCATTGCGATGCTTCTCTTGCTGATATTCGGCGTAGAGCACCGGGTTCGTCTGCGCCAGTTGGGCAATTACTTTCTCGCGTGCCGCCATGTTCTGGGCATCAACGACTGCCTGATCTTTACCAACAAAGAACTCTTGTGGATCTAGCTGCACCATCTCCCAGGGCGGGTTGCCGAGCACCACATCAAAGCCGGCAGTATTCACCCCAGAGGCACGAAGGGCACGAAGATCTGAACGTTCAAAACCCTTTGTGTCCTGGTGGTGAAACACCTGCGGGAACTCCAGCTCCCAGTGGAAGAACCCGACCTCTTCGGCCAGGGGCGCGGCCATGAGGGCCTTTTCCCCGGTGGGGTCGAAGTCGAACACATCTTTCGTCGTCGGCACATGGCGCGCATTGGTTGCGGTGAGCGGCTGGAAGAAGGCCGCCGTCCAGAGGTCGAACCGGGCGCGTTCGGCGTGAGCCTGGCGGCGCAGGGCGGCGTAGCGCGCGGCGCGGGCGCGCACCGCCGCCACGCTGTCGTCGCCGGCGACGTCGAGGGCGCGCAGCTCGCCGGCCAGGTCGAGCGCGGCGCCACTGCCGGCGGCGAACATGTCGTGCTGGACCATGCCCTGCTTGAGCGCCAGGTCGCGCTCCTGCCGGTTGCGCTTCTTGAGGCTGCTTGCCGTGGCCTTGTCGTCGCCCGTCACGGGCTTGTAGGCCTCATCGGGGATGCCCTGCCTCACAAGTGCTTGCGTTGTCCCGACCAGACTGTTGCCGCGCTTGATGTGGTGGTCGAGGAAGCTCAGTGGCATCCCGGCGCAGTGGCCCTCGATCCACAGGGCCAGCTTGCACAGGTCCACGGCGAGGGGATTGAGGTCCACCCCGAAGATACAGGAGCGAATGACATCGCGCACGGCGCGACGGAACTGGCTGGGCGAGGGCTGGTCCTCGCCGGCGCGCACCTTCGCCAGTTCGCGGCCCAGGCGGCGGGCGGCGGCCAGCAGGAAGTGGCCCGAGCCGCAGGCGGGGTCGCAGACGCGGAGGCTTAGCAGCGCATCCTCTTTTTGTTTCACCACCGAGGCGCGCAGGGCGCCAGGATCTGAAGGATCAGAAACCTTTGTATCCTGTGTGTCTTTGTGGTGATCCTCAACTGCTCGCAGCCGTTGCTCGATCACCGGGGCCAGGGCGCTCTTGATCAACTCGTTGACCAGCTCGGGGCGGGTGTAGTAGCTGCCGGTGGTCTTGCGCTCGGTGCCCGTGACCAGATCGAACTTCACCACAGAGGCACTGAGGCACAGAGTTTCAGATGTATATGCTTCCGCTGTGTCTCTGTGCCTCTGTGGTGTAATGACCGGGCGATAATCCAGCAGGCTCTCATACACACTGCCCAGTTCCTCAACATCGAGGGCGCCGTAGTTGACGCGGCGCAGGCCCTTGCTCTCCCTGTCGCGGTAGAGCGAGAGGGCGCGGATAGCGGCCAGCAGGTCGGCGTTGGCGAGCCGGGTATTGGTCGTCAAATCGGCGCAGGCGGCGTCACTGAACAGGTCGCCGTCGAGGGGGGCCAGGCCGAGCCGGCGCGGGGCCGCTTCGTCGCTGCCCTCGAAGAGGCGGAAGGTGGTGAGCAAGCCGAGCCAGAGGTCGCCAAATGGCCCGCGCCCGGCGCCCGAAGTCTCGGCGAGGCGACGCAGGCGGCCGATGCTGTAATGGTCGTTGTAGATCCGCAGGGCGGTATCCGGAGGAGGAACCATAAAGGCGCGGAGATCAGAAAGATCCGGTTCGGCCTTTGTGTCGTTTGCGCCTTCGTGTTCAGCCTCCGCCGCCGCGATCAAGCCGCGCTCCTCGGCGACCATCAGGAAGAGCAGCCGGTAGACGAGGCGCAGCAACTGGCGGTAAAAGTCGAGGGGGCTCAGCCGGCCCTCGGCCAGTCTGGCCCGCAACTCGGTATTGGCCGGGTGGGCCAGCAGACCGTTGCCGAGCCGCTTCAGGGCGGCCTCAACGCCGTCGCGCAGCCCTTCGCGCACGCGGCCGCCGGCCTCGACGGCCTGCTGGTAATACTGCTCCAGGAGACAGTTCGCGCTCTCGGCGCCGTTCAGGGGCAGGCGCGAGCGGTGTAGCAGGCGGTAGAGGATGGCGAACTCGCTGAACTTCTCACCCTCGAGCATGGCGCGCAGGTCGAACTCGACGTAGGCGGGGCGGGTGAAGCGCGCCGAGTCGCGCAGCAGGCGCAGGCGCTCGCCATTGGTGACGATGCCCCAGAGTTGCTCGGTGCTGTTGAGGTACTCCTGCACCAGCGCGTGGGGCGAGAGGCGCGGCCGGCCCGAGGGCGGGCGGGCGTCGAGGCTGTTGCGAATGCTCTCGATGTGCACCGGCGGCGCGTCTTCGCTTTCACCGGCGCGATGCGAAATCGCATAGGTGCGACCCTCCACCACATAAGCGGCCCGGTTGCGGCTCAAGGTGTAGCCGAGCACGCGCAGCAGCGGGATAACCCACTGCTCACGGGTCTCCGAGGTGGCCGTCTCACCCTCGCCGAGGTCCTCGAGGTAGGTCTGGAACAGCGCCCACTGGCCGCGGGCCGCCTGCCAGGCCGCGCTGATGCGGTCGGAGAGATTGCGCGTGCGCTCCAGGCCAAAATCCTCGGGGCGCTGGCCCGCCAGCTCGCCAGCGGCGACGGCGTCGAGGATGTCGGGGGGGAGCAGCCCGCCCTCGGTTGTGATGGTTGTGTAGGGCATAGTTATTCACCACAAAGGCACAAAGGGCACAAAGTTCCGAACCTTATTCTGTCTATCACTACAACGAGAGTTGTCATTCTGAGCGAAGCGAGGAATCCCGGCTGTGATGCCATCCGAGACCCTTCGCTTCGGCTACGCCTTCGCTCAGGGTGACAGGTGTACGGCTTACTGATGCGGCAGAAGGCCAACCTTCGTTGTAGTACTATTTGTGAGGGTGCGATGCATTTCGATCGCAGCATCAATAATCTCCTTGGAAAGCTGATCGGCTCTGGTTCGTGCATCCATAAAGAACTTTGTGTCCTTTGTGTCTTTGTGGTTAATCCTGCGGCCAGAGCACATAGAGTCCCAACACATCGGGTGGCCCGGAGGGCCGAACGGTCACGCGCCCGCCGCCGGTCTGGGCGCGCACCCGCTGGTGCGCCTCGCGCAGGCGTGCAGCGCGGCTGTCGGCGATGGCCTGCAACTCGTCCGCCAGGCCGGCAAGCTGCCCAAGGGCTTCGGCAATGCCCTGGCGTCGCTCGTCGGCGCTGACATTCGCGCGCGGCTCGGCGCGCTGGAGCAACGCAAGCGCAGCCGGCTCGGCGAGCCAGTGATACACCCCGCCCTCACGGGTATAACCGGTCACCACCAGTTCCTCGGCGAGGGCCGGGGCCGCCTGGCGCGGGCTCTCGATCAGCGCACGCATGCGCAGCAAGAGCAGCACCGTCGTTCGGGCCACGGCATCGGTGATGATCAGGCCGCACCGGGCGGCGAGCGGGCGATCATCGCCAGGGGTCAGCGCCGACTCCAGCACATAGTCGGCAAGGGCCACCACGAAGGGGTGGTTGCGGCCAACACACTCGACCCCGGCGGGCGCAGTCGCCTCGAAGGTCAGGGTCATCTCGCCGCGCTTATCGGCAAGGTGAGTGACACGCTCGCGCACCGGCAGCGGCAATGGCGAGAGGTTCACCACAAAGACACGCAGGTCACGGAGATCGGAAGACTCAGACCGGGCCTTTGGACCCTTGTGGTGAACCAGCGGCGCTCCGAGCCGCTCGCAGGCGGAGCGCACAAAGGCTTCCACTGCCGCCGGCTCACCAAGCACCGCGTCACTCTCCTCGAGTTCGCGGGCGACCTCTTCGGGCCTGATGCGGCGCTGCGCAAAGCGGGTCCGGCTCTCCTTTTCGCGCGCCACGGCATCGTCCCAGCGACGCTCGATGGCGGCCAGTTGTTCAGCAGCCGACGCGAGTTCAGCCTCATGGTGTGCGTCGAAGAGGGTCAACTGGCGCGCGCCGGTCTCGAACAACGAGGCAATCAGGGCGTTGACCACCGTGTTGCTATCGACCGGCAGCGGCACGCTAATGCCGAGGGTGCGGTGAATACTGACCGCCTTGCGCAGCAGCACCTTCATCACCGCCTCGTCCATCGGATTGTCCTTGCCGTAGAGCAGCGCCGTGCGCACCTTCGGCGCGCGCTGGCCGTAGCGATCCACGCGACCCTCACGCTGTTCGAGGCGGTTCGGGTTCCAGGGCAGATCGTAGTGGACAACCGCATCAAAGGCATGCTGTAGATTGATCCCCTCGCTGAGACAATCGGTCGCGACAAGCAGGCGCCGCGGAGCGTGGCTCAATTCGTCGATCAGGGCCTCGCGCTCTTCCTCGGAGCGCTCGCCGGTGACGGCCAGCACGCGCACCGCGCCGCCCTGGACCTTCAGGCGGCCGTCAAGTTGCCGGGCCAGGTAGTTTGCCGTGGCGATGTAACGGCAATAGACGATCGGATTGAAGCCATCGCGCAGCAATTCTTCCAGGAGCGGAAGCAGCGCCTGCAATTTCGGATCGTCTTTCCCATGAAGATCGGCGGCACGGGCAGCGAACCGGATGAGGCGAGCGCGTTCACTGGCCGGGCTACCCTGTTCGACCACCATCGCCGGCTCAAGATCCTGCACGTACTCCTGATCGGTGGGATCGGCCACATAGCCACTGAACAGCTCATCGCTCGTCCCGGCATCAACCTCGCCCTCCAGGCTCGCTTCGCCGGCAGCGCGCACCAGCAGGGCCTTCTCAGCGGCCGCCGGACTGCTCATCACACAGCGCAGCAGCGCCAGGGCGGCCCAATAGCGGGCGCGCTGGCGCACCCGGGGCATGCCGGACCCGCCGCTTTCGCGCACCAGCTCGCGCGTAAACTCGAAGACATCGTCGAACAGCCTGCGATAGCTGGCCGAGCGGGCAAGACTGTAGGTCACCTCCGTCGACTCGCGGGCCGGGAAAGGCGTATCCTCATTCAGCCAGTGGCGCACATCGGCCCGGCGCCGCTGAACAACATGCCGGGCGAGCGCATCGCGTTCGTGGTCGGAGAGGCGTTCGAGGCTCAAGGCGGCGAAGCGTGGGTCAAGCAGGCCGAGCAGGCTCTTGAAGGCATCCTCAATACCCGAGTGTGGGGTGGCCGTGAGCAACACGAGATGGCGGTCGGGCCGCGCCGCGACTCTTCGGACCAGGTCGTAGCGCTGTTGCTGGCCCGCGCCGCGCCCGGCCGGATCGGTTGCCGTATGGGCCTCGTCCACAATCACCAGGTCGGAGGCGGCGCGCAGGAAGTTATCGCGGCGCCGCTCACTCTTCACATAGTCGATACTGGCGACCGTGATCGGATAATGTTCCCAGAGACTCACATCGCCACGTGGCAGGCCCCGCTCCAGGGCAGCAGCCGTACTGGAGCGCACAACGACGGTTTCCAGGGCAAACTTTTCGGCAAGCTCGCGCTGCCACTGGTCGCAGAGGTGCGGCGGGCAGAGCACCGTCAGCCGGCGGATCTCGCCGCGGTCATACAGCTCACGGGCGATCAGGCCGGCCTCGATCGTCTTGCCGATCCCGACATCGTCAGCGATCAACAGGCGCACCGTTTCGAGGCGCAGAGCCATAAGCAGCGGCACCAGTTGGTAGGAGCGTGGGCGCACATCGATGCGGCCCAGCGAGCGAAACGGCCCGGCGCCGCTGCGCAAACTGAGCCGCGCGGCGTCGCGCAGCAGACGACCAGAGACGCAGTCGCCCGCGGTTGCCGGATCGGGTGGCTGGAAGGTAGCCGGAGCGACACCGTTACCCTCAACCGGCAGATAGATGCCGCAGACTTCCGCCTCCGCACCGCCAAGCGGGCGCAGCATCAGCAGGTCAGGGTGCTCCGAGGGGAGCACCACCCATTCGCGTTCACGGCAGCGCACCAGCGAGCCAACCTCGAAGCCGGGCATCCGAACCTCCTACCAGAAGGTGAACTCGGCCAGTTGCTCGCCGACGTCACGATCCGGGTCGATCGTATGGACAATCCGCCCCCGCTCGCCAAGCTCCGTGCGCACGTGATCGACGCTCGCGCCGGGCGCCGGGCAGAGCAGGCAGGTTCGACCGAGGCACAAGTAGGTGATTGCGCCAGAGGTCTCGATGATCGGTTCCCGGCCGCCATTGGCACGCAGGAACGCGAGCACCCGCCGCACCGGGGCGGCGAGGTCCGTCTCCAGTGGCGCCGGCGTCGGCTCCTCGATGAGGGCCACCTGGGCGCCGCCGAGCGCGATCAGCAGGTCGCGCACCGCGTAGCGGTTGAGCCTGGCATGCTGCGGCTGGTTGGCATAGGTGAGCAGACAGCGATAGCAGGCGCGCGAACACTTCTCGCCGTCTTTACGCTCAGCCCCGGTCTCCGGCTCGAAGTGGCAGACCTCCAGTGCCGCGCGAGCGACCCGGGCCAGGGTTTGTGGTTCTTCAAGCAAGCGGCGCAACACGCCGGCGCCGCCCTCGGACGCCTCCCAGAGCATAATCTGGCGCAGCGCCCCCTCGCCGATCAACTCAGACTGGAGCTCCTGTTCCTCAAGCTGGAAGTATTCCTTGACCCCGCGCTGCAGCGCATACTGGAGACTGATGATCTGCTCATCATCGGCTGCCAGGTGCGGATCGCACTGGAGCAGCAGAATGTTGCGCGTATCGTGAACGACGATGCGCACATTCTGGCGGATCTCACGTGGCGATCCGGACCCCTGCTCATCCGGCTCGTCCTCAGGGCCGGGGTTCCAACGGCCATTGCTGAGGTCGAGCTGGAAACCCTCGCTCCTGGCGCGTTTCCAGCCGTGATTGATGCGCCAGATCGTCGCCTGGCCGCCGTAACACAGGGTCAGCGAGGGCAGCCGCTCGCCGCGCACGGCGGCAAGCGTCCGGCGCAGTTTACCGCCGACCGTCGCGAAGCGATAGTGCGTGCTTACCCGATAGCCCTCGCGGTGTCGCTCCTCTTCTTCACAGGTAATCCGCTCGATCCGTTTCGTGCTCACGGTCGTCATCTCGAAGAGGTTTTCGAAGCTTCTCGCCTGGTTGTCACGGAGCGGTGTGCGACATTGCACACAGACATCATCGTCGAGGCCTTCGTGGAAATACCCGCACTGCATACAGACCTTGGCTGCCCGGAACTGGCGCTCGGCGTCACCGGAGGGGATGAGCGAGCGCACCACCTGGTACTTGCGCCCCTCGTGATAAATGATGTTCTGCGGCCCGAACTCGGTCAGCGCCAGGAAGCGCGGGCGGGACACATAGACCCCGTCGTCGCCGCTTGTGCGCAGAAATGCGCGTACCGGCAGACGCGGGAAATTGTAGCCGGGCAGGAAGCCCTCACTGGCCAGGTAGCGGTAGGGATAGAACTCCGCCTCGCTCTTGCGGCTGGTCTGCACATTACAGAGAATATCCTTCTGGCGCAACGCCTCGCGATGGCGTTGATCAGCCTCCTTGATCGCCGCCTGCGAGAGCGAACCGCGCCGGTGCGCGCGGCCCCGTTGCGCAGAGGCTTCCTGCAACTGCGCTTCGGCAAGGCGGTAGAGGTCACGCCAGCGGTCAAAGGCCCGGTCGAAGGCCTGAGCCGCATGAGCCAGTTGGTCGCCCAACCAGTCGGGAGTGGCCTGGAACCAGGGGGTGGCACGCAGGGCCGGCATGACACTTGCCAGCACCTGCTCGCACATGGTCCGGCAGCGCCGCATCGTTTCAGCATCAAGCACGATCCGTCGCTGCACCTCCTGATAAAGCGGGAGGGTGTCGACGCTGGTGTCAATGATGCTCGGGATCGACGACTCGAGATCGAGATGGGTAGCGGCGAGCCAGATCGCATGGATATGGGCGCGAAGCAGATCCTCGTTCGCCAGTTCGATCTGGGGCGGGGCAACCGCGCCGGCAACCATCTGCAGGGGGCGCTGGAAGAAGTACTGGTCGTGGCCGCTGCCAGTCGAGCAGTAGGTCAGCACCAGGGCCGGCTGGCCACTACGCCCCGCGCGACCCGAGCGCTGCGCATAGTTGGCCGGAGTAGGCGGGACGTTGCGCATATGCACGACATTCAGGTCGGAGATATCGATGCCCAGTTCCATCGTCGGCGAGCAGTAGAGCACCGGCAGATCGCCGTCGCGAAACTGCTCCTCGCGCTTGATACGATCCTCCTGGCGAACCTGGCCGGTGTGTTCACGACCTTCCACTGCGATCAGCCGCTCGGCGGCGCTCAGATAGAAATCGCGGAAGAAGGCGTTTACGGGACGTTCAATCGTTTCGCTACGGGCCAGGCGCCGGGAGCGAATCGGGTCGGGTTCGGGAGCGCGGTCGTCGCCCCGGCGCCAGAGCAGCGCATCGTGGCGGAGTTGCACGGCGCTAAGCTCATCGTCCCGGTACTCAGCCGCAAGAATGTTCGCGCCGACCAGGACCTTCAAGAGCGCCTTCAGCAGTTGCTCGTAAGACTCTTCGCTCAGGCGCTCGTGGAGCACGGGCCAGGCCTGGGGCGAGCGGAAGAAGCGGCCCACCGCAGTCTGCGCCGAGAGGCTGCGCCCCCCGTAGGGCAGCGGCTCATCGCTGGGCAAGAAAAAGCGCGTGGCCCGCCGCAGGGCGAAGACCTCCGCATCGTCGAGTTGCCAATTCTCATTCACCCGTGCATTGTAGCGGCTCACCCACTCGCCCTGGCGTTCCGGGTCGAGACACGGGGCATCAATGGCAAGCTCGCGCCGCATATGGTCGAGCAAGATACGCGTGGCCCGCTCGCGCTCAGCAGGAGAAGATGCCTTCAATACCTCGTGGCCTTCCCAGTAACGAGACACCTGGCAGATCTCGGCGAGGTCAAGATAGTCAATCCGCAGCAGTCCGCACTGTTCCAGATTGGGCTGTGTTACCCGCCAACTGCGGCGCAGATCTTCATAGATGCGATACTCCAGCAGAAGGGCCAGAGCTTCCTCATTGCGGCGTATGGCGCCCGGCGTCTCGGCCGGATCCTTGGCGTAGACATGTTGCGGCAGCGCAAGTGTCTTGCAGACCTCACGGGCGATGATGGCGTGGTCGAGCGGGTCATCCTCGGAACGAGCGGTGATCGTCCGTGCGATCGCGGAACGCAGGGTGGCCACGGTTACGAAGTCATTGAAGTGACCGGCCTGCAGAGAGGCGTCCTGCCGATTGTCGGTGAAGCTGAGCAACTTCTGGGCCTCACGGTCCAGATCGGAGCGGCGCAACTCGTCGATCGTCGCGACCGAGAGCAGGGTCGTCGCCGTACTCCGGCCCTCGCTGCTGAGCCGGGCCAGCTTGCGGAAATCATCCTCGCGCTTCGTATAGACAACACCGCAACGGAGGCAGGTGAGGAAGGGGGCTGGAATAAACCAGCACGGCTCACCGGAGTCACTACTGTTGGCCAGGCTGCCGTCGGGCCGCACGAAGAGCCGGCGGGGGACAAACTCCTTGTACTCTCTTTGAATGCTGCGGCCGCGCTTGGTGATGCGGAACCAGGAGTCGGGGAGCCGGTCGATATCTTCGTCGGTCCAGACCTCATCGCCGACCAGCAGGTAGCCGGCGATGGCGGGGCGCTCTACGTCCTCACCCCGGGAGAGCGGATTGCGGGGATCGAGGCGATTGAGCGACGGATCGAGCGCACAAAGCCCATAGTGCTGACCGCACTCACGGCAGAAGACCTGGGGGTAGAGCAGGCGGTTGCTCTCAGGTCCACCGATATAGCGCTGCCCCTCGAGGGTCAGTTCTCGGCGCGGCGCCGGAGCGGCAGTGGCATAGAGGGCGCCGCCCTGCGAGATGAACTGGTGCAGTTTGAAGGCGAAGGGAGCGCCGGTGGTATCGTGGCGACGGGCGCCGAGCCGAAAGAAGTGGCGGATCGCCTCCTCGCAGCGTTCAACCTCGACCTCGGTCTCAGCCGCCAGACGGAGCGCACCCTCGCGCAAGCTCAACGGCGTCGTGCGCACCAGGGCATTCGTGTGGGGGTCAACGCTGAGGCTGTACGTATCCTCAATCCATGCCGCCAGCGGATGCTGGCGGAAACGCTCAAGATCCAACTCGTCTGGAAGCGGCTGCTGGAGGATGGTGCGCAACTGTGCCGCCGACGGGCGAGGATGCACCGGCACCGCGCGGGTCAACGTCTCGCTGATCACCTGGTCCGGACCTACCTCGGCCCCGAAGATCGTGCTGGCCACCCCTGCGACCACGCTGCGAGAATCGAGGCCGGCCTCCCCGCTGATCATCGTCGCACTGGTACCGATGCAGATCAGGTGTGGGTTCCCACAGCGCTCGCGCAGGCGGCGGATCAGCATCGCCACATCGGCGCCCTGGCGGCCACGGTAGGTGTGCAGTTCATCGAGCACGACAAACTGCAGATTGGACATACCTGCCTCGACGAAGCGATACTCGTCGGGTCGGGTCAGCATCAGCTCAAGCATCACATAGTTGGTGAGCAGGATATGGGGTGGATTCTGCTGAATCTCGGTCTTGCGTGTTTCGCTCTCCTGGCCGGTATAGCGGGCGACCTGAACAAGCGCACGCTGCTCCGGAGGGAGATTGTCGAGAAACGCGGTGATACCGAGCTCCTGCGAATTGATCAGCGCGTTCATTGGATAAACCAGGATCGCCCGGACCTGCCCGCGTTCGGGATTGTTTCGAAGGACATGGTCAACAATCGGCACCATATAGGTCAGGCTCTTGCCCGATCCGGTACCGGTCGTCACCACAAAGTGCTTGCGGTCGCGCGCCAGGTTAATCGCGTCGCGCTGGTGGCGGTAGAGCCGAAGCGATGTAAACGACTCACCCTCACGACGTCCGAAGATCTGCGCACAAAGCGGGTGGAGCACATGATGCTCGGCCAGACTGGCCACGGTCTGATCATAGGCAAACGCCGGCGAGAGCTGGATCAGCGCGTCGGGCCAGAGCTCACCGGCATCAAGGCGCTCCTGCACAAACGCGCGCATCTCCTCGTCGGCGATGTTCAGGAAACTCGTGGTGTATGCGGAGTAGGTGCCAACGATGTGATTCCGAAGCTCAAAGACATCCACGCACCACCTCCTGGATCAGTATGACGCTTAAACCCAACATACCAGGGTAATCAGGGCGCAAATGTGTACGCTCTGGTCAGGCCGAACCAGTTTCCCGAGAAGAATACGGCCCATGCACCAGCTCAACCACCCCTGAACCGAGGGAGGCCGGGTAGATGGCGGTGGGGTTCTGGTCGAGCAGGGGTGAGGGAGGGCCGGCGCCTGCCCTGAGCCAGTCGAAGGGGGCGTGGCGGCGAGGTCAGGGGCGACGAGAATATAGACCGGAGCGTCGTCAGTCATTGCCGTGCTGTTGCGATGCAGAAGGTCGCTTCTGGTGAGCAATCATAGCACACGGCAGTGACTGCGACCATACCACGTAGTAGTGAAATCAATGACGTCTGGACCATTGCCGGGAGCACCGGCTGCGGGTCGGGTGGGGAGTGGATCGGCTGACCGGCTGGCGAAGGCGGGACAACCCCGCGCGGTGATGGAGGGCGGGCGATGCGCTGATGGCGGCGCCTCCGGGCCGGGCACGCGGTGATGGGGGCGCCGGGTGGTGGAGGGCCGACCGTCGCCGCGCCTTTTTCCAGCGCCTCGACCCAACCCCTCTTCGCGCCGTGATCGGGCCTTCAGGGCATTCTTTAACTATTATTTTACGTACAGTTAACCTCTACCTTAACGCTGATTAACACGACACGGCTAAGATGCATGTGAAACAGTTTCGCTGCACGGCGTTCCACGTGCGAGTTCGAGGGAGGTGCGGAGGGCTGCGCCCTCCGCGATCCTTTTGTTCCGCCCGCGGCGGCGGTCCGGTCCCGGTTCTGCCGGGGCGCGCGTTCGCGCGGTCACGAAGGCTCGAGGAAGAGGGTTTCCGGGAAGGCTTCGCCCTCCCTGTCGCTCCCATTCAAGAACTTGATGTCCAGTCTTCAACAACGTACCCGATCAACGCCAGCGCGCCAGCGGCGTGAGTGGTTACTGTTCATCTTGCTGATCGGCCCCAATCTGCTCCTCTTTAGCATTTTCACCTACTGGCCGCTGATCTACAACGGCTACCTGAGCTTCGTGCGCTGGAACTTCCTGCGCCCGGTCAAACCTTTTGTCTGGTTCGACAATTACATCAGCGTATTCACCAGCGGGTTGTTCTGGGAGATCGTGCTGAACACGCTGGTGTTCACCGTCTGGTCGGTGGGCCTGACCCTGACGCTCGGGCTGGCCCTGGCGCTGTTGATCAACCAGCCCCTGCGCTTCCGCAACGCCGCCCGCGCGACCCTCTTCTCGCCGGTGGTGATGTCGGGCGCGGTGGTGGCGGTGGTCTGGAGCTACATCTTCGACCCGCGCTACGGTTTGATTGACCAGCTTCTGGGTCTGGTGGGCCTCAACTCGCCCGACTGGCTGGGAACCACCGGGTGGGCCATGCCGGCGGTGATTATGGTCTACGTCTGGAAGAACCTGGGCTACGCGGTGGTGATCTACCTGGCGGGCCTGCAGGGCATTCCCCGCGAACTCTACGACGCGGCCCTGGTGGACGGCGCGGGGCCGTGGGCCCGTTTCCGCCACGTGACCCTGCCCGGACTGTCGCCGGTGGCCTTCTTCCTCTCGGTCACCAGCGTCCTGGCGACCTTTCAGGCCTTCGACATTATCAAGGTGCTGACCGACGGCGGGCCAGTGAACGCGACCACCACCCTGATCTTCTACCTCTACGAACTGGGCTTTGTGACCTACGACGCGGGCAAGGCCGGCGTCGTCGCGGTGGTGCTCTTTTTGATTATGCTGGTCCTGACGCTGATCCAGGTGCGCTACCTGGAGCGCCGCGTATCCTATGGATGATCGTATGGCCCTGAGTGACGAACTGGTCCTGACGCAACCGGTCGAGAACGCTGCGGCGCGGCGGCGCGGGCGCCGCTGGCGCGCCGCGGGTTACCTGGCCATGCTCCTGGCGTTGCTGGTGATCGGCCTGCCGGTGTACTGGACGCTGATCGCGGCCTTCAAAACCTCGGCGGAGATCTACGGCCCGCCGACCTGGTTCCCCCAGGCGCCGACCCTGGCGAACTTCCCGGCGGCATGGAACGCGGCCCCCTTTGGCCGCTTTTACCTGAATAGCTTCATCACCACTCTGGGCGGGATGGGCCTGGAGGTGTTCTTCGCCGTCACCTCGGCCTACGCCCTGGCCTTTCTGCGCTTTCCGCGCAAGGATCTGGTCTTTCTGCTGCTCCTGGCGGCGTTAATGGTGCCGGTGGAGATCACCATCGTGCCCAACTACCTGACCATCGCCCGGCTGGGCTGGATCAACACCTATGCCGGCATCATCATTCCCGGCGCGGCCATCGCCTATGGCACCTTCCTGCTGCGGCAGGCCTTCCTGGCCCTGCCCTACGAGGTGATCGAGGCCGCGCGGGTGGACGGCGCAGGGCACCTCCGCACGCTGGTGAGCATCGTCATTCCCATGGCCCAGCCGGCCATCGTGACCATGGCCCTGCTCTCGCTGGTGGCGAAGTGGAACGATTTTCTCTGGCCGCTGATCGTCACCAACACGGCCAATATGCGCACCCTGCCGATTGGCATCTACTGGCTGCGCAACAGCGAGGGCACCATCAACTGGGGCGTGGTGATGGCCGGGTCGCTCTTCCTGATTATCCCCGTCATGATCGTCTTCCTGTTCGTCCAGCGCTACATCGTGGAAGGCATCGCCACCGGCGCGGTGAAGGGATAATGCGATTTTGGATTTTGGATTTTCGATCTGCCGAAACCGAGTGCTGACTCCGCCCGGTTCGGAATGGTTCATAAAAGGCACCTCCGGGGGGCCGAGGGCCCCCCGTGTGCATACAGATGCTCGCGAGAATGGAGAAAGGAGATCCTCGCATGGAGCAGCGCAAGCTGTCTCGTCGCCAGATGCTGCGGATGCTGATCGCCGGCGGTGGCGCCACGGCCCTGGCGGCCTGTGGCGCCCAGGCGCCCGCCGCGCCGACGACGGCCCCCGCCCCTACCACCGCATCTGCCCCAACCACGGCGGCCCCCACCGTCGTCAGCCAGACCGGCTCGACCGTCAATATCACCTACTGGGGGTCGTTCAGCGGCGGGCTTGGCGAGGCCGAGCAGGCCATGGTCAAGCGCTTCAACGAGTCGCAAAACGAGGTGCGGGTCGAGTACCAGTTCCAGGGCAGCTACGAGGAGACCGCCCAGAAGTTTACCGCGGCCCTGCAGGCCCGCACCATTCCTGACGTCGTGCTGCTCTCCGATGTCTGGTGGTTCGGCTTCTACCTGGCCGGGGCCATCACGCAGCTTGACGACCTGGCGAAGCAGGTCAACCTGGATTTCGCCGACTATGAGCCGGTGCTACTGAACGAAGGCGTGCGCCAGGACAAGCACTTCTGGATCCCCTTCGCCCGCTCGACGCCGCTGTTCTACTACAACAAGCAGCTCTGGGCCGAGGCCGGGCTGCCCGACCGCGCCCCCGAGACCTGGGCCGAGTTCGGCGAGTGGGCGCCGAAGCTGGTCGTCAAAGAGGGTGATAAACTGACCCGCGCCGCTTTCCTGCACCCCACCGGGGCCAGCTACATTGCCTGGCTGTTCCAGGGCGTCACCTGGCAGCACGGCGGCCAGTACTCGCTGCCGGACTTCACCATGACCATGACCGACCCGAACACCCTCCGGGCCGGCCAGTTCTACCAGGACACCGCCAACGAGTTGGGCTGGGCCACCCTGGTGCAGGACCTCAACAAGGACTTCATCAGTGGCGTCGGGGCCGCGATGCTGGCCTCGACCGGCGGCCTCAGGGGCATTACCCAGAACGCGCCCTTCGAGGTCGGCGTGGGCTTCTTGCCCAAAGAGACCAGCTTCGGCTGCTGCACCGGCGGCGCGGGTCTGGCCATTCCCGCCGAAACGCCAGCCGAGAAGCAGCTTGCGGCGATGAAGTACATCGCCTTCGCCACCAACCCCGAGCAGGCCGGCATCTGGGCGCGCGACACGGGCTATATGCCGGTACGCATCAGCACCAGGCAGTCGCCGGAGATGCAGGCCTTCTTCGCCGAGAACCCCAACTTCAAGACTGCGGTGGAGCAACTTCCCCTGACCCGCGCCCAGGACGCCGCGCGCGTCTTCGTGCGCAACGGCGACCAGATCATCGGCAAGGGCCTGGAACGGATCATCGTCAACCGCGAGGATACCGCGAAAGTGTTTGGCGAGGTGAACGCCGAACTGACCGAGGCCGCCAAACCGATCGTCGAGGATCTGAAGGCGGTTGAAGGCTAAGGGCTGGTTCGAATACGGCGGAGGGGAAACCAGGTTTCCCCTCCCCATCTCCCCTCAGTTTTTCGGTACCTCTGCCCCCTCCCCAACCCTCCCCCGCCGGGGGAGGGAGTCCGGCGCCTCCCCCCAACGGGGGGAGGCTGGGAGGGGAGGTGAAATGCCACGCAACGTACTTTACAGGCTACTCAGGGTGTGATCCCGACAAACTGCACCAACCCCCAGCGCCCGTTGGTCATCCACCGCGGATCGCGCGCCGTTGCCGCCGTAATGCGCGCCTGATCCAGGCCGATCGCCACTTCGGACTTGCAGGTGCGTAGCAGCAGGAGCGGGGCCGGGGCATAGCCCAGGACGGCTTCCAGGGGCGTGTCGGCGGGCCAGTGGCGATCGCCGAGCCAGCGGCGGTAGTTTGCGTCCCCCTTGCTGATCAGCAATCCCGACGTCGCCAGGGTGTGGAAGAGCGCCTCGGGCATCTCCCAGCCGGCCAGGGGCGAGGTCCAGAACCAGTCGTCGTGCAGCGTCAGGCGAGCAGTGGCCAGCGCGGCTATGAGCCGCCTGGCGGCGGCAGCGCCAGGGCCGGGTCGTTCTGCCAGCCAGGCTATGGTGTCGCGCGTGTCGCCAACGGTCGCGTCGGAGACGAAGGTCGGGTGAGCCTTGACGTGCAGCCGCACCCGCAGGCCCCGGGCAAGCAGGGCGTCGGCCAGGAGCAGGTCGTGCACCAGTTCGGCCCCGGCATTGTCGAGCACGACATCCACCGTCGCGGAGCGAGCGATGAGCGTGTCGAGATAGGCCAGGACCGCTGGGCCGTCGTCCGCCAGCAGGGTGGCGCCGCCAGGTCCGTCACTCGTATCCGCGGGCCAGAGGCTCAGGTCGGCCTGGTTGCCCCACAGCGCGCCACGGAGCGCCGCATCGAGGGGCAGCGGCTCATCGTTCAGCCCGGCCAGCGATGTTTGTTCGAGCCCCATTCGCTTCTGGCGGGCGTAGGGGTCGCGGCCATAGGTGCCAACGCGGGGCCGAAAGTAGCCGGTCGCCTCCAGGATGCGCCGGTAGAAGTACGTCTCGGCGAGGAACCAGGGCGCTGCGAGCCAGTCCTGGCCGGCATAGGGCGCCAGATAGCCCCGCCAGAGGGCCAGATCGGGCGCCGCATCGTCGGCGAGGGGGCGCAGGGGCGTGGAGGGTATCTCGGCGACCAGGGCCGCAACGGCGCGGGCCGCCTGGTGATCGAGGTTGTTCTCGGCGAGCACGCGCCCGGCAATGGCCGGCAGGCGGCGCAGCACCGTATCGCGGGCGAACGAGTCGGGATCGGCGCCACGCAGGGGCGGCGGAAGGGGCAAGGCAGGCTGGCGCATAGGCGGTTCAGCGCGGCGCCTCGACGCGGGCGAGCACGCGCCCAAGGGCCGTATCGGGCGTCAATCCCTCGATCTCGGCTTCGGGCCGCAGAATGATCCGGTGACGGTAGACCGGACGCACCAGGGCCTTCACATCATCGGGCATCACGAAGGCGCGCCCGTGGATGGCCGCGTAGGCTTTGGCGCTCAGCAGCAGGGCGATGCTGGCACGGGTCGAGCCGCCCATCAGCAGGTCGGGGCTGCGCCGGCTCTCCTGGGCGATGCGCCCGATGTAGCCGAGGATGCCCTCCTCGACGGTCACCTCGCGGATTTCGGCGCGGCAGACTTGCAGATCGACGGGCGCGACCACCGGGCGCAGACCCGCTTCCTCCAACCGGTGGGCGTCGAAGCCGTGGTGGTAGCGCCGGAGGACCTCCAGTTCCACCTCGGAGGGCGGATACTCCAGAAGCACCTTGAAGAGAAAGCGGTCGAGTTGCGCCTCGGGAAGGGGGTAGGTGCCCTCGTACTCGATGGGGTTCTGGGTGGCGACCACGAAGAAGGGGTCGGGCAGAGGCAGCCGTTCGCCCTCGATGGTCACCTGGCGCTCCTCCATGGCCTCAAGCAGGGCGCTCTGGGTCTTGGCCGGGGCGCGGTTGATCTCGTCGCCCAGGAGCAGTTGGGTGAAGATCGGCCCGCGCCGCAGTCGGAACTGGCCCGTCGCCATATCGAACACCTGGGTGCCCAGGACGTCCGAGGGCATCAGATCGGGGGTGAACTGCACGCGCTTGAACTCGGCCCGCACGAGCAGGGCCAGCGTTTTGGCCATGAGCGTCTTGGCAGTGCCCGGCGCGCCTTCGAGCAAGACGTGGCCGCCGGCCAGCAGGGCGACCAGCATGAGGGTAAACGGCTCATCCTGGCCAACCAGCACCTTGCGCGCTTCGGCGCGGATCTGTTCCGCGAGGGCATGGGTGTGCATCGAGGTTCGCTCCGCTAGAAGGTTTCGTGAGGACTCTGCCGCGGGCCGGGGCGCGGGGCGACCCGCTTGCCCCGAAGGCAACGTTCAGGATCGGCTGGGCGGGCTGCGCTCTTCCAAACCCCGGCAGGGCGCGGGGAAACCAGGTTTCCCCGCCACTAATCAACCCGGAAGGGCGCAGCCCGCCCGGACCCTCCCGTCAGGGCAAACTGCGCTCTTCCAAACTCCGGCAGGGGCGCGGGGAAACCAGGTTTCCCCGCCACTAATCAACCACAAGGATCGCCAGCGCGGCGGTGAGGGCCAGCGCCATCGCCGCGGGGCGCAGGGGATCGGCGGCGGGGGGCGCCACGGCGCCATCGGCGTCGCCGCCCAGGCGCTGGAGGGCGATGGCTTCGGCCCGGCTCAGCCCCGCGGCGCGCAG
>DAOUDA010000148.1:0-13222 GCA_034431835.1 Chloroflexaceae bacterium | reverse complement strand
CTGGTACGGATGATTGGTTGGCGCCTGCATCGTACCGGACAGGTGTTCACGCCGGGGCAGCGCCTTGCCGCCGACTTTGCATCAGCCCTGCCAGGTGCTGCGCCCCTACCGGCGTTGCCCGACAACCATGCTATAATGCCTCCGCGCCTGCCGCCAGCGTTGCCCGGCCTGCTCGCCGCCTGTACTGTGCCTGCCGTGGTGGTCCGGCGGCGGAGAGCAGGGGCCGACGTGCTAGGGAAGGAGACCGTTATGGTACGTGTCGCAATCAATGGCTTTGGCCGGATCGGTCGGCAGAGCTTTAAGGCGATGCTCGAGTATCACCCCGACGAGTTCGAGATTGTCGCCATCAACGACCTCACCGACAATGAGACCCTCGCACATCTCCTGCGCTACGACTCGACCTACGGTCTCTTCGATGGCGAGGTAACGGTGACGGACGACAAGCTCATTGTGGATTACGACGATAACCACTACGAGATTGAAGCCCTTGCTGAACGCGACCCCGCCCAGCTTCCCTGGGGCGCTATGGGTGTGGATATCGTCATCGAGTCGACCGGGCGGTTCACCGACGCCGAGAAGGCTCGGGCGCACCTGGAGGCCGGGGCGAAGAAGGTGCTGATCACCGCGCCCGCCAAGGGCGAAGACCTGACCATCTGTCTGGGCGTCAATGAGTCGAGCTACGACCATGCCCGCCACCACATCATCTCCAACGCCTCGTGCACCACTAACTGCCTTGCCCCCGTCGCCAAGG
The DNA here is from genome assembly GCA_034431835.1 of Chloroflexaceae bacterium. Lineage (GTDB taxonomy): Bacteria > Chloroflexota > Chloroflexia > Chloroflexales > Chloroflexaceae > JACAEO01. Next base: position 12,471 of record DAOUDA010000148.1, on the reverse strand, counting down.
TGCTCAACGATCGCTTCGGCATCCAGCGCGGCCTGATGACGACCATCCACTCCTACACCATGGACCAGAACTTGCAGGACAACGTCCACAAGGATCTGCGCCGCGCCCGCGCCGCCGCGATGAACATGGTGCCAACCACGACCGGCGCGGCAAAGGCCGTGGCCCTGGTCATCCCCGAATTGAAGGGCAAGTTCCACGGCTACGCCATCCGCGTTCCCACGCCCACCGTCTCAGTGGTAGACTTCGCGGTGCTCCTCAACCGTCCCACCACCGTTGAGGAGATCAACCAGGCCTTCATCGAAGCCAGTGAGAGCGAGGAACTGGAGGGGATTCTGGGGGTGAGCGAGGCCGAGCTGGTCAGCAGCGACTTCATCGGCACAACCTACAGCTCCGTCGTGGACCTGCCGCTGACCCACAGCATGGGCGACGACTTCTTCAAGATTATCGCCTGGTACGATAATGAGTGGGGCTACTCGGTGCGGGTGGCCGATCTGACCGCCTATCTGGCCGATCACTTCGAATAGGCGCGGCACCTCCCATGGCCGCGCCGCAGCTACGGGGCGGGTCGGCGAGGGTTTCGCCCTTCCAGACCTGCCCGTATGGGGTCTGTGTTGACTTCGACACAGAAGGGGGGCGCATGATCGCGCCCCCCTTGCTGCGTTCGACCATCAGAGGTTAGGCGCCAGCATGCGCCGTCCGCGCCCAACTGCCCGTGCCAGGGTCGGTCCCTCTTGAAGCAGTTGTACCTCCGCGGCGCAGTGCGGGCAGATCGCCAGATGGTGCGACACAACAGCAGCGCCGCGCGGATCCAACAATCCCTGACAATAGTCCACCAACGTGTCGGTTGGCGGGCAGTGGAGCCGATAGAGCCGGCGCAACAGGTACGCCTGGAGCGCGCGCACGTGCATCACTCGTGCCATACAGACCGGACACCCCTGCAGGTGCGCCAATGTCGCCTCGTTCGCCTCGCCATCGGCCGCCGCGATCAGCGCACTGCTGCTAAGAGGCGGTGGGCAGGCGCACCGCTGTTCCCACTCCTCGTTATTGGTCATACCCCGCGCTCCTGAGTTGACAGTCGGCTACCAACTCCGTCTGTACTGTATGAAACGCAGTTTCATACAGTTTTTACACAATTTTATCATTTGTAGTATAGCGCATCTTTGTCCGACCACGGGATGACAGTGGGAAGTTCGTGGGAGGGCGTGGCAAAGCAACGCCCTCCTGTGCAGGCTACGCGGCGGCTCGCGGGATGGCGGCGCCCCTCACGTCCGCACCTGACGCGGATGCGACCGGCAGGTGCGGGCAGAGGGGCGCGTTCGGGGAAGGGCAGGCTGCGGAGATGTAGCGCACTGACCGGAATGCTTGATCCGTCGAGGACACGGAGCCATGTGGCTCGCGGCGCTGGCGCCGCCATCGTTGCGGATCAACCTTTTCGAGGAACGCTATAGGGCCGAAGCGGTGGCGCAGCCACTGCTTCGGCCCGACGAGTAAGGCCGACCCATCACAGGTGCTCCAACGGAGCACTAGCCGGCAATCAACTGGCGCAACTGCTGGTTGCGGCTCAGGCGTCCCAGCACATTGCGTTTGACGTTGTAGACATCGTTGACCGTTTCAAAGAGATCGGGGTGTCGCGCGTGGATCGCGCGCGGTGTCAGGCCGAGGACAAAGGAGCTGTACACGACCACCCGCTCGGTTTCTCCGTGGAGTTGCGTATCGATAAAGCGCCAGAACTCCTCGCGATCGAGCCGGTTCATCGCCTCCTCGTCGGGAGCGTTGGCGGGGTCGCGTTCCTGTACGATCGTCTCTTCCAGGAGCGTTCCCGACCAGGGATGGGCGCGAACGCTGTCAATAACCACGCTGGTGGCGCACAGTTGCAGGTACTGCAACAGCGAGGCCAGGGTGGGGAAAGCGGCGAAGCGCTCGGGAGAGAGGGCGCGCCAGAACTTGGCAAAGGCGCCAACCACGAAATACTCGCTGCTTTCACCGCTGCTGGAGAATGCCGCGCATCGCCGGATCCAACCCTCAACCAGACCGCCGTAGTGCAGGTAGAGTTGCTCCCATGCGGCTTCATCGCGTTCGACCAGCGCGCGCCGGAACAGTTCGTAGCTGAAGCGCGTGTCGTGCTGCTGGCCGCGGTAGAAGCGCTCGCTTTCGGTGGCGCAGTGCTGCATGAGCGTCGGCAGATCCATGGCCGCCAACGCATCGGCGTCCAGTTCAGTTGCCAAACCGCGACCCGCGCGGGGGTAAACGCAAGGGCTGGGCGCCAGGCCCAGAGTGTTGCGGGGGAGTGTCTCGATCGGCTGGGTGATCATAGCCTCCTCAACTCTCTTGCTGCGCGTGATGCCAGCGGCTTGTCGGGAAAGCTGCGGCTCAGGCGGTTCGTGAGCGCCACCGTTCTATGGGCTTGATTGTAGGATGTCGCTCGGAGCGTGAGAAGGGCGCAGGATGATCGGAGGATGACAAACTCGTACGATTGAAGATGGTAGGAGGAGTTTCTACGCCAGTATGGCCGGGCCCGGATGATCGGGTTCCCGGGCAGCGGCGGTGTTCAATGCTCATCGGCAGGCGCACCGGCGGCTCGCCGGTAGCGCTGGCATAAGCATAGAACGGCGCCTGGCCGGATTTTGGGGCAAGCCGTGCCCGAGGGGCGGGTTGATCACACCTTCGGTTGCCGTTGGGAGGGGCGGGAACAGGCGCGGCCTCCCCGCAACCCCTGTTCCACCGGCGGCGGACGGAAAGGCGCGGAAGGCGTAGCCCTCCGCGCCTTTCGTAAACTGTCATACCCAGGGCCACGCAGCGATATGAACCGGGTTTCCCCGCCTCCCTCCCGGAGCGCGGCTAGAGGGCGCCTTCGAGGATCACGTTCTGGCTGGGGGTGGGGCTGCCGCCGGAGGGCTCGACGGTGATCATCACCTCGCGGAAGGCATTCACTTCACGCGGCGCCTCGACCACGATGTAGCCGATCCCCGTTGGATCGGCCACGAACGTCTTGCCTGCCACCTGGCCCGTCTCATCGGCGAACCAGAACTGGTAGACCTCCCCGGGGGCGAGGGGCGGCAGGCCGCTGAAGATGACCACCGCGCTGGAGTGACCGGGGTACATGTACATCTCGCCCTGGGCCGCAACGCCGGAGCGGGCGGAGCGCAACTGGCGCGTGGCCACCCCGGGCGCGCTGATGAACGAGATCAGGTAATCATCGCGCGCCAGATCGGCGCTCAGGCGGGCAATGCGCTCCTCACTGGCGACCAGACGGGTCGCAAGGACGTTGAGTTGCTCCTGCCCGGCGGCGAGTTGCGCGCTGAGTTGCTCCTGGCGGATCTGGGCCTCGGCGAGAGTTTGCTGCAGGCGCTCCATGCCGGCGACGAGTTCCCGGTTGGACGCATCGAGGCGCGCGATGCTGGAACTGAACGACAGGGTCGCGAGGCTAAGGGCGATCACCAGGGCGGTCAGCACGGCGATGAGCCCCGGCATGATCCAGCGAGAGCGGGGGCGTGACGCGACAGCCACCGGTGGCGCGGCGCGGCTGGCGCCGGACTCGGCCTTTGCGGCCGCAATGCGGGCGAAAAGACGCTCACGAACGTGGGCAGGCGGTGTGGCCGATGGCGCGGCGTAGGGCAGCAGCGCGACAACCTGACGCAACTGCCGCAACTCCTCCTGGAGTTCGGGCGAACGCTCGAGCAGGGCCTCGAGTGTCAGGCGATCCTCAAGATCGAGAGCACCAAGGGCGTAGGCGCCAATCTGGCTCGCGGAGGAAGATGGATCGTGGTCGTGAGCGATCATTGACGGTCCAGAAGTTCTAGCGGTCATCGAGACCGATGCCCTGATGTTGCAGGAGCGTTTTCAGTTTCTGCAACGCGAGACGCACGCGCGTCTTCACGGTTCCAAGCGGATTATTCAAATGGTCGGCGATCTCACGCTGCGAGAGGCCGCCAAAGTAGGCCAGTTCGATCACCTGGCGCTGGTCAGCGGGCAACTCGCCAAGAGCGGTGGTGATCAGGCGTCGCCGCTCGGTCTCCCAGGCGACCTCGTCCATACTGGCCTGCGCATCCGGGATGGCGGCGAGGGCCAGGGCGTCCCCGCCAGCGCCAATCCCGCTCGGGCGCGACTGCTGCCGGCGCAGTTCATCGATGCAGAGATTGCGCGCGATGCCGAAGAGCCAGGCGGCAAAGGCGCCGCTGCCGGCCTGAAACGTGGCTGCGCGGTTCCAGACCCGCCAGAACGTCTCCTGCACCACGTCTTCGGCCAGTTCGGCATTTGCCAGGATCTTCAGCGCCAGACCGTAGACGACGCGGGCGTAGCGGGTATAGAGATACTCCATCGCCCGGGTATCGCCGGCAGCAACCCGAGCGATCAGGTTCTCATCGCTGAGAACCTCTCCCTCGATATCAGGATCCGGGGATACAGCCAAGTGAGCCCCTCTGGAAATAATACGCAGCTACACGGCATTGTGGATGCATCGCCACGTGCGCCGTTGCAAGCGGAGGCAAGCTGTATTATACACGAGACCCGGACCTGTCAGGTCCGGGCCGATGCGAAGTCTGTGCGGCCGGCCCCAAACTCCGGGTTCATCCCTGGTTCTGGCGGCGTAGCCGCCAGAACCAGCAAAAACGCTCCGGTCGGGTGGCGTGGCCGCCCCGGAGCCTATTGCCGGAGACGGACTCTGCATCGGCCCTGCCGGTGAGGTCTGGTCAGAGACGTCCGGCATGCGGTATTATATGGACACTGCGTGTTGCAGATTACAGACATCCCCGGTAAACTTGTGCAAAGTATTGATACGGAGGTGTGCATCACCTGCCGTCCCGATCTGGCTTGACACTGGCCTGGAATGTGCTATAGTGCAGTTCGTGGCGAAAATCACAAGCGAGTGTACTCCTCACTTAGCCTGTGTCTGCCCAGGAACCGCTCCGAATCGCCGACAGGCCCTAGAAGAGGAACAGCCTCATGGCTGGGCACCATACCCACTCCCCGGCGACCGAGAGCGCCGTGGCCGTCGGCGCGCGTGTGAGCGGCGCCGAAACGTTGTCACGCTCATCGTCTACTGGCCAGGTTGCCGGGTTGACCGAACTGTTTACCCGGGCCGATCTCATTCCTGATCTCCGTGCCGTCGAAGAGTTACTGTTACGCCGGACGGCCTCGCGCTCGGAGTTGATCGCCGGCGCCAGCAGTTATACCGTGCGCGCTGGCGGCAAACGGCTACGCGCCGCGCTGGCCCTGCTGGCCGCCCGCCTTGGCGCCTATCACCTTTCCCGCGTTATCCACGCCGCAGCCGCCGTCGAACTTATCCAGGCGGCTTCGCTGGTGCACGATGACCTGGTTGACCAGGCGGCGCGTCGCCGGGGCCAGGTTACCGTTCACGCCCGCTGGGACAACGATGTCGCCCTGATGGTGGGCGACTATTTCTTCGCCCTGGCCGCGGGCGAAATGGCCCTCAGCCCCGACCCGCGCATCATCACCTACTACGCCCAGGCGGTGCAAACCATTGTTGAGGGCGAACTTAGCCCGGTGCTCGTGGCCGAACCGCTCGATGAGGCCCTTGACCAGTACTTCTACAAAACCGGGGCCAAGACGGCCTCGCTCTTCGAGGCGGCCTGCAAGGCGGGGATGGCTGCCGGCGGCGGCAGCGACGCGCAGATTGCCGCTCTGGGACGCTACGGCTTCGACCTGGGCATGGCCTTCCAGATCGTTGATGACGTGCTCGACTTCATCGGTGATGAACGAACCCTTGGCAAACCCGCCGGCAATGATCTCCGCCAGGGTACGATCACCCTGCCGCTCATCTATGCCCTGTCCCAGAGCGATAGCCCCCATCTACGGGCGATTGTGGCCCACGATAACCCCACCGAGGCCCAGGTGCGCGCCGCGGTCGATGAAGTGATTGCGCTCGGCGGCGTCGAGGCGGCCATGGCCGAGGCGCAGCGCTTTGTCGCCCGCGCCAACAACCATCTGGCCGAGTTCCCCCCTTCCGTGGCCCTGCGGACCCTTGAAGACATCGCCTACTTTGTGATCAGCCGCGAGGCGTGATCGCCGGCCTGTCGGGCGCCCCGTTGTGTAGCGCAACCCGGAGGGTTGCGCTACTGCGTTTCCTGTCGGGCAGGGACGTGGGAAAAGCGAGTTTCCCCATGCCTCTCCGACCAAGGTCGAGGCGCCTTGCGCCCTCCGGTCGGGCAGGGGTGTGGGGAAACCGGGTTTCCCCACGCCCCGCCAACCGGCGTTGGGATCGCACGTCCCCGGACCCTCGCACCATCCAGGTTCAGCAAAAAAATGAAAGCCCTCTCATTTTTCGCCACGGGTCTAGCCAAACTCGCACAGGTATGGTACAACTATTGCAAAGAGTTTGCACGGATATTGCACGGTGCGGGAGGTCCGGGGTGAAACTCACAGGTAAGACGGCATTGATCACCGGGGGCGGACGGGGGCTTGGGCGAGCCATCGCCATTGCCTATGCCCGGGCAGGCGCCGCGGTGGCGGTTGCCGCGCGCAGCGCCGACGAACTCGACGAGACGGCCTGGCTGATCGCCGAGCAAGGCGGACGCGCCGTGGCGTTGCCTGCCGATGTGCGCGATGCCGACCAGGTCACCTCAATGGTCGCAGCCGCTCGCGAGGCCCTTGGCCCCATTCATATCCTGGTGACCAGCGCCGGCATCGGCCTCCGCGCGCCCATCCAGGAGACCAGCGAAGCTCAGTGGGACGCGGTCCTCGACACGCTGCTCAAGGGCACCTTTCTCGTTTGCCGCGCGGTGATACCCCAGATGATCGAGCCTGGCGGCGGCAACATTATTACCCTTGGCGCCCCGCTCGAGCGCATCGCCGTACCCGGCTTCGGCGCGTATTACGCCGCGAAGTGCGCCGTTGACGGCCTCACACGGGTGATGGCCAAGGACCTCCGCCGCTTCGGGATCAATGTCAACGCTTTGCACCCGGGGGGCTTCGCCGATACGCGCCTGGTCCGCGAGACGGTGCCCGAGGTCCGTTCAGGTCTGCTCGCCCCCGAGACAGTCACTGCCGCAGCGGTTGATCTCGCCGCCCTGCCTCCACGCGGGCCGACCGGCCAGACCGTTGATGCCCATCAATGGAGATCCGACGAATATGAAGCCCGGCCCACTTTGGGGTCTTGACAAAACCTGTGCAAAACGTGAAAATAGGGTTGCTTCAATGGTTGAGGTTCCAGATGTCTCACTGCTAAAGTATCAGGTGATCCTCCGCTCCGCAAAGCGGCAAAGCTCCGGCAACGGCGCCGCAGGACCGCGTCTGCTGTATGTTGGTTCCGCCTGCGTCATTCAGGAGAACGAACCGTGAAGGTCTTTCGCCGATCCACAGATAGTGATACCGATGAGGCTCTGGCGTTCAACTCCTCTGCTGCTGAGCCGGAGGAGCCTGAGGAGTGGGACGCTGAAGAGGCTGAACTTGAAGCCGAAGAGCTTGAGCTTGAAGTTGAGGAGCCTGAAACCGCGGACATCGAGCCGGTCGAGGACTCGGTGCAGTTGTACCTCCAGGAGATCGGGCAGGTTCCGTTGCTGACGGCGGAAGAGGAGCGCGATCTGGCCATGAAAATCACCCGTGGCAAGGAAGCGCGCCAGCGTCTCAACAATGAGGAGTACGCCTCGGGCCAGGAACGCTTCCGCCTTGAGCAGGACGTCGCTCGCGGCGAGGAGGCTCGTCGCAAGCTGATCCAGGCCAACCTGCGCCTGGTGGTCAGCGTGGCGAAGAAATATATTGGCAGCCCGATGGCCTTCATGGATCTGGTTCAGGAAGGCAACATCGGTCTGATGCGCGCCGTCGAAAAGTTTGATTACACCAAGGGCAACCGTTTCAGCACCTACGCGACCTGGTGGATCCGCCAGGCGGTGACCCGCTCGATCGCCGAACAGAGCCGCCTTATTCGCCTGCCGGTGCACCTTAGCGAGTCGATTGTGCATCTGCGCCGTGCGATTTATAAACTGGAGCAGCAGCTCGAGCGTGAACCGACGCCCGAAGAGATCGCCCACGCGATGGGCATGAGCCTGCGGAAGGTGAAGCGCCTGCTGCGGGCCTCGACCCAGCCGGTTTCGCTCGAACAGCCCCTCAATTACGAGAGTGAGGGCCGCGTCGGCGAACTCCTCGCCGATGAGAATCAGGAAACGCCGATGGAGATCGCGGCGGCGAATATGCTCCACGCCGAATTGAACGCCGCGCTCAACGATCTCCCGGAACGCGAGCGCAAGATCTTGCAGTTGCGCTACGGGCTGATCGATGGCCAGCGCCGCACCCTCGAAGAGGTCGGGGTCGCCTTCGGCATCACCCGCGAGCGCACGCGCCAGATCGAGGCCGAGGCCCTGCGCCGCCTGCGCCACCCCAGCGTGGGGACGCGCCTGCAAGGGTACCTGGATTAGCGCATTGCTCGGTACGTTTGGCGCGAAGGCGCAAAGCCTGGCAATCACCAGATGCTTTGCGCCTTCGCGTCTCTGCATCAGTAAGCGGGAGGTCTCAGTAACCTTCCCCCGCTGGATGCAGGTCAATGTAGAAGGGCCAGGCTCTCCCCAACCATCCCCCGCGCGGCCCGTGTTCACCTCAGCGGCGCAGAAATGGCAAATAGAGCGGTTGCCGGCCATCCAACTGGATCGTCTGGGTGAGTGTTGTGCCGTTCCCCGACCGATCGCTGAAGCGTACCGCCAGCACATGCTGCCCCGCGGTGACGGGCAGGGTCCAGCGGTAGGCGTCGTAGTAGGGTTGCGGGGCCTCAAAGGCGCCGTTTAGCCCGAACTGCACGGCCATGATCCCGCCCTGGTCGTCGAGGGCGTTGGTGTCAATGCGCACCGTGCGTTCGCTGAGTCGTATCACCGCCGTATCATCCCTCGGTGGCGCCGCGGCGAGGGCCGCAATCTCTGCCGGATCCATGGCGCGGTTGTAGATCGCCAGGTCGTCCAGGCGCATGCCACTGTGCCGCCCTCCCGCGGCAAAGCGTCCCAACCTCAGCACCTCGCCCAGTTCCACAGGTAAAGTGACCCCCTGTGTCTGCGCCGCCAGTCGGCCATCCAGATAGAGCGCCTTGTGTCCCCCCTCCGCCTCCCAGGTGATCGCCAGATGATGCCAGCCCGCGCCGAGGGTGTCGGGCGCGGCGAGCAGGTCGCGGCTGGTTTCGGCGCTGCCGGTCGTCCAGAAGACCCACGCCGGTGCGCCGTCGGGTCCGCTGTTGTCGCGACGGAGGGCCAGGGTGTCGCGGTGCGCCGGCCCGTCTTCGGGATTGGCGCTGGCGGCGAACAGGTAGTGCCGGGGAACGGCGCCGTCAGGGTAGCCCGGGGGCAACTCGGCCCAGAGGCTGATGGTCCCGGCGCGCGGGTCGAGGTTGCCCGCGAGGGGATAGGCAACTTCCGCCGGGCCGGGTTCAAGCGCCTGTCCGGCGCGGCCCGGCCCAAAGCGGGGTGTGCCGCTGCTCCGCGGGAACCCCCGGCCAACCCGTTGTACCAGGTGGCCGTCGAATCCCGCCGCGAACAACAAATCGTCCGGCGGAGCGATGGTGATCGTAGCCGCTGGCGGCGTCTGGTCCGGGCCGGGAAACCGGCTGCTGAGGAGGGGCGCGCTGGCGCCCGGCGGGGTGAAGTCGTAGGTCCCGATGAGTGAGGGCGACCAGAGCCACTCGCCGGGGAGGCAGCCGGCGTAGGCGGCGCATGGGTCGGGACCGGGCCCGAACCAGCCGTAGGGGTCAATCTGCTTGCCGAAGCGCCGCACCTCAAAATGGAGATGGGGCGTGCCGCCGGGAGCGCGGCTCGGCCCGCTGACGCCAAGGTAGGCCCCCGCTGCCACCGGCGTGCCCTGGCTGGTATCAATGCGCCCCTCGAAGATCGGCGCGAAGCCCCCGAGGTGCCAGTAGACCGTCTCATGGCCTCCGGGGTGGACGATCACCACCCCGTAGTCGGGATGGGTGCGGGCGTAGGCGATCCCGGCGGCGGCGGCGAGGATGGGCGTGCCGATGGGCCGATCGGGGAAGGAGTAGTCGTGGCCGTCGTGCCCGTCGTACTGCACGTGCCCCTGCCCCAGGTAGTTCACCACGATGGTGTTGCCGTCGCTGCCGCTGTCAACGGTGGGGTAGGCGTGGTCGAAGTAGGCCAGATGGACCACCCGGACGCCGGCGGGCCAGGGCTGCAGCAGGGTCAGCCCGCCCGAGTCGCTGGCGGCCGCGGATGGGGCGCCGGCGGAGGGCATGGTCGCGCCGAGGGCGGGCGGACCGATCGGGACCAGTTCATTGTTGAAGTAGGCGGCGAAGGCCTGGTTGAAACGTTCGACCACCGCCCGCCACTCGGCGAGGGTGCGCCCCGCGGCGAGAAAGCGCTGCACGGCCACCCCTTCCGGGGCCTGTTCGAGGGTGAGGGTCAGGGTCTGCCCATCGCTGAAGCGCAGGGTCGGCGGGCGCTCGTAGGGACCGAGGCCGGCGCGGAGTTCGCGGCTGGCCCAGTCGATCTGCGCGGCGAAACCCTCCGGCCCGGCGGGGCCGAAGGGCTGGCCGAGGGTCGTGGCAGGCGGCGTCGGATCGCTCAGCAGGCCCGTGGAGGCCTCGAGCAGCGCCAGGTGCAGGCGGGGGCTCAGGCCGTAGAAAAGGGCCGCGCTCTCGATGATCTCGGCGACGCCGCGCCCATCTTCGCGGTAGCCTTTGAGGACGCCGGGCCGGGCCTCGAGGAAGCGTTGGACCCCGAGGTCGTTATCCTCTTGCGCCGCAACGAGCGGTCCGGGCAGGCTGGTCGCCAGGAGCGCAGCGAGCAACGCCGCCGCGAGTATGGCCCGCAGATTCAATGAAAGCTCCAGCTATGGGCATCCTTGCGGATGCGAGTGAACATGGCGCCACAGATCTCCTGCGCAAGAGAGACGGGACGTTTAGTGGTGCATCCGGTAAGTTCTCGAACGGGGAGGGTCTGGGAGGGCTTTGCCCTCCCAGAAACCCGCCTCCCAGCCCTTTCGTGTATCAAGACCTGGCGGATGCACCATTCAGGCTATCTGGATAGATTATATAGTCTGTGCCACAGATCTCCTGCGCGTGAGAGATGGGACGGGGATGATGGTCATCAGCGCGTCCTGACCAATATCAACGCCAATTTCCCACACTTTTGGCATCCCGTGGCACGAACCGGGAAAGCGTTGAGTGGTCTCGTAAACGAAGTTTGCTTGCATTTCCGTCCTCCTCCCAACCTCCCCCGTTGGGAGGAGGAGCCAGACCCCCTCCCGCAGCGGGTGAGGGTTGGGGAGGGGGCGGAGTTACCGAAAAACTTCGTTCACAGAGTACTGCTCGTGTGCCGTCACCGGGGATGGCCCGTGCGCCTACCTGACAGGTCTTTGCGTCATCTCCACTGGCAGGCCGCTTTGTTCTGAAGCGTTCGCGTCAGGGTGGTTGCCCGAGCCGGAACAAGTCTGCTATAATCCGGCGCACCACGAACATCCACGACGGGCCTGCCACACGCCGGGCGCAATGGCTACCCGTGCCCGAGTTGCCGAGGAGGAGGGATGGCGCCAATCTTGCAGCCGGCCCCGGCTGCCCGGTCAGGCTTTGACCCTGACTACCTGCCGGTCTTTGAGGACAAGCTCTTCATCGAAGGGCCGCTGGTCCAGCGGCGCCTGGTCAACTTCTTTGTGCTGCTCGTGCTCGCCACGGTGATTGCCACCTACGGCGTGCTCTCTGACTCTACGGCGACGGTCATCGGGGCGATGATCGTCGCGCCCCTGATGGGGCCGATCATGGCGACCACCGCGTCCGTGGTGATGGGCTCGCTGCCGCGCGCGCTGCGCGCCCTGGCCCTCGTCGCCGCCGGCGTCGCGACCGTGGTTGTCCTATCGTACCTGCTGGCGGCGGTTGTCCCCGACGTAGCGATCTCCTTTACGGGCAACGGCGAGATCGCCTCGCGCATCAACCCCAATCTCTACGCCCTGCTCACGGCCCTCGGCGCGGGCGCGGCCGGGGCCTTCATCACCTCGCGCGCCGAGATCGCCGACTCGATCGGCGGCGTCGCCATTGCCATCTCGCTGGTCCCCCCGCTCTGCGTTGTGGGTATCGCCCTGCAGGAAGCGCAGTACGGCGCGGCTATGGGCGCGATGCTGCTGTTCCTGACCAACTTCCTCGCCATTTTGCTGGCGGGGGGCGTCGTCTTCGTCGCCCTGGGCCTCGGCGCGCTCGCGCTCACTCCGCAGCAAGCGCGGCTCCGCCGGCGCGCCTTCGCCATCTTCGCCGCGGGCATCCTGATCGTGGCGCTGCCGCTCTCCGTAACCAGCTATCACGCTATTCGGGACACGATCGACGCCAGGCGCGCGACGGGCGTCGTGGAGAACTGGCTTGAGGACGCCGAGTATGATGTGCTCATCGTCAACGTCAATGGGCAGGAGATCAGGGTCGCGGTGGAGGGTAAGGGCGAACTGAAGCCGGTGCAGGAGCTCGCCAACAGCCTGGCCGACGCGTTCAATCGTCCGGTGATTGTCGTGCTGCGGACGGTGTACGCAGAGACGGCGGCGTCG
>DAOUDA010000147.1:0-28660 GCA_034431835.1 Chloroflexaceae bacterium | reverse complement strand
GCGTCGGTCGCCGTCACCGGCGTGCCCACGTTCGTCCCCACCGTACTGTTCTCCGCGATGCTGAAGGTCGCCCCCGTCACCACCGGCGGGTCGTTCACATCATTGATATTAATCGTCACCGTTCCGCTCGCGCAGCGGTTAGGCGTACCGCCATCGCAGACCTGCACCGTCAGCGTGTAGCTGGTGGGCGGGGTCTCGAAGTCGAAGACCTGGTTCGTAGAAATGGCCCCGGTTGCGGCATTTACGTTGAACAGGCCCTGGCCGGTGCCGCCGATCACCGTGAAGGTGGTTCCGGGACCGTCGGGGTCGTTGACCGTGATCTGGCCCGGCGCCGGGGAAACTGGTGTACTGATCGCACTGTTTTCATCCACATTGAAGGTTTGCCCGGAGGGTATCGTCGGGGCCACGTTAGAGTCCTGGATCGTACCGATAGCGGTAGATGCCGTGAACGGAAGATTCACGCTAAAGGAGTTCGACGGATCCAGCGTGAGGGTCATCGTCTCGGTGCCTTCCGAGAGCGCATCATCACAGACCTGGATGGCGATCGTGCCTGTCTGCTGGCCGGCGGGGATCACCAGCGCCCCATTGGTGACACCGACATAATCCTGGTTCACATCACCGACCACGGGGCAGGCCGTGGTCGCCGTCGCCGTATCACCAGCACCGCCGGTCGAATAGGCAATCACGACATTCTCGATCGGCACGGTACTGAGGGTCACCACAAAGTTCAACGGGCCGGCGTGCTCCGGCACCGTAGGCGCGCTGATGCTCTGGACGGTCGGATTGTCATCATCAGCAATAAGTGCAACGACCTGGGTGGACTGGCCCACGGGCGGCTGGACCGTGCCCACGGTCGAACTCTGGACGGTGACGCGCACCACGAACGATTCGTTGAGTTCGTCCACCGTATCGCCACAGATGGTCACCGCGAAGGTCTGCGAAACATCGCCGGGATTGAAGGTCAGGGTGGCCGAGTTGCTCAGGTAATCAACCCCGGGGCCGCAACTGGCCCCCGCCGTGGCCTGGTTGGAGGGGCCGGCATCGGTGGTGACCGCCAGGACAATTTGCTGTCCGGCGCCAAGGGCCTGGGAGAGGTTCACGGTGAAGGTGGCAGTCGAGGTCCCGCTGTTGCCCTCAGGGATGTTCGGACCCGCCAACTGCACCGTCACGATCGGATTGGCGAAGAGTGCGCCGATCCCGGCGAGACCCAGGAGCAACGCGACGAGGGCCAGCAGGCCCCCAAACATAACCGGTCTCCGCGTGAAGACATGAGTGTAGCGTGATTGTCCGTGTGGATGGTCCATGCCCTACGCTCCTTGCTGATAGCTTCCCTGACCAGCCTCTTGCAACTTCACAGTACAAAGAAGGGATGAAAAACAGAGTTTCCCCGGCATGGCGGCGCCCCACCGGAGCCTCCCGTTATTGTTTTGCCCTTTAGCAACGGCTTGTAGGGGCCTTGCCAGGCGTAGCAGCTACACCCGGCACTGTGATGTACGATACACGATCAGAATTACCGGCATGTTTCCGGTAAGGTGTGTTCAGGCTCGATCTGGCGATCGTCAGAGAGGATGTTTGCTACAAGCGAAAGCGCCCCTGTACTCAGGGGCGCGGGGAACCCGGGGCTGCCAGCTCGGCGCCCCCTCTCAGCCTCCCCCCAACGGGGGGAGGAACTGGACTCCCTCCCCCAGCGGGGGAGGGTTGGGGAGGGGGCGGAGTTACCGAACAATTAGCAGCGGGCGATGCCGTCGCGAGGATCATCGTGGTATACCGATGTCCTGATCCTCATACATCGCGCCTGGTCAGGTGGAGAGAGAGGAAACCGTCAGGATGGTGAGGCCCAGGGCCAGGTCATTGCAAACACCGCCAGGATCGCCGCCACAAGCGCCAGAACGACGATGATCGAAATGAGGATCACCCGTTCCCAGTTGAGGAAGCGCCAGTCAGGGGGGATGCGGTTGTCAAAGCCGTAGATGGTCAGGCGGTACAGGCCCGCGTCACCCGGCTGGCCGAGGTCGAAGACGACATCGGTGACGGGCACGAAGCTCACGGTGACCTCGGCGAGAACGATGCGCGTCTCATCGTTTTCGGCGGCGCGAGCTTCGGTGAGCAGGGCGGCGAGGGGCGGCACGAGCGACCATTCGGGGCGCGGATCGCCGGCCTGCGACTGGCAGTAGACCACCTCGGGAGTGCAGACGCGCAGCAGCCACTCCACATCGAGGGCCGGATGCGCGTCTTGCCCCTCGAAGGCGCGCGCCTGACGGCTCCAGTGAAAAGCCTGGCGCTGCACGAGGCGCCCCGTGCCGGCGCAGCGGTCACAGGCGTTGCCGCCGCGCCCGTCGCAGGCCGGGCAGGGCACGAGGATGAAGCCGGCCTCCGCACTGGCAGGCGACGAAGCGGCCATGGGTCGGTCAAGCCCGCGCACTTCCGACAGAGCGTCGCTTTTACCCGCCCCCCCAACGGCGAGAGAGGTGGCGGGGCGGGGCGCGTACACCCGCCGCCGGCCCTCGCACTGATTGCACACGAGCACCCCGCCGCCCGCGCACGTGTCGCAGGTCACCACGCGGGTCGAGCCGGGGACGAACACGCGACCGCCGGGCTGGTCGGCAAACTCGCGCGCCGGGGGCAACGGCGCCGCCCAGCGATCCATCGGCGGCTTGAGGGGATAATTGGCCGCCTTGCGATCGGGCTGCTCGTCGGTTTCGAGCTGGCTACGGCGCTCGTAGAGCACGCGCAGCCGGTAGAAAAACACGTTGCCGCTGGTCACCTTGTGGAAGCGGGCCAGCCGTCCGAGCCACTTCCGGCGCAGGCCGAAGCGCCCCTCGGCGGCATAGGCATCCAGAATGCCGCTGAGGATCGCCGGATCGCGCAACCGGGCCGCCCGGCCCACGGCTCTCTGGAGAGGCTCAGGATCCAACTCGGGACCCAGAACCACCTCGACGGGGGCCGGATCCGCGTCCTCGGTTTCCAGTTCGACCGGCCGGGCCGGCGCCCGGGCGCCGGTGTCGAGCGCCCGGGTGGGCTGGTCGTGGCGCTTGAAGAGCAGATCGAGGGCCTCGACCGCGTCCCCGGCGGAGGGAAAGCGGTGGGCCGGGTCAAGGGCCAGCAGGCGAGCGAACACGCCGTCAATGGCGGCGGGAACACCCGACACCCGGTGGGCGTTGAGCGGCGCGGGGGGGCCGAAGGGCGGACCGCCGGGCAGACCGGGCGGCTCGGGCCATGGCAGCGCGCCGGCGAGCATGTGGTAGAACACTACTCCCAGGCAGAAGATGTCGGACAGGTGGGTGAGGCTGGCCGGGTTGGCGTGCTCCGGCGAGAGGTAGCCCGGCGTGCCCATTACCACCCGCGGCCCGGTCGCCGGCGCGTTGACATCGCGGGCGATGCCGAAATCGGTAAGGACCGCCCGGTTGCCGTGGCGTTCGATCAGAATGTTCGCCGGCGAAACGTCGCAGTGAACGACGTTGAGGCCGTGGGCATAATCCAGGGCCAGAGCGATTTGCCGGAAGATCGTCAGCGCCTCGAGCGCCGGCAGGCGCCCCTGCCGCGCGAGCCGCTCGCGCAGCGTCACGCCGTCAATATGTTCCAGGATGGCATAGTGAAACGGAGGAACCACCCCATAGTCGTAAATGTGCACGATGTGGGGATGGCGCAGCCGCGCGGCGATGGCCGCTTCGCGCTGAAAACGGCGCACCGCCTCGGGCGCCTGGTCGGTCAGCAGCTTGACGGCCACCACGTGATCGCGGAGCTGCTGATGGCGCGCCAGCCAGACCTGGCTGGACGCGCCGCGACCGAGCGGGTGCTCCAGCGTGTAGTTGCCGATCTGGCCGGGAACGTTCATACGGGTCCGCGCGGCTTCGCCGCACCACAGAAGGCGAACCAGGGGAAACCAGGTTGCCCCGCGCCCCGGCCCGCGGGAGGGTGCGGGCGTCCCACCGCCGGTTCGGATGGGGAAACCAGGTTGCCCCACGCCCCTGCCCCCGGTTGGAGCGGCGACAGCGCAACCCTCCACCTCCGGGTTGCGCCCGGGTTTCCTCGTCACCCCGCCCCTGGGAGGAGGCGGGCGCAACGGACCCCTATTGTACCAGATCCATCACCTCCCCGCGCCCTTCCGCGGATAGCCATGGGGATAATTACGGTGCCACTCCCAGGCGCTGGCGACGATCGTTTCGATATCGGTGAAGCGCGGCTGCCAGCCCAGTTCGGCGCGAATGGCCTCGGAGGAAGCGATCAGCACCGCCGGATCGCCGGGGCGACGCGGGCCGATGACGTGGGGAATAGGATGGCCGGTCACCTTACGGGCAGCCTCGATCACCTCGAGCACGCTGAAGCCATTGCCGTTGCCCAGGTTGTACTTGCGCGAGCCGAGGCGGTCAAGGGCCTCCATCGCCAGAATATGCGCCTGGGCGAGATCAACCACGTGAATGTAGTCGCGAATGCAGGTGCCGTCAGGGGTGGGATAATCATTGCCAAAGACGGTAATATGGGGGTGCTGGCCGAGGGCCACCTGGAGCACCAGGGGAATAAGATGGGTCTCGGGATCGTGATCCTCGCCGCGGTGAGGGGTGTCGCCGCTGGCGTTAAAGTAGCGCAGACAGGCGTACTTCAGTCCATAGATGCGCTCGAACCAGTACAGCATGCGCTCAACGAAAAACTTCGACTCGCCATAGGGCGAACCGGGCACGATCCTGTTATCGGCCTCGATCGGCATCTTCTCCGGCTCATCGAAGAGATTGGCGGTGGAGGAGAGAATAAAGCGCCGCACTCCGGCTTCCATCGCCACCTCGAGCAGATTGCCGGCGGTCACAACATTGTCGCGCAGGTAGCGCAGCGGCTTCTCCATACTCTCGCCGACGAGGGTGTAGGACGCGAAGTGCATGATCCCATCAATGTCAGGATGGGCGGCGAAGGCGGCGCGCACACTGGCGATATCGGCCAGATCGCCCTGGATCAATGCCGCCTCGGGCGGAACCGCGGCGGCATGGCCCTGGTAGAAGTTGTCGAAGACGACGGCCTGGTGGCCGGCGGCGATCAGTTCAGCGGTGGTGATTGAGCCGATGTAGCCGGCGCCACCGGTGACAAGGATTTTCATTGGGAACGCTCCTTGGACGAGACGAAGGTCATGCGCGTTAGCACTACAACGAGACTTCGTCTCGACAGGGGTTACGGGGGCGAAGGCCCCCGCACGATTTCACGTTCCGGTGCGGCGCGGCAATGCCGCACCGGAACGTGGCTTTCGGAGGGGCTTTACCCCTCCGCGCCTCCCCTCTCAGGGGAAGTCTCGTTGCAATACTGGTCACACTCACTGTACCAGGGGAGTCATACCAGACGCGGATGAACATTACCTGAACAAACACTTCAGGAGCGTTTCTCGGCAGAGGCGCGCCGGGCGCCGCCTCCCCGCGCCCCTCCAACGGTAATGTAGGTGTGAACCATGGCTGACAGATCACGAGTGATCCGGATCGGGCGTCGGGGCGCCGGTTTCGACGGCTGCGGGAGAAGGTTCGCTTTCGGCAGGAGGAGGGGACGTAGGAACGGCGGGTGGCACGAACAGCTCGGGGTTCGGCGCGGGCAGAGGGGCATGCGCGATCTCTGCGCCGATGGCGTAGAGCGCCTGCACCCGACGCCGGCTGAGACAGACGAAGTCGCGGCCAAAGGGTGAGCCGCCCTGCAGGGGATAAATCGTCACACTGCTGAGGGGCACAAACTCATCAGTCATTTCGCTGAGCATGACGACCAGTTCCATATCGGTGCGTTTAAAAAAATCCGCGCGCAGGGCGAACACCGAGGTGAAGAACATCATCGGTTGCGTATCGCGCGGCAGGGTGGGAACGTGGAAATCAGGCGGCGGCGGCGGCTCGGCAATGGTGGCAACAAGCAGGGCGCCGCTCCAATCTACCAGGATCTGCGGGACGCGCTGGGCCTGCTGGGGCCGCCAGAGGGGGGCCACGCTGGCGTCGCGCAGGGTAATAAAGCGGTGCAACCCGCTGTTGAGGGCGTCGCTCACCCGGCGGTAGAGGGGCAGATCGTAGCTCCCGGTAACCACCAGCGCATCGGTGTAGACTTCGACGGTAAAGGTGTAGTGTTCGCTCATTGCACCTCCGCGAGCGTCTCCCAGAAACCCGGATAACTGACGGCGACTGCTTCGGGATCGTGGATCTGCGTCGTGCCGGAGGCGACGAGGGCGGCGATGGCCCAGGCCATGGCGAGCCGGTGGTCGCCGTGGCTGTGCAACTCGGCGCCTATGAGGGCGGGACCACCGCGCCCCACGATGCCCATGCCATCGGTGGTTGGCTCAACGGCGACCCCCAGAGCGGCGAGACCCGCGGCAACGGTGGCGATGCGGTCGGTCTCCTTGGCGCGCAGTTCCTGCGCGTCGCGGATGAGCGTATCCCCCGTGGCGCAGGCGGCGGCAACGGCCAGGACGGGGATCTCATCGATCAGGCGGGGGATGAGCTCCCCGCCAATGGTGACGCCGCGCAGCGCCGAGGACCGCACGGTGACATTGCCAACCGGCTCGCTCCCCTCGAGGCGTTCATCGGTAATCTCGACCGCCGCGCCCATAGCCCGCAGCACATCAAGCGCCCCGGTGCGAGTGGGATTCAGACACACGCCAACCGTCGTCAACTCGGCATCGGGATGAATGGCAGCGGCCACCCACCAGAACGCCGCGGAGGAGGGGTCGCCCGGCACGCGCAGCGCGAGCGGGTAGGGCAGCAGCGGATCGGTTGGCGGATGCAGGACGATCTGTTCGGGGTTTATCTGGAGGTCAACCCCCATGGCCCGCAGCATGCGCTCGGTATGGTCACGGCTGGCGATCTGGCCCGTGAGGGTGAGGGGCCCTTCACCGGCGAGCGCGGCGAGGAGCAGGGCCGATTTCACCTGGGCCGAGGCGACGGGCAGGGCATAATGGCCGCCCTGGAGGCGCGCGCCACGCACGGCGAGGGGCGCGCGATCGCCGTGGTCGCGCCCATCGAGCCATGCGCCCAGGGCCCGCAGCGGGGCCACGATGCGGCGCTGGGGCCGGGAGCGCAGCGAGGCATCGCCGGTCAGCACGGCGAAGAGCGGGGCGCCGGCGAGCAGGCCGGTGAGCAGGCGCAGGGTAGTGCCGGAATTGCCGCAATCAAGCACATCAGCAGGTTCACGCAGCCCGTGGAGGCCAGCGCCGTGCACCTGCACCTCGGCGCCCTCGTGCTCCACCGCAACCCCGAGGGCGCGCACACAGGCGATGGTGGAGAGACAATCGGCGCCGGGGAGGAAATTGGTGATGCGAGCCGGCCCACCGGCGACGGCATTCAGGATCACCGCGCGGTGAGAGATCGACTTATCGCCCGGAACGTGCACAACGCCGCGCAGCTGCCGGGGAGCGCTGAGGGAGATGCTGGTCATGACTCGGCGCCTGTAGGGTAGTGAACTGACACCTTGCTTCCGAACGGTTCGACCGGAAGGGGGGCGGGGAAAGCGCGCCCTCCCCGCAAGAAACACCTACCGGCGCCCAACTGGCGGGATCAGCTTTCCGGGGTGGTTACCAGCTTGTACCCAAAGCCCCGCTGGGTGATCAGGTAGCGCGGATTGCTGTGATCCGGCTCGATGCGCTGGCGCAGGCGGTAGACCAGCGCGTCAATCGCGTTATAGTCAAACACCTCATAGTCCCACACCTGGCGGGCGATCTCGTCCTTGCTCACCACCTGCCCCCGGCGTTCGTAGAGCAACTCCAGCAGTTGAAACTCCTTGACCGTCAGCGGCGGCCTGAGCAACTGCCCCTTAATATAGACTTCCTTGGCGCGGCTATCCACGCGCAACTCTTCGCGCACCGCGCGCAGCACCTCGGGCGGCAGGGCACCCTTGACCGTGGCTTCGGGATCGTGAAAAACAATTACCGTATCGGCGATGATAATCTGGTCCTGATTATGGAGCAGGCACAGCCCCGCGATCCGCTCCTGGTTGACGAAAGTGCCGTTGGTGCTCTCAAGATCACGCACGGCGAAGCCATCCTCGGTGCGTTCGAGTCGGGCGTGGCGCCGGGAGGCCAGCGGGTGGTCAATGATAACATCGTTGGACCCGTCGCGCCCGATGGTGATCACATCGGTGGTCCACTCCAACTCGCGGAACTGACCGCCCTGGCGCTTTATGACAAGTTTGGGAGCGGGCACAGCGTGCATGCCGCGTTCCTCCGGACAGCGTTGAAACTGGCGTAACCGGGTGTTGTCGCTACGTTGTCAGTTCGCGGCAAGGCCGCCGCAAGCGGGGGTTGGGGGTCTGCGGTCCCCAAACAGCAACCCTTTTGCTTTTCTTTCGGAGGGACAGCGCCCCCGCGAACCTCCCCGCCTCTCGCCATAGTCTGGCTGATTATACCATCAGCATCGCGCAAACTCAATCCGGGCCACGGGCGCGCCGGTTCAGGCTTACCGCAGCGAGGACGGAGGATGGGCCTCTTGAAACCCTCCACGCCCTCTGAGGTTCCTGATCGTGTATACTGTATTGCAACGGCAAAAACGCCACCGCGCCTGCCGCTGCGAGGAGAGCGCCGCGTGACAAGCCTGATCGGACGCCGCCTGGGGCGCTATGAGATCCGCGCCGAACTCGGACGCGGGGGCATGGCCCGCGTGTACCGCGCGGTAGACACGCAACTCCAGCGGCCCGTGGCGATCAAGATCCTGGCGGCACAACTCAGTCTTGACCCCGAATACATCCGCCGCTTTGAACGCGAAGCGACCACCGCGGCCAACCTGCACCACCCCGCCATTGTAACCATCTACGATGTGGGCGAGGAAGACGGGCTCCACTACATCGCCATGGAGTACGTCGCCGGGCGCAGCCTGCACGCCGTACTCGAAGAGCGGACCACGCTGGGCCTGGGCTACGCGGTAAGCATCCTCGACCCCGTGGCCCGCGCCCTGGATTACGCCCACGCGCTGGGCGCAGTGCACCGTGATATCAAGCCCCACAACATTCTGATCGACCACGATGGCCGGGTGCTGCTGACGGACTTTGGCATCGCCCAGACGCCCGACTCCGACGGCGAGCGGCTCACGCGCACCGGGTTGTTCATGGGCACGCCGGAGTACATTTCGCCTGAACAGGCCGAGGCGCGCCGGGTAGACGGGCGCAGCGATCTCTACGCCCTGGCGGTGGTGGCCTACGAGATTATCACCGGGCGCGTGCCATTTACCGGCACGGCCCCGCAACTGATCGTCGCCCATGCCCAACTCCCCCCGCCGCCGCCATCGAGTGTGCTGCCACATCTGCCGCAAGAACTCGACGCCGTTCTAGCAAAAGGTCTGGCGAAGCGACCGGAAGAGCGCTTCGCGAGCGGCCTGGAGCTGGTAGAGGCGCTGCGCGCCGTCGCAGCACGCTACGGCACGCCACTGGCCACCCGTGAGCAACTGGCGGCCCTGGCCGATCCCGTGGGCGTGATGCCCAGGCCCCCCATACCGCAGGCCATTCCCGCACCGCCGCCACGCGCACGGTCATCCGGGGCGCCGTTGCCATCCGCTGTCGCCGCTCCACAGGCCGCGCCCGTCGTGGCCGGCGGCGCGCCCACTACCCCCGCGTCGCGCCCGCCTCCGGTTCCGCCGGCACCACGCCCGCCAACGACCGATGGGCCAGCGCGCGCCGGCGAGTTCGGCCGCGCCCGGCAAGCCAGCGACGGAAGCGCCCTGCCCTTGCTGCTGCTCGGAGCGTTGCTGGTGGCGGTGACAGCGGCATTTATCTTCATTGTGGCCCGTGGCATGGCGAGTGTTACTCCGCCCCAACCACGGCCAGACGTTCCAACGCCCAGCCTGGGCGTGCCCAGCCCGATGCCGCCGACGGTGGCGCCCGCCACGCCGGGCGTCCCCGAGGGTACGGTTCTTCCACCACCGGCAGCATCACCAACGCCGGCGCCGACCTCTGGCCCTCCAACCTTGCCGCCGCCACCGGTTACCGTGCCGCCCCCGCCGCCGGCCACGGCGCCGCCGCCGGCAACCATACCGCCCACTGCGCCGCCCGCGCCAACCGCTACGCCGGAAGAAGCAACGGCCACGGCAACCAGCACGCCCGAACCAACGCCGACGCCCACGCTGGAAACCAGCACGCCTACCGCCACCGCAACGGCACCGCCAACGCCTTCGCCGACCGATGAGCCGACGATTCTCGGTTCGCCCACGGTGGTGACGCCGGTGATCCCATCGCCGTAGGGCGATCGTAGCTAGCGAATGTTCGGTTGCCGATCGGGTGCAACTGGAAGGCCGCGCTACAGCACCCTTCCCTGGAGGGATGTGGGGAAACCCGGTTTCCCCACATCCCTCCGGGGAAGGCCCATGAGGGCTGCGCCCTTCCAGCCCCGCTTCGGGCGGGGGCCTGGGGAAACCGGGTTTCCCCGGGCCCCTCACGGAAAACGAATGTTCCTGGGAGGGCAAAGTCCTCCCATCCAACACCTATGCACGTCGCATTTCTCATGCTTGCTCATGTGCCCTACCTGCGCCGCGCGGGACGGCGCCCGCGGGGTGAAGAGGGGCTGCACACGCTGGTGGCCCAGGGGTTGCTTCCGCTGCTCGAACTGCTGAACGATCTGCACAGCAGCGGTCTGCACCCACGGATCGGCCTGGCCTGCTCACCCCTTCTAGTCGATCAACTGGCCGACCCGGTGGTGCAGAAACACTTCGTGCTCTGGATGCACGACGTGCTGGCCCGGGGCGAAGCTGAACTGGCCATCGCTGAGCGGGACGGCGACCACCACGGCGCGTATCTGGGGCGGTTCTACCTGGAATGGGGACGGCAGCGGCTGCGGAGCTTTGAGGAGCGCTTCCAGCGCAACCTGCCCCGCGCCATTCGCGAACTGGCCGCGGCGCGAGTGATCGAGCCGCTGGCAGTTCCAGCGACCCATGCCTATCTTCCCCTGCTGGAGCGAGAAGAGTCGGTACGGGCGCAGATCGAGCAGGGGGTGCTGCAGATCACCCGGCACCTGTGGCGACCCGAGGGCCTCTGGCTGCCCGGGGCCGGCTGGCGCCCCGGCGTTGACGGCGCAGCCGCCGACGCCGGGCTACGTTACCTGGTGGCCGACCCGAGTTGTCTGCCGTCCACGCCGGCGCCGCAATCGGTCTGGCTGGCCGGACGCCGCATTGCCGCCGTCTTCCCCGACGAGGATCTGGCGCGGCACATCTGGTCGGTGGAACTGGGGTATCCCGGCGATCCGGTGTACCGCGATCCCGCCGATGCGCGAGGCGTGCTAGCCCGCGGCGGCGCTCCCTACGATCCCTATCACGCCTTGCGGCGCGCGCAGGAGCATGCCAATCACTTCGCCGCTGCGCTGGTCAGCGAGGCGCGCCGCCGTGGGGCGCACGACCTGGCGCTGGTGTTGCTCGATGCCGCTCAGATCGGCCCCACGTGGGTGGAGGGAAGCACCTGGCTCCAGGCCGTGCTGACCCACTGCGCCACGCATGGTGAATTGACCCTGACGACTCCGGGGGCCTATGTGCGCGCTCATCGCCCGCGCGTAGAGGTCACCTTGCAGGAAGGCGCCTGGTCGGTGGGCGGACACGCCGGCTGGCAGGGGGGCGCCGCCGAAGAGTACTGGCAGGCGCTCCACGCCGCGGAGGAGCGTATGGTAGAACTGGCCAGCGCCTACCCCGGCGCCGAGGCCGACCACGAGCGCGTCCTCAACCAGGCCGCTCGCGAGATCATGCTCGCCCAGACCGGCGACTGGCCGGCGCGGCTGAGCGCAGGGGCGACGGACGAAGCGACCGGGCGCTGGCGGGTGTACCTCGATCGCTTTGAGCAACTTGCCGAGATGGCGCGCCACGACGAGATAAGCCCGAGCGATCTGTTTCTGTTGGAACAATTGGAAGAACTGGATGGGGTCTTTCCGAATTTGAATTACCGCATTTTTGCGCCATAGCAGGGAGGGCACACGCGCGCACCTGGTCAGATGTACCGCAGAGCACGCAGAGGATGAGCCTCCCGGAGCCGTTTGCGCCCCTCCGCGCCCGCTGCGGTACGAACGTGTTCCGACATGTAAACACGTGCGCGCGCATGGCTGTGAGGAGACGTGGTTGCCTCTGCCCGCAACCTTCCAGGGTTGCCGGGCGTTTCCCCACGCGCAGGGGCGTGGGGAAACCAGGGCCACGTCAACGTCACCCTTCCACCCGGCTCCATGCACCTCAGAACAGGGTATTCGCCAGGCGGCGGCGGGCGCCGGGAACCAGCGGATGCTCATCACCGAGGGCCGCAAACAGGGCCAGCAGGGCCTTGCGGGCGCCATCGTCGCGGTAGGCCCGGTTGCGGGCGACAATGGCGAGCAACTCGTCAATCGCCTGGGCGTAGTCGCCACTGGCAACCGCGCGGGCCGCCTGGCGATAGCGCAGGTCGAGATCGCCTTCGGCGGAAGCATCGCGCGCGGCGAGCAACTCGGCCAGCGGCAGGGCGGCCTGGGCGCGCGCGAAGAGGGGCGAACTGGCGGGTAGCTGCTTGAGCGTCGCCACCCCCTCGGGATCGCCGCGCAGCAACAACAGGCGCCCGAGGGCGAACAGCGCCTCGGCGTTCTCCGGCTCTTCACCGAGGATCAGCCGGTAACGGGCGATGGCCCCTTCGGGGTCGCGCTCTTCGAGCGCCCTCGCCGCGTCGAGCAGCGACGATGAAGGCTCGGGAACAAAGCGCTTGAGCCAGGCGCGCACCTGCGACTCGGGCAGGGCGCCCACGAACTGATCCACGATCTTGCCCTGATGCACCGCCATCACCGCGGGAATGCTCTGCACCCGAAAGGCCTGGGCCAGACGGGGGTTCTCATCAACGTTGACCTTGGCCAGGATCCAGGCGCCGCGGGACTCGGCGGCCAGCCGTTCGAGCAACGGCCCCAGCGTGCGGCAGGGACCACACCAGGGCGCCCAGAAGTCAATCACGACCGGCACGCTCCGTGAGCGGGCGAGCACTTCCTGATCGAAGTTTCGCTCGTGAACCTCGATGACCCCGGCCTTTGACGCCGGCGCCCCGCTTGATTTCACTTCATCGATCATCGTCACAACCTTTCCTGGAATGACGTAAGACACGGTCTGGCTGCGCGGCTTTTTGCGTACCCATTCGGGGAAGGCGCGGAGGGCGGCGCCCTCGGCGATCCGCTGGTTCCGCCGCGGAGGCGCAGCCTCCCCCTGAACGCAGTGTCCGATACCCTCCCCCAGTATAGCAGACTTCCGCCAGAGGGTCTGCAAGAGAGTTATTAGACCCGGGGCTGATGCAACGCCCCTGGGGCGGCTACGCCGCCCCTCCTACCCGCCGGAGGCGGACGTTGCAGCGGCCCTGCGTTGGTGGACCCCTGTGCGGCTGCGCCATGCACCCACGGGATGCAATCGGAACATGTCCGGGAGGGCGCAGCCCTCGTTGACCCTCCGGTGGAGGGCCATCTTCACCCTCTGGCCTCCTTTAACTGCTGGCATAGGAGCGCGGCGTAGACCACGGCGAGGATGGCGGCGAAGGCGAACCACTGGATGGCGTAGCTCAGGTGCGGGCCCTCGTCGAGTTGCCGCGGGTCGCGCGGGCGGGGCAGGGCCGCGCTGTCGCCGGAGGGCAACTGCTCGACGTACAGAGGCAGCAGCGGCGCGGCTACCTGGTTCTGCAGCCGGGCCACATCCACGCGCACCCAGGCGGTGATGCGCTCCTGGCCGGGCAGCGGCAGGTCGCGCGGGGCCAGGGGCGAGGCGGGACGGGTCTGGGGGGCGCGGGCCAGGCCCTCGACGGTCACCTCGCGGGTCACGCTGTACGGAGCGAGATCCGCCGTTTCGGGTCGCGTGACGGGGATCCAGCCGCGGTCAACGATGACCGCCGCCTCGCTCCCGGCGATGCGCAGCGGCGTGAGCAGGTGCACGCCTTCCACGCCGCTATCGGAGCGCTGGCCGCGCAACACGACGCTGGCTTCGTTGAGATAGGCGCCGGTGACGCGCACCTTGCGCCCGATCAGGGCCGCCGGATCAGGCTCGCGCCCGGTGAGGGTGACGGGATTCTCATCCAGCACCGCCAGCCGGGCGGCGTTGAGGGCGCGGCGCTCCTCCAGACGGGCCAGTTGCCAGAAGCCCAGGCCGATGAAGCTGACGAAGATCAGCAGCGCGAAGAGGTGTTTGAGGATCCAGCCTCCGCTCAGGAGGGGATGAGGAGACATACGTTTATCATACGAGCTTCCTGGGAGGGCTTCGCCCTCCCAGACCCTCCCGCGGGCAGTGGGGAACCCTGGTTTCCCCACCCTCGCCTCAACGGCAATCGGTTAGCGGCGCGGCATGAGCACCGTATAGTCGAAATCGAGCACCACCGAGGGCGGGTAGCTTCCATCGGCGGCCTTGTCAGGGAAATCGGCGCATGAGCGATCCTTGGTGGCGACCGTGCGTACCCGCAGCGCCCCGATATCATCGCGACCGGGCAGTTCTATGCGGTCGAGGATGGTGGACCAGGCGTAGATGGTATCGCCGGCGAAGCTGGGGTTGGTATGGCGCCCGCCGTTGATCGCGGCGATGCTCAGGGCGTTGGCCAGGCCGTTGAACGACAGCGACCGCGCCAGGCTGATGATGTGCCCGCCGTACACGATCCGCCGCCCGAAGCGCCCCTCCCGTTCCACGTGCTGGTTGAAATGCACCCGCGCCGTGTTCTGGTACAGGCGGGTTGCCAGCATATGATCGGCCTCTTCGATGGTCATGCCATCAACGTGGTCAATGCGCTCACCCGGCTCATAATCGTCCCACAGGAACGGACTGCCGGCGCGGGCCGTATCGTAGCTCCCACGCTCAACGCGGTACGGAACCACCAGTTCACTCACCGGGACCGCCTCGGGCAGGTCGGGCACCACGGCCTCGGGCGCGGGCGCGTCGGGATCGTGCTTCCGCACCATCACCCACCGGATGTAGTCTACCACCATTTCGCCGCGCTGGTTGGTTCCCACCGAACGCACGTAGACCACGCCGGTCTTGCCGTCTTTGTTCTGGCGCAGGCCGATGACGGTCGAGGTGGTGGTGAGGGTGTCGCCAGGAAAGACCGGCGCGCCGAAGCGCCCGCCGGCGTACCCAAGGTTGGCAATGGCGTTGAGGGAGATGTCCGGCACGGTTTTGCCAAAGACGATGTGGAACACGAGCATGCTATCGAGGGGCGCCTGGGGCAGGCCCAGGCTGGCGGCGAAGGGCGCCGACGAGGCCAGGGCGAAGCGCGAACCGTACAGGGCGGTGTACAGGGCCACGTCGCCCTCGGTAACCGTGCGGGGCGTGGCGTGGATCAGTTCCTGACCCAGGCGGAAATCTTCGAAGAAATTTCCGCGGGTGGTTTTTGGGGTCATAGGTTGCTCCTGTAAGGCATGGTTTCACAGGTGCGTCATTGTGCAAACTGCCCCCCTCCCAGCCTCCCCCCGATGGGGGGGAGGAGCCCGATTCCCTCCCCCGACGGGGGAGGGTCAGGGAGGGGGCAGGATGGTCAGAAACCATAGAGCTGAGCAAGCTCAGGATCTTTCTTTGCCACCATCCGCGCCAGATCGACAATCACTTTGGCCTGTTTCCAGGTGGCGTCGTCCTGCATCTTGCCGTCAATCATGGCCACGCCGCTGCCGTCGGGCATGGCTTCGAGAATGCGTTTGGCGAAAAGCACCTCGTTGACATCGGGACTGAAGACGCGCCGGGCGATGGGGATCTGGTTGGGCGCCAGGGTCCAGGCGCCGGTGCAGCCCATGAGGAAAGCGTTGCGGAACTGGGCCTCGCAGGCGGCTTCGTCCTTGAGGTCGCCGAAGGGTCCGTAGAAGGCGCGCAGACCGTGGGCGACGCAGGCGTCAACCATGCGCGCGACGGTGTAGTGCCACAGGTCCTGCTGGAAGAAGGCCCGTTCGGTACTGCCCTCCTGGGGATCGGCGAGCACGCCGTAGAAGGGGTGACCGCCGCCGACGCGGGTGGTCTTCATGCCGCGCGAGGCGGCCAGATCGGCGGGGCCGAGGCTCAGCCCGTGCATGCGCGGGCTGGCGCCGCAGATCGCCTCGACGTTCATCACCCCCTGGGCGGTTTCGAGCAGGGCGTGAATGAGAATGGGCTTCTGCACCTTGTGCCTGGCCTCGAGGAGGGCCAGGTACTGGTCAACGAAGTGAATGTCCCACGGCCCTTCGACCTTGGGGATCATAATCACATCGAGGCGATTGCCGACCGCCTCGATCAGCGCGGTCATATCATCGAGGAACCAGGGGCTATTGAGGGCGTTGACGCGGATCCAGAGGGCGGTATCGCCGAAATCATTGGCCTGCACCGCCTCGATGAAGCCGGCGCGGGCGGCCTCTTTGGCATCGGCGGGGATGGCGTCTTCGAGGTTGCCGCAGAGCACGTCCACCTGGCGAGCGGTTTCGGGCAGCCGGGCGCGGATCTTCTCGACGTGGGGCGGGAAGAAGTGGATCATGCGTTCGGGGCGCACGGGGATCTCACGCAGGGGCTGGGGCGCGCCGATGGCCAGGGGCCGGTAAAAATTGTAGGGCAGTTTCATATGGTTCCTCCCGTCAGGCTGCTGGTCCGGCAACAACGCCTTCGTCGTGGAGCCGGGCAATTTCGCCATCGCTCAGCCCCAACTCGGACAGGATCTCGTCGGTGTGCTCGCCGAGGCGCGGCGCGGGGCGGGCCGGCAGGCGCTCCACCTGGCTGAAGGCCAGCGGGGTGGCCGGGGCCAGATAGGCACCGACGCCGGGCTGTTCGAGCATGGAGAACATCGGATTGGCGGTTGAACAGTCAGCATCGCTGGCGATCAACTCGCGCACGGTCTGGTAGGGCCCCCAGGTCACGCGGTGCTCTTCGAAGCTGCGGCGCACCTCGTCGAAGGTGCGGGCGTGGAACCAGGGCTCGAGGAGCTGGGCGATGGCCTGACGGGCGCGAAAGCGGTCGCCTTCCTGAGTGAGATCGAGGCCGAGGCGGGCGCCAAGATCGGCAAAGGCCCCGGCCAACCCCGTGGCGTTGCACAGACAGCGCCACTGCAGGTCGGTCAGCCCGACGACCATGACCCGCTTGCCGTCGAGGGTCACGAAGTCGCGCCCGAAGGCCCCATAGAGGTAGTTGCCCTGCCGCGGGCGGTCATCGTTGTTGATCATCACCTCGGCGAGCATGCCGAAGTTGCCGAGCATGGCCAGGCCCACGTCTTTGAGCGAGAGTTGCACCAGTTGCCCCTCACCGGTGAGGCGCCGGTGGCGCTCGGCGGCGAGCAGGCCCACGACGATCAGGTGCCCGGAGACAAAATCCCAGGCCGGAAAGACGTGGTTGACCGGCTCGGCGATGCCTTCGGGACCGGTCATGAAGGGCAGGCCGAGTTGCGGGTTGACGGTGTAATCCACCTCCGAGCCGCCGTCGCGACGCCCGAGGAAGTTGACCATAATCAGGTCAGCGCGATGGGCGCGCAGGGCCTCGTAGCTGAGCCAGCCACGGGCGGGAAAGTTGGTGATGAACAGCCCGGCGCCGTCGCCGGGGGCGCAGATCAGGCGCGTGAGCAGCTCCTGGCCGTAGGGATGGCGAATATCTACAGCGATGGAGCGCTTGCCCTTGTTGAGGCCGGCCCAGAAGAGGCTGTGCTGTCCGTCGCGGGTGACGGGCCAGCGTTTGTAATCCAGGCCGCCGCCGATGGGGTCGAAGCGGATCACATCGGCGCCGAGTTGCGCCAGAGTCATGCCGCTGAGGGGCGCGGCGACGAAGGCCGAGCCTTCAACGACCCGGAGACCAGAGAGGAGTCCTTGTGTCATCAGATCACCCGTTTCTCGCGTAGCGACGCGATCTCGTCGTTACTGAGGCCGAGCACGTCGCGCAACACTTCGTCGGTATGCTCGCCGAGACGGGGGCCAGGATGCTTGATCCGGCCGGGGGTGGCCGAGAGTTTAGGTATCACCGTAGGGACAATCACCGTCTCACCGGTCTCCGGCACGTCCATCGCCACCAGATTGCGGCGGGCGTGGAACTGCCGGTCGCCGAAGATATCGGCGATGTTGTTGAGCGGCGCAGCGGGGGTGCCGGTGGCGTAGCAGCGCTCGAGGACCTCCTCGCGGGTCAGCGAGCCGCACCAGTCGCGCACGATCTCATTCACGTCGTTGCAGTGCTCCAGACGTATCTTCTGCTCGCCGTAGATACTGGAGGAGGCCAGTTCGGGGCGGTTCATGGCCCGGGCCAGCCGCGCGAAGAGCTTATCGGTGGCGCACGAGATGGCGACCCACTTGCCGTCGCGGGTGGGGAAATGGCCGTGGGGGCAGGCAAAGTCGTTGTGATGGGGGCCATGGCGCTCGCGCACGATGCCGTACATGCCATAGGCGGGGGCCAGTTCGTCGGTGCAGCGGAAGATCGACTCGTAGAGCGCGGCGTCAATATACTGGCCACAGCCGGTCTGGTCACGGTAGCGCAGGGCCATGAGCACGCCGATGGCGCCGTAGATGCCGGTCATGTAATCGCCAAGGGTGGTTGAGCCGGGGGTCACCGGAGTACCCTTGGGCATGCCGGCGAGGTAGGCGATGCCGCCGACGGCATGGGCGATACGGGCAAACCCGGGGCGATCGGCGTAGGGGCCGGTCTGACCATAGCCGGTCACACGCAGCATGATCAGACGGGGATTGATCTCGTGGAGCACGTTCCAGCCGAGCCCCCACTTTTCGAGGGTCCCGGTGCGGAAATTCTCGCAGAGCACGTCGGCGCGGGCCACGAGTTGCTTGAAAATCTCCTTGCCCTCGGGGCGCTGCAGGTCAAGGGTCAGCGACTTCTTATTACGCGCCTCGCTCAGCCAGGTCAGCGTATCGCCCCGTTGCGTCGGAGTGCCGAAGCGCCGCAACGCATCGCCGCCGATGGGATGCTCCACCTTGATCACCTCGGCCCCAAACTCGCCCAGGATGGTCGCGCAGTACGGCGCGGCGATGACCGTCGCGGCATCGATAACCTTAATGCCCGCGAGGGGCAGATGGTCCTCATTGGGTTGGTGTGTCACGTCTCGCTCCTCTTCAGGCGTCGCTGCGGCTGCGCCGCACACGATTGGAAACGGTTGTTCCCGCGAGGGCTTCGCCCTCCCGGACCCTCCCCCTCAGGGGAGGATCGGCGGGCCGCGACTTCCCGGAAACACCCTTCTCAACCTCAGATAATCTTCCGCTGGCGCAGGTACTTGATATCATCAGGCGTAAGCCCGAGCATTTCGCGCATCACCTCGTAGGTGGCATCGCCCAGGGGCGGGCCCAGGTTGGTGATGCGACCGGGGGTTTCGGAGAGGGTCGGCACCACGCCGGGCACCACCACTTCGCCGACCCCTTCCTCGTCGATGCGCGTCAGGTTGCCGCGGGCCTGGAAGTGCTCATCCTCGAAAATGTCGGCGATGCTGTTAAGTTTGCCGATGGGCACCTCTTTCGCCAGACAGATGGCCAGCACCTCATCGCGGGTGAGCGAGCCGACCCAGTCAATCACAATCTTGTTGACCTTGTCGCGGGCGGCCAGGCGCTTGCGTTGCTCGCCGTACAGCTCGCTGGAGGCCAGTTCAGGCTGACCCATGGCCTCGGCCAGGCGCTCGAACATCTTGTCGGTGGTACAGGCGATCGCCACCCACTTGTCATCACGAGTGCGGAAGTGGCCGTGGGGCACGGCCACGAAGCTGCCGGCGCCCTCGCGCTCGCGGATCTTGCCAAACAGGCCATAGGCCGCGGCGATCTCGTCGAGCATGCGGAAGACGGCCTCGTAGATGCCGATGTCGATCACCTGGCCCTCGCCGGTGCGCTCGGCATGCCGCAGCGCAATCAGCACGCCCACGGCCCCGTAGAGACTGGCGATGTAGTCGCCCAGGGGCACGTTCCCCGGCAGCACGGGGCTTTCGTTGGGAAAGCCCGCCAGGTAGGAAAGCCCGCCGAAGGCATGGGCGATGTGGGCAAAACCCGAACGCCGGCGGTAGGGTCCCGTCTGCCCGTAGCCTGAGACGCGCAGCATCACCAGGCGCGGGTTGGCTTCCCGCACCTGGTTCCAGCCCAGGCCCCACTCCTCCATCGTACCGGGGCGGAAATTCTCGATGAGCACATCGGAGCGAGCGACCAGCTTCAGGAAGAGCTGCACCCCCTCGGGCTGTCGCAGGTCAATGGTCACCGACTTGCGGTTGCGGGCCTCGCTCAACCAGGCCAGACTGGCATCGTGGCGCTTGGTGGGCGTGCCGAAGCGACGCATAGGATCGCCGGCGATCGGGTGTTCCACCTTGAGCACCTCGGCCCCGAACTCGCCCAGGATCGAAGCGGCGTAGGGGCCGGCGAGGAAGTTGCCTACGTCAATCACCCGCACCCCGCTGAGCGGCAGGCGCTCGCGCTCGGGTTCACGCCCGCGCATATCAGCCTGAGAGGCAGGTCTGACACTCTCGTACAGGGGGGTCTCGGGCGCTTCCTGTTGAGGCTGCACGTCGTCGGCCTGCTCGGCGTCATTGGCGGCATCGTGAGGGGCAGCGTTTTCAGTGGCACTCACACGGGATCGTCTTGTCACAGTCTGGCCTCCGGTGCACAGATTGTTTGTCTCCGTTTACCCTGATCGAGCCGACCTGGTTATACGGCGGGAAGGGGGCGTGGGAGGGGGCGACTCCCCGCGACGATTCCATCCATTACAGCCAGGTTGGAGGGCCTCGACGGATGCGGAGCGATGATGATTCACAACACTTCATGGGAGCGAGTCAATTGTATAATAGTGATGGAGTATTTGTAAAGTTTGTTATACCATTCGCAAAAAACCCCCAGTAGACCAGGAGGCAGCCATGGATGAGCCAGGCAGCGCCTATGCCGCGTGGATCGGTCGAACGGAACAGGTTACTGACGAACTGTGCGTAAGTCCCGCCCTGGCCGCCGCCGCAACCCTCGACGACACGAGCACGCCCCTGGGGGCAGGCACCGGGCTGCCCCTGCTCTGGCACTGGTTCTACTTCCTGCCGCGCGCGCCGCAGTCGCGTCTGGGCGAGGATGGGCACCCGCAGCGGGGCGACTTTTTGCCGCCGATCCCCTACCCGCGGCGGATGTTCGCCGGCGCGCGGCTGCGCCTGCACCGCCCACTCATCCTGGGCCAGCCGGCGCGGCGCGAGGGCGAGATCCGCAATGTCACCACCAAGAGCGGGCGCAGCGGTTCACTGGCCTTCGTGACCGTTGCCTACCGCTTTTTTCAAGACGACACGCTCTGCCTGGAAGAGGAGCAGGACATCGTCTACCGCGAACCGGGGCCGCCGGTTCCCGCTCCGACGCCGATTGACCTGCCCCCGCCGCCCGAAGGCGCCTGGACGCGCACAATCGTTCCTGACACGCGGCTGTTGTTTCGCTTCTCGGCGCTCACCTTCAATGCCCATCGCATTCACTACGACCGGCCCTACGCGCGCCACGAGGAGGGCTATCCGGGGCTGGTGGTGCACGGGCCGCTCACGGCGATCCTGCTGCTCGACCTGGTGCGCCACAACACCGACCGCCCCATCGTGGGCTTCAGTTTTCGCGGCCAGGCGCCGCTGTTCGACCTGGCGCCGTTCCGGCTCGTGGGCCTGCCCAACGGCGACCAGGTGAGCCTGGAGGCCCAGGGCCCCGACGGCAAGACGGCCATGAGCGCCGAGGCGGAACTGGGGTGAACACTACGGTGGACCTCAGCCTCCCAGGGGAGGGTCCGGGAGGTCGTGGCGCTCTCAGGAACAAGATTTTCCTCATCCGTCGGCGCGCGGGGCGCGGGCAGTCCGGCGTCACCCACGCCCCTCCTCCCCGGGAAGGGTTTGGGAGGACCACGCCCTCCCTGGAACATCGTCTTTTTCCTGGCGCCGCGCGCGCATGGGTAACCGAATAGCAGTACCAAAGGAGGACAGCTATGCCCAGGAAGATCCTGCAACTCGTCGGCGACTACGTGGAAGACTACGAAGTGATGGTGCCCTTCCAGACCCTGCAGGCCGTCGGGCACACGGTGCACGCGGTGTGCCCCGACAAGAAAGCCGGCGAGACCGTACGCACGGCCATTCACGATTTCGAGGGCGACCAGACCTACAGCGAGAAGCCCGGCCACAACTTCGCCCTGAACGCCACCTTCGCGACGATCAACCCCGAAGAGTACGACGCGCTGGTGATTTCGGGCGGGCGCGCGCCGGAGTACCTGCGGCTCAACCCGCGCCTGCTCGAGATGGTGCGCCACTTCTTCGACGCCAACAAGCCCGTGGCCGCGATCTGCCACGGCGCGCAGATCCTGACCGCGGCGGGCGTGGTGAAGGGCCGCAAGGTCTCGGCCTATCCCGCCGTCGGCCCCGAGGTGGAACTGGCCGGCGGCGAGTACGCGAAGATCCCCGTTCACGCCGCGGTCACCGACGGCAACCTGGTCACCGCCCCGGCCTGGCCGGCCCATCCGGCCTGGCTGGCTCAGTTCCTGGCGGTGCTCGGGACGAAGATCGAGGCCTGAGCAATCGCTCAGGGCCGGGGAAACCGGGTTTCCCCACGCCCCCGCCCACGCGGGGCGCCGCACGTTCTCTGTTGGAGGGGTGTGGGGGAATCGGGTTTCCCCACACCCCTCCAACGGGGAAAGGCTGAACTGGAGCCACGATGGACCCCGTCACCCGCGCCCTGGCGCATCTCGATACCGCGGCGATGGAAACCTTCCTGCAACAACTGGTGCGCACGCCCAGCGTGTATCTCCCCGGCGTGCCCGGCGCGAACGAAGCCGCCGTCGCCGACCTGGTGTACGAGCAACTGCGCGCCTGGGGCTGGGCGCCGCGCCGCGAGGAGGTGGCCCCGGGGCGCCCCAACGTGGCGGCCGACCTGCGCGGCGCCCTGGGCGGCCCCGATGACCCGCCGGGGCCGTTGCTGCTGCTCGAAGGGCACACCGACGTGGTCACCCCCGGCGACCCGGCGGCCTGGAGCGATGACCCGTTCTCGGGGCGGATCGTGGGGCGGCGGCTCTACGGGCGCGGGGCCTGTGACATGAAGGGCGGCCTGGCGGCCATGCTCTTCGCCGCCCGCGCCCTGCAACTGGCCGGAGCGCCCTTCCGCGGCACGCTGCGCCTGCTCGTGCCCGTGGACGAAGAGGGCATGATGCTGGGCATCAAGACGATGGTCGCCCGCGGCGAGGCCGACGGGGCCGTCGGCTGCATCGTCTGCGAACCGGAGGGGGGCGAGCTGTGCATCGCGCAGAAGGGTTCCCTGCGCCTGCGGCTGATCAGCCACGGGCGCATCGCTCACGGAGCCATGCCCCACCAGGGCGTCAACGCCCTCACCGGCATGGTGCGCTGGCTCCATCGAGTGCTCGACCTGGAGGCGGCCCTCAACCGCGAACACCCTCCGCACCCGCTGCTCGGCCCAAACTACCTCAGCCCCACGGTCATCCGCGCGCCGCACCCCGGCGATGCCTCGCAGATCAACTGCCTGCCGGGGTGCTGCGACGCCTTCCTCGATATCCGCACCGTGCCCGGGGTGGAACATACCGCCCTGGTCGCGCGCATCGCCGCCCTGGGCGAGGCGGTGCGCACCGAACACCCGGCCTTCAGCTTCAGCGTCGAAACCGTTGACGACCGCCCGGCGGTCGCCATTGACCCGGCGCACCCCCTGGCCCGCGCCGTGGCCGCGGCCCACACCCGCGTCCATGGCGCGCCCCCGCCCCTGGGCGGCGTGCCCGGCTCCACCGACGGCACCATCCTCGCCCGCGACCGGGGCATCCCCGTGGTGGTCTACGGCCCCGGCGACAAATGGCTGCCCCACCAGCCCGACGAGTACGTCGATCTCGACGAGGTGGCCCGCGCGGCCCGGGTCTACATCATTGCGGTGATGGAGTTTCTCGGCGGGGGGGTATGACGCGATTGTGGATTGCCGTATGTGGCGTCCCGGGCCACCCCTAACCTTGCCGAAATTGGCATCAGACTTGACTCGGAAACCTACGCCCTCTTCTGCAATGCCGATCGCGGAGGTGAAGAGCAACCGATGTGCTCCTGTCACGCCGGCACGGCCATTGGCGCCACCACCTCGTCACGGGCGATCTTGCCGTCCACCAGGGTCACCACGCGCCGGGCGTAGGCGATCACCCGCGGGTCGTGGGTCGCGTAGACGAAGGCCGTGCCGGTTTCGCGGTTCAGGCGCACCATGATCTCCATGGCCTGCTGGCCGTTCGCCGTGTCCAGGTTGGCCGTCGGCTCATCGGCCAGGACCAGCACCGGGCGCAGGGCCAGGGCCCGGGCGATCGCCACCCGCTGCTGCTCGCCGCCCGAGAGCTGGTCGGGCCGGTGGTGCGCGCGGCTCTCCAGGCCCACCGCGCCGAGCAACTCGAGCACGCGGGCCCGGCGCTCGGCCGGGCGCACCCCGCTGAGCAGCAACGGCAGTTCGATGTTCTCGTAGGCCGTGAGCACCGGCACCAGGGCGAAGAACTGGAAGACGAAGCCGATGTTCGCGCGCCGCAGGTCGGCGCGCTGCGCGGCGCTCAAGCGCGTCACGTCCTGGCCCTTGATGAACACGGCGCCCCGGTCGGGCCGGTCGAGGCAGCCGATGAGCTGCAGGAGCGTCGTCTTCCCCGATCCCGAGGGTCCCACCAGAGCCACGAACTCGCCCTCGGCGATGCTCAGCGAAACGTCGTCGAGGGCGCGGGTCTCCACCGCGCCCACGCGGTAGCACCTGGTGACATGCTCAACCCGGATCGCGTCCATAACGCACCTGCACCTCTCACCTGGCGCATCCGGCAAGGTACACGCACGGGCCGGGAGGCGGGTTCCTGCGAGGGCAATGCCCTCCCGGACCCTCCCGTGCGATAACTTGCCGAATACACCACGATCCAAAATCCAAAATCCCAAAATCCCAAAATCCAAAATCGCATCACGCCCGCAGCGCCTCTACCGGCTCGAGCCGGGCCGCGTACCACGCGGGGTAGAGCGCGGCAACAAGGATAATGCCCAGCATCGCGGCGGCCAGGGCGGCGAAAGTTCCGGGCACGAAACGGGCATGCACGCTCGCGCTGATGGCCACGCCGCTGCCGCCCACAGCAGCCGCCGCGCCGATGGGGATGCCCACCACCGCCAGGTAGCCCACCGCGGCCGCGCCGATCAGGGCGCCCAGCAGCAGCCCGGCGAGGCCGAGGAGCGTCGCCTCGAGCAGGAACATCTGCATCACCTGGCGCCCCTTCATACCCAGGGCGCTCAGAATGCCCATCTCGCGGATGCGCTCGAACACCGACATCAGCAGCGTATTGGCCAGGATCACCGCCACGACCAGGATCACGATCGCGTCGAGGATCATGTAGAAGGCCATACCGGTCTGCATCGTGTCCAGCAGCAGCCGGTTCAGATCCTCCCAGGTGTACACGGCCAGCCCCGGCCCGCCCAGGGCCGCGGCGACGGCGGCGGTGTCGGCGCGGCGGTGAAGCACGATGATCACCGCACTCGCCCGGCGGGGAGAGTTGGTGAAGGCCTGCGCCCGGGCCAGGGGCATCAACACCGCGGCGGCGTCGTAACTGGGGATGCCGGTGGCGAAGGCGCCGCGCACGGTGAAGATCCCCTCCAACGCCTGCCCGTCGGCGTCAACCACGGTCAACGCCACCCGCTCGCCCACCCCCGTCCCGAGGCTGGCGGCCAGCCGATCACCGATCAGGATGCCGCCGCGGTCGTCGGCGCTGAGAAACTCGCCGGCCACCATCGCCGAGCGAATCGGCTCGTAGATCGGCGAGGCGGTGTCGATGCCGTAGAGCCGCAGACGGGCCGAGTCGGCAGGCGTCGCGGCGATGGCCCCGGCCCACAGCACCGGCGCAGCCGCCCGCACCCCCGGCAGCGCCGCCGCCCGGGCCGCCAGGGCCTCGGGCTCAGCGAGCAACTCGCTCCCCCGCAGGCTCAACTCCTCCTCGTTGTAGCCGGCGGCCCGCACCTGCACGTGGCCGGTGTTGAGCCTGATGCTGTTCTGCAACGACTCTTCCAGGATGCCGGCGATAAACCCGTTCATCACCATCAGCAGGGCCAACCCCAGGGCCACGGCGAGCATCGTCAACTGCGAGCGCCGCGGGTTGCGCCAGAGGTCGCGGTAGGCCAGCACCCAGATTCTGCCCAGTGCCATAGGCGCCACTTTCTTGGATTACTGTTACCAAAGTATGGAAGCGATGCCGCGTGGTCACCCCGAGCGGAGCGAGGGGTCTTGCAGCGCGATGGCAGATTGTTCGTTCTGCGCGCAATGACGGTGGATGCGGTGTTGCTTCAACCGATTGGTAGTATTATGGTGTTCCAGTGAGACCTGGCGCTGATGCGCATTCGGTCCGTTCAACACAAACTGGTACGCATCGCTCGGTGGTCACACTACACGTGGTGCAGCGCCAGCGCCGGTTCGCCGCGGGCGGCCTGCCAGGCCGGGTAGAGCGATGCCAGCGCCGAGATCAGCACGACCAGCAAACCCCGGCTCACCACGTCGCCCACGCTGACCGAGGGGTAGAGCCGGTTGCCCAGCAGGGCCATGATCTCGCCCATCCCCGCCGCCATCGAGAGGTCAATACCCACCTGCGCCACCGCCCAGACCAGCAGCACGCCCAGGAGACAACCGGCCACCGCGCCCACCACGCCGATCAAGGCCCCCTCGAGCAGGAACAGGGCCATGATCTGCCAGTTCCGCATCCCCAGCGCCGCCAGCACGCCCATCTCGCGGGTGCGCTCGAAGGCGGCCATCAGCATCAGGTTGAGGATGCCGATCGCCGCGATACCGATCACCATCATGCCCACGAAGGTGGTGAAGACCAGCTTGGTGCGCATGGTCTCGCTGAACTCGGGCCGCAGGGTCTGCCAACTGTTCACTTCGTAACCCGGCAATCTGGCCTGCAAGGAGCGCATGAGCCGTTCCTCGGCGCCCACCTGCTTCAGAAAGACCGCCGCCTCGGTGGCCTCGCCGCGCAGGTTGTAGAGGATCTGCGCGTCGGCCAGGGGGATATAGACGACGCTCTTCTCAATGTCGGGCATGCCCAGGTCGTAGATCCCGACCACGGTCATGCTGTGCTGGCGCAGGGTCTCATTCTTACGCCGGCCGATCAGGTTGACGCTGTCGCCAACGCCCACCTGGAGCCGGTCGGCCAGGCCCTTGCCGATCAGGATCACGTCGCGGTCGCCGGGGCCGAGGAAGCGCCCCGCCACGATGGAGCGAGCCTGGAGACTGAGGGGCGCCTCGATCGCCGGGTCAATCGCGGTGATCGCCACCCCCAGGGCGGTCCCGCGCTTGCTGACCATACCCGAGGTGCTGATCCGCGGCGCGACGGCCACGACGGTCGGCTCGGCCGCCACCACGCGCATCACCGCCTCGGGATCCTCCAGCGGCAGCAGCGGGAGGCGCGAGGCCTTGACCCGGTAGCCCGGGGCGGTGACGTGCAGGTTGCCGCCGTAGATCCGCACCGCGTTGCCGAAGATCGCCTGGTCGGAGCCCTCGATCATACCGGTGAAGAAGATCAGCAGGGTCAGACCGAGCACCATGGCCGTCAGGGCGATGGCGGTACGGCGCCAGTTGCGCCAGACATTGCGCCAGGCCAGGAGCACCAGCATCTTCACGGCAGCGCCTCCTCGGCGACCGGCTCCGCGGCGCGCGGCGGGGCGAACCAGCGTTGCAACGTCGCCGGGTCAATCAGGTGCAGCAAACCCGGCGGCGCGCCCAGCACCCGTTCGAGGGCATCGTTATGGGCCGCCACCAGACGCTCGGCGCGGGCGCGGGCCTCGGCCCGGGGCAGGTCCGAGAGCAGCAGGCGGGCGAAGCGGTCGCCCATACTGGTCAGGAGCGCCTGGGCGATCGCCGCGGCCTCATCGGGGAACGGCGTGGACAGCGCGCCCTCGCGGACGCCATCGGCGATCAGCGCGGCAAGCAGCGGGACGATGCGCCGCTCCGAGAGCGCCTGGCCGTGCAGGCGCACCAGGGCATTATCATCGGCGTACCAGGCCCGCATCAACTCCAGCAGGTAATCCCGCCGCGCCGTCTTCCAGCGCCCGGCGGCATCGAAGAACTGCTGCAAGCGCGTCAGGGCCGGCACGTGCGTGGCCCCAACGATCACGCCGCACAGGGTCTCGACCTCGTCGGCGAGGCGCAGCGCCAGGGCCTCAAGCAGGCTCTGCTTCGAGTCGAAGTAGTGGTAGAAGGCCCCCTTCGAGATCTGCAACTCGTCAAGCACATCCTGGATGGTCAACTGCGCGTAGCCCCGGGTGTAGATCAGCCGCTGGGCCGCATCGAGGATCTGCCCGCGCTTCTTCTCGTACTCGTGCGCCTTGACGGTGCGCGCCATGGCCCATGCCCCAATGATAAACCAACCGTCGGTCTGTCATTATACGCGCCGGCGCGGCCCCAGGACAAGGGTGATCGGGGGCAAGCAGGGGAGAGAAGCGTTAACCGGGGGGCGGGTCACAGGGGACGGGTACAGGCTCACCGCGGAGGACGCGGAGGAGCGGGGAGAATGGGCTGACCTGAGCCCACGGCGCGCTTCGCGGTGAGGTGGGGTGGCAACCAGCAAGGCTGACCTTGTCCTCGGCGCCGGGTAACGCAGGCAATTCGGCTAGCGTAACAGACGTATAAAGCCTGCCTGCTCAAAATGGTGATCGGTAGTGAGCGCTTCGCTAATACCTTCACGCTGCATGACCACGAAACTGGCGCAGTCAACCAGACTCCACGTCTTGTCGGGGCGCTGGATGAGTAACTGGACTTTTGCAAAGTCCAGCTAGACGAGCGCAAGGTGCGCCTTGATTTTGGGCAGACTCCACCCCTCTTCGGTTCGCTCGACGA
>DAOUDA010000146.1:0-7572 GCA_034431835.1 Chloroflexaceae bacterium | reverse complement strand
GCTGCACCCTGGCCCACGAGGCCACGGTGGGCCGCATCGGCGAGGAGCAACTCTTCTACCTGATGAGCCGCGGCCTGCCCGAGGCCGACGCCCTCTCGATGATCGTGCTCGGCTTCATGGAGCCGTTCACCCGCGAGCTGCCCATGGAGTACGCCGTGGAACTGAACCGCCTCATCCAGATGGAGATGGAGGGGTCGGTCGGGTAAGAGGGTGTCCGCAGGAGATGGGGAGGGGCAACCCTCCCCATCTCCCAGGTTGCGGCAGGGGGATGGGGAAACCTGGTTTCCCCATCATGGCACCACCAACAGCCACCTATGCCACGCATCAACATTGCGACCCTGGCCGATCTTCCCGATGGAACGGGACGGGCCTTCGAGGTCAACGGGCGGCGCATCGCCGTGTTTCGCGTCGCCGATGAGGTGTACGCGATTGACGATACCTGCTCCCACGCCGAGGCGTCCCTCAGCGCCGGGGAGTTCGATCCCGACGAACTGTGCGTCGAGTGTCCCCTGCACGGCTCGCTCTTCGATGTGCGCACCGGCGCCCCCCGCACCCTCCCCGCTTTTGAGCCGGTCACTGCCTACCGTGCCTTCATCGAGGGTGACACGGTATTTGTTGAGTATCCAGCGTAACAACTTGACTAAATCTGGCGCCAGGGCTACAATGGGAACGTGCCGATA
This sequence comes from Chloroflexaceae bacterium, assembly GCA_034431835.1. Taxonomy (GTDB): domain Bacteria; phylum Chloroflexota; class Chloroflexia; order Chloroflexales; family Chloroflexaceae; genus JACAEO01. Next base: position 6,892 of record DAOUDA010000146.1, on the reverse strand, counting down.
ACAGCTTCGAGCGCAAAGGAGCCTGTGATGAGCGGCTATGCCCATCCCGAGGTGCTGGTTGATACGGCCTGGGTGGCCGACCATCTGAATGACCCGAAGGTGCGGATCGTCGAGAGCGACGAGGATGTCCTGCTCTACGAGACCGGCCATATTCCCGGCGCGGTCAAGATTGACTGGGTGACCGATCTGAACGACCCGGTGGTGCGCGATTACCTGGATGCCGAACGCTTCGCCGAGGTGCTGGCGAGCAAGGGCATCTCCAACGATACGACCGTGGTCTTCTACGGCGACAAGCATAACTGGTGGGCCACCTACGCCTTCTGGGTGTTCAAACTCTTTGGCCACCAGGACGCGCGCATTCTCAACGGCGGGCGGGCCAGATGGATCGCCGAGGGTCGCGAACTGACCCGCGAAGTGCCCGCCTACCCCCGCGGGGTCTACGTCGCGCCGCCGCGCGATGACGCCACTATTCGCGCCTTCCGCGATCAGGTGCTGGAGCACATCAAGCGTTCCTCCGGCGCGGCGCTGGTGGACGTGCGCAGCCCCCAGGAGTTCAGCGGCGAGCGCACCCACATGCCCGAGTATCCCCAGGAGGGCGCCCTGCGCGGTGGTCATATCCCTACCGCCGTCAATATCCCCTGGGCCCAGGCCGTGCGCGAGGACAGCACCTTCAAGAGCCCCGAGGAGTTGCGCGCGCTCTACGAAGGCAAGGGGATTACGCCCGATAAGGACGTCATCGCCTACTGCCGCATCGGTGAGCGTTCCAGCCACACCTGGTTCGTGCTCACTTACCTGCTGGGCTATCCCAGGGTGCGCAACTACGATGGGAGCTGGACCGAGTGGGGCAATGCCGTGGGCTTGCCAATTGAGAAGGGCTAGCCCCACGGCGCCGTCCCTCTGGAGGGTGTCGGCACAAGGGCGCCCATTGCGACTTCGGGCGCCGGTCGCATGACCCCGTCCGCGTCCAATCCGCAATCCAAAATCCGCAATCGCACCATGGACCGCCAGGCGATCATCGAGCGGCTGCTCGACCACTACGAACATCCACGCTACCACGGCCCCCTGGCCGACGCCGACGTGATCGTGCCCGGCGGCATCCCTGATTGCGGCGACCAGGTGACGATCTATCTCAAGGTTGACCCGGAGCGCGAGCAGGTGGCGGGGCTACGCTTCGAGGGCCAGGGGTGCAGCGTGAGCCAGGCCGCCGCCTCGATCCTGGCCGAGACCCTGCAGGGCGCCTCGCTGGCGGCCATCGAGGCCCTCGATGACGCCGCTGCGCTGGAACTGGTCGGCTACGAGGTCGCCCGGGCGCGCCCCCGCTGCGCCACCCTGGCCCTGCACACCCTTCAGGCCGCCGTGCTGGCCTACCGGCGCCAGCGGCGCGAGGCGCCGCCCCAGGAGATGCGATGACCACGGCCCTCGATCTGATCGGCGAGACGCCCCTGCTCCGGCTCACCTGCCTGAGCGCCGACCTGCCGCCCGGGGTGGAACTCTACGCCAAGGCGGAGTGGTACAACCTCGGCGGCTCGGTGAAGGATCGCCCGGCGCTGTGGATGATCCGCGATGGCGAGCGCCGGGGCCTGCTGCGCCCCGGTATGCGCATCGCCGACGCTACCAGCGGTAACACCGGCATCGCCTACGCCACCATCGGCGCGGCCCTGGGCTACGGCGTGACCCTGGCGCTGCCCGCCAACGCCAGCCCCGAGCGCCGGCGCACCCTGCGCGCCCTCGGCGCCGCGCTGATCCTCACCGACCCTGCCGAGGGCATGGATCTGGCCATCGCCACCATTCGCCAGCTTGTGGCTCGCGAGCCTGAGCGTTACTTCTACCCCGACCAGTACAGCAACCCCGCCAATCCCCTGGCCCACTACGAGACCACCGGGCCGGAGATCTGGCGCCAGACCGGAGGGCGGGTGACGCACTTCGTCGCCGCCCTGGGCACCAGCGGCACCTTCATGGGCGTAACCCGACGCCTGCGCGAGTTGAACCCCGCCCTGCGGGCCATCGCCGTGCAGCCCGATGGCCCCTACCATGCCCTGGAGGGCGTCAAGCACATGGCCTCAACGCGCCTTGTCCCGGCGATCTACGACCCGGCGGCGCCCGATGCCGTGCTGGAGGTGAGCAGCGAGGCCGCCTTCGCCATGGCCCGCCGCCTGGCCCGCGAGGAGGGGCTGCTGGTGGGCATCTCGGCGGCGGCCAATGTCACCGCCGCGCTGCGGGTGGCCCGCGATCTGCACTCCGGCGTGGTGGTGACCATCCTCTGCGACAGCGCCAATCGCTACCTCAGCGAACGCTTCTGGGAGGAGCCGGGCTTCGAGCAGGGCAGCGGGATCTAATGCCATTTTGGATTTTGGATTTCGGATTTTCGGTTGTTGAACATGGCTTCCCGACGAGACCGGGCGATGATGTGCATGCACCGTCTTCAACAGGAACAGCTATAAGAGGGACCTGCTCGCCCAGATGCTCCGTATGCTGGAACCGGGAATGAAACGTCCTGCCCTTACCCTTTCAGCCGCCGCAGCGGCGGCGATCGCCGCCCATGCCGAGGCAACCTACCCCGACGAGTGCGTCGGTCTGCTGCTGGGGCGTCTGGATGGCGTCGCGAAGCTGGCCCTGGAAGCCTTTCCGGTGGAGAACCGCTGGAGCGGCCAGGTCCAACTCGGCCCGAACGACGATCCCACCTCGCGGCGCGATCGCTTCTACCTCGATCCGCACGACTATCTGCGCGCCGATCGGGCGGCGACGGCGCGGGGCCTGGAGATCGTCGGCTGCTACCATTCCCACCCCGACGCGCCAGCTACCCCCTCCGAGCGCGATCGCGTCGGTGCGCAGGCCATCGGTGGCTCCACCTTCGCCTTCGTCATTCAGGCCGTGCGCCAGGGCCGCGCCGCCGAGGTTACGAGCTGGCTGCTGATGGACGCCGGGGCGCGTTTTGAGGCCGAAGAGGTGATTATTGCCGGGACGTAATGTAACAACGAGACTTCTCCTTCGAGGTGAGGCACGGAGGGGCAAGGCCCCCGTGACCCCCACCGAGACGAAGTCTCGTTGTTGGTCAAACCAGTAGTAAGGAGTTTTAACCTATGCCCGTCACCATAACCATCCCCACCGCGCTGCGCGAGTACGCCGGCGGCAACGCCCAGGTGCACCTGGAGGCCGACACGGTCGGCGCGCTGCTGCGCGGCCTGGTCGAACTGCACCCCTCCCTCGGCCGGCACCTCTTCGCCGAGGATGGCCGCCTGCGCAGCTTTGTGAACATCTATGTCGGCGATGAGGATATTCGCTTCCTGCAGGGCGAAGAAACGCCCCTCAGGGAAGGCGAGACCGTGTCGATCATTCCTGCCATCGCGGGAGGACGCCGATGAGCAACGTTTCGCTGTCCAATGAGGAGATCGCTCGCTACAGCCGCCATCTGATCATGCCCGAGGTGGGCATGGAGGGCCAGCGGCGTTTGAAGCAGGGCAGTGTGCTGCTGATCGGCACTGGCGGGCTGGGGTCGCCGCTGGCGCTCTACCTCGCCGCGGCGGGCGTCGGTCACATCGGCCTGGTTGACTTCGATGTGGTTGACTCCAGCAACTTGCAGCGGCAGATCGTCCACGGCACCAGCACGGTGGGCATGGCCAAGACCGAATCGGCGCGCTGGCGCCTGCTCGATCTTAACCCGCATATTGAGGTTAGCGTCTACGAGACGCAGATCACCTCGGCGAACGCCTTTGATCTGATGCGCCCCTACGATGTGATCGTGGACGGCACCGACAACTTTCCCACCCGCTACCTGACCAACGACGCCTCGGTGCTGCTGGGCAAACCCAACGTCTACGGCAGCATCTTCCGCTTCGAGGGCCAGGCCACGGTGTTCGCCCCGCAGGCGGGCGGGCCGTGCTACCGCTGCCTCTACCCCGAACCGCCGCCGCCGGGTCTGGTGCCTTCGTGCGCCGAGGGGGGCGTGCTGGGGGTGCTGCCAGGGGTCATCGGCACCATCCAGGCCACGGAGACGATCAAGTTGCTCACCGGCATCGGCGAGCCGTTGATCGGCCGGTTGATGCTCTACGATGCTCTGAGCATGCGCTTCCGCGAACTGAAGCTGCGGCGCAATCCGAACTGCCCGGTCTGCGGCGAGAACCCCACCGTCACCACCCTGATTGACTACGAGCAGTTCTGCGGCATCATCCCCGAAGCGCCTTCAATCGGCGGCCAGTACGTGATTACGCCGCTCGAACTGGCCAACTGGCTCCAGGGTGACGATCGGCCCTTCCTCCTCGACGTGCGCAATCCCTACGAAGTGGCCATCGCCAGCATCCCCGGCACCGATAAGCTCATCCCGATTGACCAGTTGCCGGAGCGCATCCACGAACTCGACAGCGCCCGGGAGATCGTGGTCTACTGCCGCAGCGGCGTGCGCAGCGCGCGGGCCGTCGAACTGCTCAAGCAGGCCGGCTTCCGCAAGATCAAGAACCTCGAGGGTGGCGTGCTCCGCTGGAGCGATGAGGTGGACCCGACGGTGGCGAAGTACTAGAGCACTGACCGGAGGCTTGCGCCTACAGGGGAAAGCTGCCCCCCGCTCCTCTCACCGTAACAACGCCACCAACCCCTGCGCCAGAATGATCTTCGCGATGGTCGCCAGCGGGTAGACCGTGGCGTAGCCGATATTGGGCATATCGTTGCGGGTCTGCTCGCTGGCGAAGGCCAGCACGGCCGGCTGGGTCTGCATCCCCGCCAGGAGGCCAATGCATAGCCCCATGGGGATCTTGAGCAGCCGGTATCCCACGAAGAGCAGCGTCACGGCGGACACGGCGGTGATCACGGTCCCGGCGACGAAGATCGCCAGCCCGCCGCCTTCGGCCAGGGTGATCACGAAGCTGTAGCCCGAACGCAGCCCCACCCCTGCCAGAAAGAGCGTCAACCCGACCTGGCGCAGGGTCAGGTTGGCGCTGTAGGGCAGGCTCCAGACAATCGGCCCCGTGCGCTCCAGCCAGCCCAGGATCAGCGCGACGATCAGCGGCCCGCCGGCGAAACCCAGGGTAAACGTGCCGCCCCCGGGGAGCGGGAAGGGGATCATCCCCACCAGTAGCCCGATGGCCATCCCCAGGCCCAGGGAGACCACGTCAATTTCGGAGAGACGCCGGTACGAGTCGCCGAAGTACTTGCTGACATTGTCCAGGTTCTCGCGCCGGGTCACCACGCGCACCCGGTCGCCAAGTTCGAGCACCGTGTCGCCGTGGGGCAGAATATCCGCATCGCCGCGCCGCAGCCGGGTGATGATGGCCCCCTGGGTGCGCGGCAGGTCGAGATCGCGCAGACGCTTGCCCGCCACCTCGGGGTTCGACACAAAGACGCGCCGGAAGTCGAGCGTGTGCCGGTCCAGTTCCAGCGGTTCGGGCGCCGGCTCGCCCAGGGCCGCCACCACGCGCTCCACCTCTTCGGGCGTACCGATGACGCTCACCAGGTCGTTGAGCCGGAGATAGGCGTCGCTGGTGGCGATGCTCATGTGCCCGTCGTGCTGCAGGCGACTGAAGACCACGTCCCAGCGATTGGTCCGCACCAGTTCGCCGAGGTTACGTCCGTCCATAGCGGGGCGGGTCACGCGCACGGTGCGGTTGACCAGGTTCTCGACCCCCAGGCTCAGGTCAGGCGAGGAGCGGGCCTCGGCGGCGTAGTCCACCCGCCAGAAACGCTGAAAGAAGTAGATCGCCAGGATCACGCCCAGCACGCCCATGGGGTACGTGACCGAGTACCCGACCACCGGCCCAGCGAGGACGGCGTCGCTCAGTTCATCGCCGGCGTTGCGCTTGAGTTGTTCGATCACGCTCGCCAGGGCCGGCGTGTTGGTCAGACTGCCGGCGAACATCCCGGCGGTGATCGGCGCGCTCGCGCCAATCGCCAGATGGGCCGCAACGGTCAGCGCGGTGGCGAGGAGCAACACCCCCAGCACGAGCAGGTTGTCGCGCAGCCCCTTGCGCTGCAGTGAGGCGAAGAAGCCGGGGCCGCTGCTCAACCCGACGGTATAGACAAACAGGACCAGACCGAGTTGGTAGACCGTGTCGGGGAGCTTCAGGTTCGGGTCGAGGGCGCCGAAGGCCAGGCCCACGAAGAGCACCGCAGCGACGCCGAGGCTCACGCCGCCGATCTGCACCCGGCCCAGCACATAGCCGATGGCCGAGACCAGGAAGAGCAGCAGGAGCGGGTTGTTGATCAGCAGGGTTATCATGGTTCAATCCAGGAGCATAGGGGTGTTCCCGGGATGGTAGTGTCCTCCCGGACCCGCTCGCGGGCAGGGGTGTTGGGAAAACAGGGTTTCCCACACCCCACTCGCGAACCCGGGCAGCCGGCGAGGGCGCGGTCCCGGGGAGCTATGGTATCATACCCGTATCGGTTGATAGCGCAACAAGTGTGGCCGGAAAAGGGCGAAAGAGGGGCGGGGGGCCTTGCCTGGCTCAGCCTGTTCGGTTCCAACGCCGGTCACACCGAACAGAAATCGAGGAACCCGATGGTCACCGAGGAGATGGTGCGCGCCGCGCTCAAGAACGTCGTCGATCCCGAGATCGGGCTGGATATTGTCAATCTGGGGCTGGTCTACCGCATTGACGTGCTGGACGAAGGGCGCGTGGTAGACATTGACATGACCCTGACCACGCCGGCGTGTCCGGCCGGGCCGCAGATCCTCGACCAGGCCCGGCGCGAGGTGATGGCCCTGCAGGAGGTCTTCAAGAATCTCGAGGACGTGCGGATCAACCTGGTGTGGACGCCCTTCTGGAACCCCAGCCTGATGAGCGAAGAGGCGCGCGAGGAACTGGGTTTTTTCTAGTGGGCTGTCACGATGATGGTGATGGATGCGGCGGGAGGGGGCGTGGGAGGGCGAAGCCCTCCCCGCAAAAAACTATCCATCACCACCAGA
>DAOUDA010000145.1:0-11794 GCA_034431835.1 Chloroflexaceae bacterium | reverse complement strand
TAGGGCCGCAGCACGCGGCGGCCGGACGCGGGCCGGTTTTCATCGGGCGGTGGGTACGCATTGCATGGACGGCTGATGTGAATATGGGCCGCGCGCGAGAGGGTCTGGGAGGGCGCGGTCCTCCCCGAACGTCTCTGTTCTCCCCCGTCTGTGGCGAAGCCGCGGCGGGGCCGGCGCCGCCCTGACGCGGCGCCTCCTGCGAACATGCTAACAAACGACCGCTGGTAGCGTGTGAGGCAGGAGTGACAAAATCGACAACCCGATGATGAAAAGGGACTCAGAGGCGCCCGCGGAGATCGGCGTAGGTTGTGACCACCACGTCGTGCTGGCCATCCGGGCCGTGATCGTCGAGGTCATTTGCCAGCAGGTAACGGCGGTAGGTGTGTTCGAGGAGTCCGGTCTGTCCAAGCTGGTGGTAGGCGCGCAGGAGCCAGGCCACCACCTCGTCGGCGCTTTCGTCGCTATCGAAGATCTGGCTGCACAGGGCGACACACTCCGCGAAACGGCCGCCGGTGTACCTTGCTTCCGCCACGCGCTCCGCGGCGATCAGGAAATTGCCCCGGAGATGGTCGCGCCGGCTGTGGGCCCAGGGTGCGCCGTTGGGCAGGTCGATCAGGTAGGGGCCGCCGTAGAGGTGGAGCGCCTGCGCGTACAGGGGCGCGGCGGCTTCCAGTCCTCCGGTTGCCTCGGTGTAGGTGGCGAGGCCGAAGGTCTGCTCAAAGGCCTGCACATCGCTCCGATAGGCTTCGGGGTTGAGCAGGCAGTGGTTATCGGCGACGATCAGGGCGTGGTCGGCAAACGCCGGGTCGCGGAGGCTGGCCAGCAGGTCGCGCAGGGTTTGCAGGGTCCGCCCGGTGGTGGCTGCGCGCCTGCTTCCCCAGACCGCCGTTTCGAGAGCGGCAATGGTTGTTCCCTGCCGGCCACAGTGCAGCAGGTACCCCAGCACTCCCTGGAGCTTCTGCCAGCCCACGCTGCCGTGCTCGCGGCGCACCCAGGCATCGAGGCGCACCTCCTGGTGATCCACAAACAGGCGTAGCCGGCCCAACGATTCGATGTAGACACCCGTGAACGGCTCGGTGTGGATGGGTACATCGGTAAGGAGAGCGATGTGCCGCAGAGCGAGCTGGGCCTGCTGGCGAACGTGCGCGTCGGGCGAGGAAAGGCAACGGCGCAGCAGCGTCAGGCCGTGATTGCCGTAGGCCCCGAGGAGGATCGCGCAGGCGTGCCGCTGAACCGTCACGTCGGGATGCGCCAGCAGGGGGAGGTAGGGCACGGCAGGATTGTAGTCGGGTGGCTGCATAGATGCGGTGGACGCTACCAGGACCGTTGTCGGAGCGATTCCCGGCGCTCCCAGTCGGTGCGCAGAATGGCATAGAGGTACGTGTCGCGGCGCATGCCGGTGGCATCAACGCTGTCGGAGCGCAAGGTGCCCTCCCGGATGAGGCCGTTCTTTTCGGCCACGCGGACGCTGGCGTGGTTGCGGGTGTCGCACTGCCAGAACAGCCGTTCCCAGGGCCAGGCGGTAAAGCCCCAGGCCAGGAGCGCCGCCAGGGCGCGGGTGCCGAGGCCGGCCCCGGCACGGGTGGCGCTGATCCACATCCCGATTTCGGCGCTGCCTGCCGCCATGGAGCCGTAACGAAGGTGATAGCCGGCGCCGCCCACCAGTTCATCATCGATCCACAGTCCCAGCACGAAATCCTCACCCAGCAGGTAACGCCCGGCGAAGCGCCGGCAGATCGCCTCCGATTCTTCAACGCTCTGTTCGGCCTTCGCCCAGCGCATCCACGGCCGCAGGTGGTGATAGGAGGCGACCATCGCGCGCTGGAGGGCCGGGCCATCACCGGGCCGGTAGGCGCGGATCACCAGATCGCCGCAGCGATGTTCCAGGGGGGGTAGAAAAGGCTCCGATGGCATCGGGCAGGCTCCGGACAATAGAGACGCCCCCGACGACTCCGGTCGAAGGGGGCGCGCTTTCCATAAGACAAACGTCTGCGACTCCGAGTGGGCTCGAACCACCAACCTACAGCTCCGGAGGCTGTCGCTCTATCCAATTGAGCTACGGAGTCTCGTTGCGACTAGAGTATAACGTAGGAGTTGGCGGCTGTCAATGGCCGTGCCGGTGTAAGCAGAAGTGCTGCGAAGCCCTGTTTCGGCACGGCGAAACCTGTCAGGTGCGGCGACGCGGCTCGCCGGGGCCCTGTTGCTCACCGCAATGGCTGCACCTGGCAGGTACGGTGCAGCAGGTCTGCGGCTCAGTCACCCGAAACACGCTCCGCCAGATCGCCCCGCGGCCCGGGGCGACGCCGATAGGCAACCGGCTCAACCGGGACGGAAGGGTGCCGCAGGCCACGGCGCGCGCGCATCGAGGCCATGAGCGGTATCAGGGCCATCCATCCCGCGGCCAGGGCCAGGGCGATTTGCGCAAAAGCGATCCAGGTTCCCATCTCTGTCACCCCCCGTCACCGAAGGCGCTGCTGACAGCCAGTTGGAGGAGCCGGGGAAACCGGGTTCCCACGCCCCTGCTTAGCATGTACTCAGTACTGCCCTTAGCATACACGCGAGAGGGCGTTTTGTCTAGTCGTTGCCGGGGAAACTACCACCGTCCCGCCTGAGGGGAGGATTCTGGGGAGGGCCCGGCCCTCCCCGGATCGCCTCGACTCAGAACCGGCTCCAGAGGTACTGGTTGGTTACCTCGTGGTGGAACTGCACCTCGGCGCGCTTGATCAGCGTGCCCAGTTTGCGCGGGCAGCGATCGGCGACGGTCAGCTTCAGGTCGGCGTACTTGTCGCGCACATCCACGCCGAGCAGACTGGCCATCAGGGCGCTCTCGCGGAAGCGGGTGATCGCGTCATAGATGTTGTCGGGCAGGTGTTCACCACCGGCGCGCAGGTGGCTCGAGGGGGTGTGGCCTTCGAGACCGGTGCGGAGCAAGGTGTAGATCGCCAGGTACGGATTGGCGTCAGGGGCGATGGCGCGCACCTCGATGCGCGCCGAACGGGCGTTGCCGATCGGGATGCGGATCATCGCGCCGCGATCCACCGCCGAGGCCTTGATCTCGTTTGGGGCCTCGAAGTGGGGGTCGAGGCGCCGGTAGGCGTTGACGCTGGAGTTCAACACCAGGCAGAGATCCTGGGCGCTGTGCAGGATGCGGTCAACGAAGCTCCAGGCAAAGGCCGAGAGTTGCTCCTCGCCCTGCGGGTCGTAGAACAGGTTTTCATCACCGCGGGCCACCGAGAGGTTCGTATGCATGCCATTGCCATTAATGCCGGTCATCGGTTTGGGCAGAAAGCTGGCGGTCATATCGAGGCGGCTGGCCACCTGCCGGCAGATCAACTTGTAGAGCAAAATCTGGTCGGCGGCGACGCTCGCCTCGGTGTAGTTGTAGTTCATCTCGAACTGCGAGGGGGCGACCTCGGGGTGATCCTTCTCGTTGGCGAAGCCCATGGCACGCTGCGCCTCGGCGCAGCTATCGATGAAGGTGCGCAGCGGGTCGCCCGGCAGCGAGTGGTAGTACCCGCCGGTGCTGACAAACTTGAACTCGCCGGTATCGCGGTAGTGCTGTTCGGCGTTGCGTCCCTGGAACAGAAAGCCCTCGATCTCGTTCGCCACGTTACAGGTCAGCCCTTCGCGCTCGAAGAGGTCAGCGGTGTAGGTTCGCAGGCGGGTGCGTAGATCGGCCTCGTAGGGTGAGCCGTCGTGCGCCCGCACCTCGCCGAAGACCAGCACCTTGCCAGGGCCGAAAATATCGGCGGGCAGCCAGTAGAAGGCCGGCCAGTCAATCGCCAGCCGCAGATCCGACTCGGATTGCACCGAGAAGCCGCGGATGGACGACCCGTCGAAGGTCAGGTTGTCGGCCGCCTTGAGCAGGAACTTCTTGTCGTAATCCAGCATGTGCAGCCGGCCCTCGAGGTCGGTGAAGCAGACCGTCACTGCCTTGATGCGCTTCTCGTCGCTGAGGTAGCGCATCCGTTCTTCGCGAATGGTGTCAACCGGGGCGCGGCTCAGGCGCCGGGCCTTGGCCTCCAGGTTGAGTTCTTCGAGTTGATCGTAGGGGATCTCCAGGAAGTCGCGCAGTTGAGTGGACATACACGTTCCTATTCTTCTATCGGCACCGCGTTAGCCACTTCGGGCGGAATGCCGAGCAGTTCGGCAGGCGCCCAGCCCGCCACGTCGCGCAGGTTCACGATCGCGTACCAGTCGCCGGCGGCGGTGCGGCGGGTCAGTTCCACGACCTCGCCCTGGTTCACCCGGTCGAGTTCGGTGCTGGCGCGATCGGGACGTTCGAACACCGGGCCGGTCACGAAGACCGTGACCACCGGGGCTACGGGTACGTTGACACCCGGCGGGATGCGTAACAGCGTCGTCGAGACCCAGCCGATCTCATCGCGAACCGTGCGCACCCGGTACCAGGCGGCGTTGGGGGTGCGGCTGAGGAGTTGCACCTCCTCGCCGGCGTTGACCCCCGCCACCACGTTGTTGGCCACCACGATGGGTTGCCGGCGCACATTGCCGCCGTTGCCTACACGGGCGACCGGACCGGTGGGCAGTTCGGGCGCGGGGGTGGGCGCGGGGGTGGGGGTGGCGGCGGGGGCCGAAGTGGGCGCGCTGGTGGGCGTCGGCGGCGGCGTGGTGGGAGCTTCGGCCACCGTCTTCTCGAAGAAGGCCTCGGCGATCCCGGCGATGGAGGGCACGCTCAGTTCCATCGGGGCGCTGCTGGTGCCGTCGGGTCCGCGGGCGATCACCGTGTAGCTGCGGCCCTCAGTGGGGGTGGGTGCGCCGTCGGCCCGCTGAACCTGCAACTCGGCCCGATTATTGCGTACGGTGGCCCGGGCCTGGTCGGGGTTCATCCAGGGAAACGGCGCCCCGTCTTCGAGCAGTTCGGCGGTGACAACGGCGCCGTTGGCCAGCCCGGTGGTCTCGATGGTAATGCCGATGGTCGGCGGCTCGGCGCGGACCACCGCCGCATCGCGCACGCGCAGGGTAACGGGCACGGGTGTGGGTGCGACGGCGCTCTCGTCGCCGCCAGGGAGCAGCGTGAGCACCAGCGCGAGCACCCCGAGCAGCACCAGAATAGGGACCAGGATCACCAGGATCTTCCCCGCAAGGGAGAGACCCGCGAAACGCTGGGCCATACTGGTCGGTTCTTCATCGATGGGCAGCGAGGTGTAGTCGATCGGCTCGCTGACCGACGGCTGGCTCGCCGGAGGAGTCTGAGCCTGGCGGGCGCGCCGGGCGAGCAGCACAACCACCACCAGAATGATCAGCACCAGAACGATTAACCCGATGATGATCGGCAGGTCGAGCTGACTGAGCAGATCTTGCATAGCGACGCTGTCCTTTATTAGAGCCTATCCGAATAACTCCTGGAGGAAGGTGGGGAAACCGGGTTGCCCCACGCCCCTCCCCTCAGGGAGGGGCTGGGAGGGCGTAGCCCTCCCAGAAAAGGAATCGGACAACCTGGTTATCCGGATAGGCTCCAATTATAGCGTTCCTCGAAACGGTTGATCCGCAACGATGGCGGCATGAGCGCCGCGAGCCACACGGCTCGCGGCGCTCAGTGGATCAAGCGTTCCGGTCGGTGCTCTAATACTACAGTTGTAGTTGTGGTATCATGCCTCCAGCCTGAAAGGGCAGGAGGTCAGGATGACAGAGATTGAGCAATGGGCGGCGGCACTCGACGCCCTGATGCAACGGATTGGCTCACGTTTCGCCCGCTCAGAAGCACGTCTCCGTGCAAAGGACTATCTCAAGGGCTTGTTGAGCCCGGCTGAACGCAAGAACGGCTGGCAACTTGCGGAAATAGTCGGTGACACCACGCCCTATGGCTTCCAGCAGTTTCTGTATCGCTCGCCCTGGGATGCTGATGACCTGCGCGATGACCTGCGTGACTACGTGGTCGAGCATCTTGGCGATGAAGATGCCGTTCTGGTTGTCGATGAAACGGGCTTTGTCAAGAAAGGCACTCAATCGGCGGGAGTTGCTCGTCAATACAGCGGCACCGCCGGTCGCATCGAGAACAGCCAGGTCGGTGTCTTTCTGGCCTATGCCAGCCGACACGGCGCCGCATTCATCGATCGCTGGCTGTATCTGCCCGAGAGCTGGACGAGCGATCGCGACCGCTGTCGTTCAGCGGGCATCCCCGATACGGTGTCCTTCGCCACCAAGCCGCAGATGGCGCTCGTGATGCTCCAAGAGGCCATCGAGGCACAAGTACCGTTCCGGTGGGTGACCGGGGATAGCGTCTATGGCGATTACCGAACGATCCGGCTGTGGCTGGAGACGCTGCCCAAAGCCTACGTGATGGCGGTCTCGGGCAAAGAGACGGTGACCAGGAACTGGCGCACCCATCGGGTGAGTAGCTTCGTGAAGAAGCCGCCAGAGGAGGGCTGGCAGCGTCTGAGTGCCGGCGACGGGGCCAAAGGGCCGCGGCTCTATGACTGGGTTCGTATCCCGTTGCAGACACCGCTGGTGGAAGGCTGGGCTCGATGGCTGCTGCTGCGCCGGAGCATCAGTGACCCGAGTGACATCACCGCCTATGTGTGCTTTGCACCAGAGATGACAACGCTGGAGGTGCTGGTGCAGATCGCAGGCAGGCGATGGACGATTGAGGCGTGCTTCGAGGGCGCCAAAGGTGAGGTCGGACTGGACCACTACGAAGTGCGCTCGTGGCAGGGGTGGTACCGCCATATCACGCTGGCGTGCCTGGCACATGCCTTCCTGACGGTCATGCGGGCACAGACAAGCAGGTTGTCGGTGGACCCGCAAAGGGGGGGCTTGACGAACCAGACGAGCAGCTTGGCGGCATTCAAGGCCCAGCGCGGCCTGCCGTCCGCCTGAGTGTCGCGGAGATACGTCGGCTACTCTGGAAGCTCGCGTGGATGGTCGTGCCATCGGCCGCCTTCGTCCTTGCCTGGTCAGCCTGGCGCCGTCACCACCAGGCCGAAGCTCGCGCCTGTCACTACCGTCGTCGCTTGAGAGCTACGAAACAACTACAACTGTAGTACTAATCCGCCGCGTAGACCTCGGCGGTGAAGGCGTAGCGCACGCCGGTAAGTTGCTCGGAGACCTCCCACAGCCGGCGGGCCAGCTCTGGATCGTAGGAGCGAGCGTTGGAACGCTGCGGCACGGGGTAGCCGCGCGCGCCGCCGAAGCCATCGGGGCCGATGAAGTCGCCGCCGTGGGCCTCGGGGGCCGTGGCGGCGTAGAGCGTCGGCAGGGCGCCCATCGCGGCGCTCTGGGCAAAGACGCGATTGATCAGCCCCGACACCACTTCACCGAGGGCGAAGCCGTCCATCCGCGGGCCGACCTTCTGCAACTCGGTGTCGGCGTAGCCAGGGTGGCAGGCCAGGCTGATCGCCCTGGCCCCCATGGCCGCGAAGCGCCGCTGTAACTCGTACGCAAACAGCAGATTGGCCAGTTTGCTCTGGCCGTAAGCCGCCCAGCGCTGGTAGCCCTTCGAGCCGTCCAGGTTGTTAAAATCAATCTGCCCGAAGCTGTGGGCCATGCTGCTCACCGTCACCACTCGTGCCCCCGGCGCGGCCAGAATGGCCGGCAGCAGCAAGCCGGTCAGGGCAAAGTGTCCCAGATGGTTCGTGCCGAACTGCAACTCGAACCCATCGGCGGTGCGGCGATAGGGCGTCGCCATGACCCCGGCGTTGTTGATCAGCAACGGCAGGGCGCCATAGCGCGCCGCGAAGCGCTCCGCGAAGGCCCGCACGCTGGCCAGATCGGCCAGATCGAGCATCTCCAGTTCAACCTGCGCCCGCGGATGGGCGGCGCGGATCTTGTCTATGGCGGCCTGACCCTTTGTGGCGCTGCGCACGGCCAGGATCACGTGCGCTCCCTTGCCCGCCAGGGCCTTGGCCGCCTCAAAGCCGATGCCGCTGTTGGCCCCGGTAATCACCACCAGACGGCCACTCTGGTCGGGCATGGCGTCAATTGTCCAGTGCTGTGCCATGTATCGAACTCCTTATGCTGCGCGTTAGACGTGGTTCACCCCGGATGCTCCATCCGAGCTGCGTTGATCTTGGGCCGAAGCGGTGGCGCAGCCACCGCTTCGGCCTTACGTTTTCATCATGCCGGGTTTTGCGAAGAAGGTCAAATCGGGGTTCGGCACCGTCACGCGCAAAAAGGGACGGAGGCGGCACTGCCGCCTCCGTCCCTTTCGGAGGGCTATACCCTCCGGATCCTCTCATCTGGCAGCGGGATGGGGCAACCTGGGCGCCCCATCCCGCTCCAACCGAACGATGGTCCTGGGAGGGCGCGGCCCTCGCGGACACCTTCCCGTTCCGGGCGGGTTCAGGCCGCCTTCAGGGCGTTCATCAGATCGAGCGCGCCCTTCTTGGCATCGGCGAACAGCATCAGCGTGTTTTCGGCGGCGAAGAGCGGGTTGGGGATGCCGGCAAAACCAGGGCTGAGACTGCGCTTGATGACGATCACGCTGCGGGCCTTATCAACATTCAGAATGGGCATGCCGGCGATCGGGCTGCTCGGGTTGGTGCGCGCCAGGGGGTTGACCACATCGTTGGCGCCGATCACAATCACCACATCGGTCTGCTCGAAGGTCGGATTGATCTCGTCCATCTCCTTCATCTGCTCGTAGGGAATGTCGGCCTCGGCCAACAACACGTTCATGTGGCCGGGCATGCGTCCCGCCACGGGATGGATGGCGAACTCGACCTCCACCCCGCGCTCCTCGAGCATGAGCACCAGGTCGCGCACGGCGTGCTGGGCCTGTGAGACGGCCATGCCATAGCCCGGCACGATGACCACCCGCCGCGCCCCCTCCAGCAACAGGGCCAGTTCATCGGCGTGAGCGGCCTTGACCTTGCCAGCGTAGACCTCATCGCTGCTCGCCGCCTCTTCAGAGGGCACCCAGATGCCGAAGAGCACGTTGGTGAGCGAGCGGTTCATCGCCTTGCACATGATATTGGTCAGGATGATGCCCGAGGCGCCCACCAGCGAGCCGGTGATGATCAGCGCGTTGTTGTTGAGCACGAAGCCGGTTGCCGCCGCGGCCAGACCCGAGTAGGAGTTGAGCAGCGAGATGACCACCGGCATATCCGCGCCGCCGATGGGGACGACCAGCGACAGGCCGAGGATGCTCGCCGTGACCACCAGCGCCCAGTAGGCCCAGGTGGCGCTCGGGTCAATCACCAGCCAGACGGCAAAGGCGGTGGTGAGGGCCAGGAGCGCGGCGTTGAACATCTGCGCCCCTTTGATACGAATATCGCCGGCCAGGCCCTGCAATTTGGCGAAGGCCACCAGGCTGCCCCAGAACGTCACCGCGCCGATCAGCCCCGAAGCGGCCGTGGCGATCGTGAACTGTAGCGGGACGCCGGTGGCGAGCGCCAGCGTCTCCATCAGCGCCGCGCCGGCGACCAGGGTCGAGGCGATGCCGCCGAAGCCGTTGAGCAGGGCCACCATCTGCGGCATATCCGTCATCTGCACGCGCCGGGCCATCACCGTGCCGATCCCCGCCCCCAGCACCACGCCGGCGATGATCCACTCGTAGCGCACCACATGCATATCCAGCAGCGCGGCCACCACGGCGATCAGCATGCCGATCGCTCCGAGGCGATTGCCCCGCACCGCCGTGCGCGGATGGGTCATGCCCTTAATGCCAAGAATAAACAGCACCGCAGCAATCAGATAGGCCAGATTGATCAGATTCTCACGCATCGCCGTCAATCCTTCCGCCGGAACATCGCGAGCATGCGCTCGGTCACCAGAAAGCCGCCCACCACGTTGATAGTTGCGAACACCACCGCCAGGAAGCCCAGGATCGTCGTCAAGAGCGAGATCTGGGCCCCCGCCGAAATCACCGCCCCCACCAGGGTAATGCCGGAGATCGCGTTCGAGCCGGACATCAACGGGGTATGCAGCGTCGGCGGGACCTTGGTGATGATCTCAAAGCCGACGAAGATGGCAAGCACAAAGACCGTCAGCGAAACGACCAGCAGTTCCACGGATGTCTCCTCACAGGTTCTGGATCGGACTTCATTTTAGAGATTCGGCATTCCCTCGGTTCGATTGTTGCTCCATCCCCCTGAGCTCCTCACAACTCTGTAGAGGTGTGGAGGTGTGGAGGTGTGGAGCGTCCATGGGCGCGATGCCTCCACAGGTTCATGACGTAACCGTATCGGTCTGGGCGAGCAACTCGCGGAGGCGCGGGTTGGTGATGGCGCCATTGTGGGCCACCAGCGTCTCACGCACAATCTCATCGTCGGTATCGAGCGCCAGGCGGCCATCCTTGACCGCGAGCTTGAGCAGGTTAACCAGGTTGCGGCTGTAGAGCTGGCTGGCGTGGTTGGGCACCGTGGAGGCAATGTTCGTCGGGCCGATGATCGTCACGCCGTACTCCACCACGATTTCATTCGGGCGCGTCAACTCACAATTGCCGCCGTGCTCGGCCGCCAGATCAACAATCACCGAGCCGGGCTGCATGCCGGCAACCATGTCGCGGGTAATCAACACCGGGGCGCGTTTGCCGGGAATGGAGGCGGTGCTGATCACGGCGTCGTTCCGCGCCACCACTTCGCTCATCAACTGCCGCTGGCGCCGGTAGAACTCCTCGCCCTGGGCCCTGGCATAGCCGCCCTTGTCCTCGCTATCGCCGGTCTCCAGGGGCAGTTCGACGAACCTGGCGCCGACGCTCTCCACCTGCTCCTTGACCGCCGCGCGCACATCGTAGGCCTCGACGCGGGCGCCCATGCGCTTGGCGTGGGCGCAGGCCTGCAGCCCGGCCACGCCGGCGCCGATGACAAAGACCCGCGCGGGGTTAATCGTGCCGGCGGCGGTCATCAGCATGGGGAACATACGCGGGAGATGCAGGGCCGCCAGGATCGACGCCTTGTACCCGGCGATGGTTGCCATGGAGGAAAGCGCGTCCATGCTCTGCGCGCGGCTGATGCGCGGCACCAGTTCCAGGGCCAGGGCGCTCACGCCCCGCTCGGCCAGCGCGGCGACCTGCCGCGGGTCCCAGAGTGGATCGAGGAACGCCAGAATGGTCTGCCCGGCGCGCAGGAGCCGCAGATCGCCTTCGGCCTGCAATGGCGCCGCGCCGCCCGCGCGCACCTGGAACAGCACATCGGCGGCGCCGAACACCTCGGCGCGCGAGGCGGCTACCCTGGCGCCGCGTTCGACGTACTGCTCATCGGGAAAACCGGCTCGCAGCCCGGCCCCGCTCTCGATCAGCACCTCCAACCCTAGCTTCTTGAGCGTGGGCACATCGCCAGGCACCAGCGCCACACGCTGCTCTCCGGGAAAGACCTCTTGTGGAACGCCAACAATCATGGATACCCCCGTGCACGATGCGACAAACGCTCACCGCCAATGACCCACAGAGCAGTTCGCACGGCGCTGTGCAAGACCCTTTCATCCCCTGGACTTGCCCTGGGCACTTGAGATCTCAAGTATACCACACATCGGCGCATTTGGGAATTGCTTCACAGATGCCAAAACGGTTGACGAGCGCCCCACGGATCTTTATACTGTCTGGTATCCATCGGCCACTAATCGAAGAACCTGTTCAAATGCCATCTCTCGGCCCGATGCTCCGGCCAGAGCGATCCGGAATTATTTGGACAGGCACAGGTATCGCGCGCCAGCGTATGTACCCTGCATCCGGGCCACACAACCCGCCGGCTGCCACCCCCGCGTTTGCGAAGCGGCGCCCCGCCGGCGTCGCGGTCGCGGCGCGTCGCGAAGGGGGCGGCGGCTTCCAGCCGCTCGATGCGCTCACCGGCCCTGCGACCCAACCCCGCGTCGCTTCGGCGCGCCTGGGCGGGCCGGC
>DAOUDA010000144.1:0-8336 GCA_034431835.1 Chloroflexaceae bacterium | reverse complement strand
GTTGCCACCGCGCCCGCCGGGGGCGCGAACGCCACCTCAGGCGGGGCCGCGGCCCAGGGCGCCGCGGCGCCCACCGCGCCGCCAGCCGGTCCGCTCCTGGCCGAGAGCGCCGTCTTTACCCAGACCGCGCAGCTTGAAGACCCCTCGGTCGGCGCCGTGCAGTTCGCCCCCGGTGACGGCCCCCTCGCCGTTGGCGTCGGCGGTACGATCCACCTGCGCGATCCAGAGAGCCTTGAGGCGCAGCGCACCCTCAGCGGGCACCGCGGCGACATCAGCGCCCTGGCCTTCTCGCCCGACGGGCGCCTCCTCGCCTCCGGCGCGCAGGACGAAAACGAGATCATCCTCTGGGACCTGGCGACCGGGCAGGAACTGCGCCGCCTGCGCGGCCACAGCGGCTGGATCCGTAGTCTGGCCTTCTCGCCCGACGGGCGCCTCCTCGCCTCCGGCAGCACCGATACGACGATTATCCTGTGGGACGTGGCCAGCGGCCGGCGCTTGCGCGCCCTCGAGGGTCACACCGATTTCCTGGGCAACCTCGCCTTCAGCCCCGACGGCGCCAGCCTGGCCTCGGCCTCCCGTGACGGCACCGCCCGCCTCTGGGACGTGGCCAGCGGCGCCGCCCGCGACGGCTTCACCTACACCGCGCCAACGAACCCGGCGACAAATGCCCCCTACTGGCTCACCGGCATTGCCTTCAGCCCCGATGGGAAGCAACTGGCCGTCGGATCGGTCAGCGGCAGTGTCTATGTGCTCGACGCCCGCACCGGCAAGCTCGAGCGTGAGTTGCAGGGACACGAGGGCTGGGTGGTCATCCGGGGCGTCAGCTTCAGCCCCGACGGGCGCATACTCGCCAGCGCCAGCCTCGACGGCACCGTGCACCTGTGGAACCCCGCCTCGGGCGCCGAGCGCGGCGTGTTGCAGCGGCAGGGCCTGCGCCTCCTGGGCCTGAGTTGGAGCGCCGACGGCCGGCGCATCGCCACCAGCAGCGATATGAGCGGCAGCGTGGCCCTGTGGGACGTGAACAGCCAGGAGATGCTGCAGATGGCCCTGCTCGCCCAGGGCAGCGTCACCACCCTGAGCTACTCGGACTCGGGCCAGGCCCTGGCCACCGGCGGGATCAACGGCTCCATCCGCGTGCACCTGCTCGAAGACGGGCGCGCCATCGCCCTCAGCGGCGGCGCCTCCACCAGCCAGTACCTCGGCTTTCTGAGCGATACCGAACTGGTCGTGGTGAACGACTCCGGCAACGTGATGGTCGTTTCCCTGACCGGCGGCGCCGAACCCCGCGCTCTGGAAGGACTCGACGGCTTCGCCCTGAGCGTCGTGGTCAGCCGCGACCGGCGCCTGATCGCCGCGGGCAACGAACGCGGCGATGTGGTACTCTGGGATGCGCGCACCTTCGAGCGCCTGCGCACCCTGCGCGGCATCGGCGGGCCGGTCGCCGAACTGGCCTTCAACCGCGACGGGAGTTCGCTCGTTACGGTCACCAACGAACCCGCAGACCGGCCCCTGCTGATCGTCTGGGATACGCAGAGCGGCCAGCGCCGTTCGACCTTCAGCGGCCATGCCGCCCCGGTGACGGCCATCGCCATCGCTGCCCGCGATGATCTCGTCGCCAGCGCCGGCGCCGATGGCGTCCTCAAGCTCTGGCGGGCCTCGAACGGCGAGGAGGTGCGTAGCCAGGAGGCGGGGCCGGAACAGCGCTCGTACTTCAGCGTCGCCTTCTCGCCCGACGGTTCGGTGCTGGCGACCGGCGCCCTGAGCGGCGAGGTGGAGTTCTGGAACACGGCCACCGGTGAGCGATTGAGCGGCCTGGACCCTGGCGGGGGCACCGTCTTCGCCATCACCTTTCGCGCCGACGGCGCGCAGGTGGCGGTTGCCACCCGTGACCGGGGCGTGTTCCTCCTCGAACCCGTCGAATGATCGCCGGGGAGGGCTGTGCCCTCCTGGACCCACGCAGCGGGCAGGGGCGTGGGGAAACCCGGTTGCCCCCTACCGGTTCCAGCACCAGAGGGACAAACGGCGTATACTTGGAAGGGCGCAGCCCTCCTGGACCTACGCAGCGGGCAGGGGCATGGGGAAACCCGGTTTCCCCATACCGTTTCCAGCGCCAGGAAGGCAAAAGGATGTACCGGGGAGGGCGCCGCCCTCCCGGACCCTCCCGGCGGGAAGCCAACAGGAAGTAAGGAGCCGAGGAATGTTTGACATCTTCAAGCAAAAACACGACCGCACCCCCGCAGGCCAGGAGGGGCGCGTGCCGCCCGGCCAGTACGTCACCGAGAAGTTTCCGGTGCTGCACTACGGCTCGGTTCCCCACTACAACGACGTTGAACACACGTGGGACCTGCGCGTCTGGGGTGAAATTGAGCAACCCGCCCGGCTGAGTTTCGCCGAGTTTCGCGCCCTGCCCACCGTCGAGGTGGTTACCGATATTCACTGCGTGACCCGTTGGAGCAAGCTCGACACCCGCTGGGAAGGCGTGCGCTTCAGCGAGTTCCTCAAGCATGTTCCTTCGCTGAAACCGACGGCGAAGTATGTGCTGGCCCACTGCGAGCAGGGCTTCACCACCAACGTCCCGCTCGAAGTGCTGCTGCATCCCGACGCGCTGCTGGCCTACAAGTACGAAGGCGAGGAACTGACGCCCGAGCACGGCTACCCGCTGCGCCTGCTTACCCCCGGCAAGTACTTCTGGAAGAGCGCCAAATGGCTGCGCGGGATCGAGTTCCTCAGCCACGACAAGCTCGGCTTCTGGGAACGCTACGGCTACAACAACAACGCCGACCCCTGGAAAGAGGAGCGCTACGCTGACTGAGCCGCTCTGGCCCGAAAGTGTTGATGAAGCCGTGGCCCTGCAGGAGCGCCTGCGCCATCAGGTGCTGCTCGCCGACGATTTCGGCCCCCTGCGAACGGTCGCCGGCGTGGACGTGGGCTTCGAGGAAGCCGGCGCCGTCGCCCGCGCCGCGGTTGTGGCGCTGGACGTCGATAGCCTGGCCCCGGTCGCGCATGCCGTGGCGCGCCGCCCGGTCACCTTTCCTTACGTGCCGGGGTTACTTTCCTTTCGCGAGGCCCCGGCCATCCTCGAGGCTCTGGCCCGGCTCCCTGCGCCGCCCGATCTGCTGATCTGCGACGGTCAGGGCATCGCCCATCCTCGGCGCTTTGGCATCGCCTGCCACCTGGGGTTGCTCAGCGGCCTGCCGGCCATTGGCTGCGCCAAGTCACTGCTGGTCGGATACCATGCCCCGGTGCCGGACGCGCGCGGCGCCCGCGTGCCCCTGGTGCACCAGCGCGAACAGGTTGGCTGGGTCCTGCGGACGCGCCCGGGGGTGAAGCCGGTCTACGTCTCGCCCGGGCATCGGGTGAGCCTGGAAAGCAGCGCCGACCTGACGCTGCGACTGGTCACCCGCTGCCGCCTGCCCGAACCCATCCGCTACGCCCACAACCTGGCATCCCACGGCGTGTTACGCGGGTAGGCGCCGCAGGGGCGCAGGGCGGCCTACGTAGCCTCTTCCCAATCGCCGTTCTGCCCGCGGTGGGGTCCGGGGCAGGCTCCACACTCCAAGTTTTTCGTTGGTTTTGGCAGCACAGCCGCCCAAACCAACGAAAAAAGATAGTGTTCACATCTACCGCACACGTTCGCACCGCAGAGGGCGCGGAGGGCTTCAAAACGTTCACCCTCTACGTTCCTCTGCGCGCTCTGCGGTACATCTGAACAGGGTACCGAAAAAAGGCGGTTTGACAAGCCTCCCGCCGAATGGTATACTTCAGTATCGCCGCGCTGATCGCGCGTGCTGTATGATTGTGTGCCGTGCCGGCCCGCTCTAAGGCGTAGCCAGTGCTACGACCAGAGGGAGGCCCGGATATTATTTTGTCTTACGGGAACGAGGCCAGAGAAGCGCCTGAGCCCCAGGAGTGCTGGATGCCGACCATTAATCAACTCGTGCGCAAGCCGCGCAAGCCGGTAGAGAAAAAGACCAAGGCCCCGGCGTTGCGTTTTACGTACAATTCGCTCAAAGGGAAGTTGACGCGCGGCAAAGGCTCGCCCCAGAAGCGTGGCGTGTGCACCAAGGTTTCCACCGTCACGCCGAAGAAGCCGAACTCGGCCCTGCGCAAGATCGCCCGCGTGCGGCTCTCCAACCAGATCGAGGTCACGGCCTACATTCCCGGCGAGGGGCACAACCTGCAGGAGCACTCGGTGGTGCTCATTCGCGGCGGCCGCGTGAAGGACCTGCCGGGGGTGCGCTACCATATCGTCCGGGGCACCCTCGACACCCAGGGGGTCAGCGGGCGCAAGCAGGGCCGCTCAAAGTACGGCACCAAGCGCAACGTGCAGCCGGTCGGCAAGAAGCGGTAAGGGGCGCGCCGCAACGCAGGGCCGAAGCCCTGGCGCAGCCAGTGCTTCGGCCCAACGAGCGCCGGGTTCGTCGGACCAGGTATTGAGCGCAAGGCGCCGGGTGGCCCCTGCCGCCGGCGCAGGCAGATAGATCAAGGAACGTTGCTATGCCTCGCCGTGGAAATGTTGAGAAACGCGTCATTCCGCCCGACCCGCGGTACGACAGTGTGCTCGTGCAGAAGTTCATCAATAAGGTCATGCAACGCGGCAAGAAGAGCGTGGCCGAACGGATCGTCTACGACGCGCTCGATCTGGCCGCCGAACGCACCAAAAAGACGCCGCTGGAGGTCTTTGAACAGGCGCTGCGCAACGCCAGCCCCTCGATCGAGGTGAAGCCCAAGCGCGTTGGCGGCGCCACCTACCAGGTGCCGGTCGAGGTGAAGAGCGATCGCCGCTATGCCCTGGCGATGCGCTGGCTGCTCATCTCGGCGCGCAACCGCACCGGCCGCCCGATGTACGAGCGGCTTGCCGCTGAACTGGTCGATGCCTACAATAATACCGGCAGCACCATTAAGCGCAAAGAGGACGTCCATAAGATGGCGGAGGCCAATCGCGCCTTTGCCCACTACGGCCGGCTGTGAGGGTGGGCTGCCCGCCGCGCCCTTGCAGACGTGGGAGAGAAGAGAAGAGAGATACCAGAAAGCAACCTTCACCGGTTGCTCGACTGCCAGGAGTAAGTGACGGGTATGCCACGCCAGTTTGAACTCGATAAAGTACGCAATATCGGCATTATTGCCCACATTGACGCGGGCAAGACGACGACCACCGAGCGCATCCTGTTCTATACCGGGCGCACCTACAAGATCGGCGAGGTCCACGAGGGCACCGCGACGATGGACTGGATGCCCCAGGAGCAGGAGCGCGGTATCACCATTACCTCCGCGGCGACCACGGCCCAGTGGAAGGTCGGGGATACGATGTACCGCATCAATATCATCGACACGCCCGGCCACGTCGATTTTACGGTCGAGGTGGAGCGCTCCCTGCGCGTCCTCGACGGCGGCGTGGTGGTGTTCGATGGCGTCGCTGGCGTGGAGCCCCAGTCCGAAACGGTATGGCGCCAGGCCGATAAGTACAACGTGCCGCGCATCTGCTTCGTCAACAAGATGGACCGCACCGGCGCCAGCTTCGAGCGCTGCGTGGAGATGATTGTCAGCCGCCTCGGGGCCAGGCCGGCGGTCATCCAACTGCCCATCGGCGCTGAGGATAGCTTCAAGGGTACGGTCGATCTGCTGACCATGAAGGCCACCGTTTACCACGATGACCTGGGCAAGGATATCCGCGAGGTGGAGATCCCTGAGCACCTGGTCGCGGCGGCCCAGAAGGCCCGCGCCGAACTGGTCGAGGCCATCGCTGAGACCGATGATGAGTTGACCTTGCTCTACCTTGAGGGTGAAGAACTCAGCGTCGAGGAACTGAAGCGCGGCCTGCGCAAGGCCACGATCGAGGGCAAGCTCGTGCCGGTGCTCTGCGGCGCCGCCCTCAAGAATAAGGGGGTTCAGAAACTGCTCGACGCGGTCGTTGAGTATCTGCCCTCGCCCCTCGATCGCCCCCCTGTCCAGGGGACGCTCCCCGGCCAGAACCTCGGCGATGAGGGCGTAGAGGTGATCACCCGCGACGTGAGCGATGATGCGCCGTTTACCGGCCTGGTCTTCAAGATCGTGGCTGACCCCTACGTCGGCAAACTGGCCTACTTCCGGGTCTACTCCGGCAAGATCGCCAAGGGCAGCTACGTGCTCAACAGCACCCGCGGGCAGCGCGAGCGCCTCGGTCGCATCCTGCAGATGCACGCCAACCACCGCGAGGATATCGACGAGGTCTACGCCGGCGACATCGCGGCGATGGTCGGCCCCAAGAATAGCTATACCGGCGATACCATCTGCGATCCCGACCACCCGATTGTGCTCGAGAGCATCCGCTTCCCCGAGCCGGTCGTGGAACTGGCCATCGAGCCCAAAACTAAGGCCGATCAGGATAAGATGGCCATCGCCCTTAACCGGCTCTCGGAAGAGGACCCGACCTTCCGGGTCTATACCGACCAGGAGACCGGCCAGACGATCATCAAGGGTATGGGCGAACTGCACCTGGAGGTGATCGTTGACCGTATGCGCCGCGAGTATAAGGTCGAGGCCAATCAGGGCAAACCCCAGGTCTCCTATCGCGAGACGGTGACCCAGCCGGTGGATATCGAGACGCGCTTCGTGCGGCAGACCGGTGGCAAGGGCCAGTACGCCCACGTCAAGATCAAATTCGAACCCAATGCGCCCGGCGCGGGCTTCGAGTTCACCAATGCGATCGTTGGCGGCGTCATTCCGAAGGAGTATATCCCGGCGGTCGAACAGGGGCTCAAGGAGGCCATGCAAACCGGTGTCATAGCCGGCTACCCCGTGGTCGACCTTAAGGCGACCCTCTACGATGGCTCCTACCACGAGGTCGACTCGTCGGAAATGGCCTTCAAGATCGCCGCCTCCATGGCCCTGAAGGACGGCGTTCGCAAGGGACGCCCCCAACTGCTCGAACCGATCATGAAGGTCGAGACCACCACGCCCGAGGATTTCCTCGGTACCGTGCTCGGCGATCTCAACTCGCGCCGTGGCCGCGTGGAGGGTATGGAGGCCCGCGGGAACGCCCAGGTGGTCCGCGCCTATGTGCCCCTGGCAACGATGTTCGGCTATACCACCGATCTGCGCTCCGCCACCCAGGGTCGGGCCACGTCGTCGATGGAGTTCGATCACTACGAGCCGCTGCCCGATGCCCTCGCCAAAGAGATCATCGAAAAGCGCAGCGCGAACTAAGTGGAGCGTGAAGGGAGCGCCTCCCGGGATGGCAGCGCATCCCCTTCCCGTGGCGCGATGCAGGAGTTGCATCTCCTGGCCCCGCCCGCATGGAGCGAGTATGACCTGCTCGATACGGGCGACGGCGCGAAGTTGGAACGCTTTGGACCGTACACCCTCGTGCGGCCAGAGAGCCAGGCCCTCTGGCCCCGCGGGTTGCCCGAGCGCGAGTGGCAGCGCGCCGATGCGGTCTTTGAAAAGAGCCGGGGCGGCGACGAGGGGCCAGGGGTCTGGCGTCAGCGCCGCCCCCTGCCCGACCAGTGGCAGATGCGCTATGACCGCTTGCGGTTCTGGGTGCGCCTGACCCCGTTTCGCCACACCGGGGTCTTTCCTGAGCACAGCGCCCACTGGGCCTGGCTCAGAGCACGGATCGCCTCACGACCTGAGGCGAGCGTGCTGGTGCTCTTTGGCTATACCGGGCTCAGTAGTCTCTACGCCGCCGCGTATGGCGCCCGTGTGACCCACGTGGACGCCTCGCGACCGGCTGTACTCTGGGCCCAGCAGAACCAGCAGTTGTCGGATCTGGGCGAACGGCCCATCCGCTGGCTGATTGATGATGTGGGTAAGTTCGTGGCCCGCGAGATCCGCCGTGGCCATCGCTATGATCTGATCATGATGGATCCTCCCGTCTTCGGGCGGGGACCGAAGGGTGAGATCTGGCGCCTGCACGAGCACCTGCCCGCCCTCGTGGCGCAGGCGGTTGACCTGTTGAGTGACGCGCCGCTGGGGTTGCTTCTCAGCGCCTACGCCACCAGTATGTCGGCGCTGACCCTTGGCAACCTCCTCGACGCGGCCCTGGCCGGGCGTGGAGGAACGATCAGCGCGGGTGAACTGGTACTGCCCGAACGGCATCGCCGGCGCCTGCTCCCGGCGGCCCTGTACGCCTGCTGGTCCAGTGGCGCGCCACCGCATCTTATTTCCGGCAGGGAGGGTTCGGAAGGACCTGGCCCTCCTGAGGCAGATCTTCATTGACACCTGAGAACGAATACGGCGCGAGCCTCGATCAGACAAGGACAGATTATGGCCAAGCAGAAATTTGAGCGGACCAAGCCGCACGTCAACATCGGGACGATCGGACACGTGGACCACGGCAAGACGACCCTGACGGCGGC
>DAOUDA010000143.1:0-9033 GCA_034431835.1 Chloroflexaceae bacterium | reverse complement strand
CTCTGGGTGGGCATCACCGGCGCCGGGCTCTATCGCTACGACGAGGCGCGCAACCGGTTCACCGGCTACCCCCGCGACCCCGGCGCGCCCGGCGACAACGTGGCGGCCCTGGCCGAGACCGGCCCGGGGCAACTCTGGGTCGCCACCTACGGCGGCGGCCTCGCCCGCCTCGATGTGGCCAGCGGTCGCTTCACCGACGTGAACCGCCTTGTTCTCCCGGGCAGCGGGCTGGCGACAAATAACATCGTGAGCCTCTTGCCGGACGCGGACGGGTTGCTCTGGGTCGGGACAGAAGACCGCGGCGTCGCCCTGGTTGACCTCCAGCCCGGGCCGTTCACGATTTACAGGGCGCGTCCCGACCCGGAATCCTTTCCCGACGCGCTCTGGCCAGGGGTCATCAGGGCCGCGGTCGAGGACCGCGACGGCGCGTTGTGGCTCGGCGTGGCCGACTCAGGCGTTGCCCGCTTCGACCGCCAGCAAGGCGTGGTGCGCCACTACCGCCACGACCCCGCCGACCCCCACAGCCCCGCCGGCAACCGGCCCCAGGCCATGCTCCTCGACCGGCGCGGGAGGCTGTGGATCGGCTACCACACCGGCCTCGACCGCTTCGACCGTGCCACCGGCCAGTTCGTCCACTACCCGGCCAACCCTGCCGACCCGGCGGCGCTCAGCCACGCCGACATCTTCGACCTGTACGAGAGCCGCGACGGGGCGATCTGGATCGGCACGCGCGGCGGCGGCCTGAACCGCCTCGACCCGGCCACCGGACGTTTCACCCGCTACCGCCACGATCCGAACGACCCCGACAGCATCAGCTCCGATAACGTCGGCGCGATTGTCGAGGACCAGTGGGGCAACCTCTGGCTCGGCTACGAGGGTGCCGGGGTAAGTCGGCTCGACCTGGCCAGCGGGCGCTTCACCAACTATCGCCACAACCCGAATGACCCGAACACACCCGGGTCGAACACGGTACTGGCCCTGTACGCTGACCCGGCGGGCATTATCTGGGCCGCCACCTGGAACGGCGGGCTCGACCGGATCGACCCGGCCAGCGGCCGCTTCACGCACTACACCGTCGCCGACGGCCTGCTGAGCGCGAAGATCAATGGCATCCAGCCCGACGACGATGGCAACCTCTGGCGCACCTCGAACCAGGGCCTGATACGCTTCGACCCGCGCACCGGGAAGAGCGTGGCCTACACGCCGGCCTCGGCGGGCCTGCCGCCCGGCGGCTTTGCCCTGAATGGTTCGGCGCGCACCCGCGCCGGCGAGATCGTGCTGGGCGGCTTCGACAGCCTGGTCACCTTCTTCCCGCGCGAGGTGCAACCACGGACCGAGGTGGCCCCGGTGGTGTTCACCAACGTCCTGGTGGCAAACCGGCCGGTCGCCCTCGGCCCGACGGCGCCCCTGACGACCACCATCAACACTGCGACGGGGCTGACCCTCTCCTACCGTGACCGGGTATTGAGCCTGGAGTTCGCCGCCCTCGACTACCGCGCCCCCGAGGCTGCCCGCTACCGCTACCGGCTGGTGGGCTTTGAACCGGAGTGGGTGGAAGTTGACAGCCGGCGCCGTCTCGCCACCTACACCAACCTCGACCCGGGCGTCTACACCTTCGAGCTTCAGGCCGCCAATGGCGAGGGCGTCTGGGGAACCGAGACGCGGCGGCTGCGGATCACCGTCGTTCCGCCCTGGTGGCGGACATGGTGGTTCACCCTGCTGGCCGGCGCGGCGATCGTCGCCTCCGTTGGCGGCGGGGTGGGCCTGCGCCTGCGAGAGGAGGAGCGCCAGCGGCGCCGGCTGGAAGCCGAGGTCGCCGCCCGCACCGCGGCCCTGGCAGCCGCCAACACCAGCCTGGAGCGCCAGTTGCGACTTGAGCGCACCCTGATCATGAGCCTCGACCTCGACACTTTGCTCGGCGGCATCCTCGATCAGATCGGCGAAATAGCGCCCTTCAGCACCGCGGCGATCTTCACCGTCGAGGACAAATCGCTCACAGTCCACGCGCTACGGAGCCACGACCTGGCGCCGGGCAGTGTTCCGATGCGGCTCGACCTGGGCCAACTCCCTAAACTTGGCGCGGTGCTGGCCGCCGGGCGCGCGCAGGTGCTGCGCCAGGCCGATGCCAGCAGCGAGGCCATCAACTACCTCGCCAGGATGTTTGGGCAATCGGTGCGCGCGCAGACATGGCTGGTGGCGCCGCTGGTGGTGCAGGAGCGGCTGATCGGCGGGCTGGTGCTGGCGCACCCGCAGCCTGAAGCCTACGGCGCTGCCGAAGTGGCGCGGGTCGAGCCGTTCGTCAGCCCCGTCGCGCTCGCGCTGGAGAACGAGCGGCTGCGGCAACAGGCCCACAGCGTCGCAACGCTCACGGAGCGCGCCCGCATGGCCCGCGAGTTGCACGACGCCGTCACCCAGACACTCTTCTCCGCCAGCCTGATCGCCGAGGCCCTGCCCGATGCCCTCGAGCGCGACCGTGAGCGCGCGGCGCAGGGCGCCGCCGAACTGCGCCGGCTGACCGCAGCCGCCCTGGCCGAGATGCGCACCCTGCTGCTCGAACTACGCCCAAAGTCCCTGACCGAGTTGTCGCTGGGCAGGCTGGTGCAGATCCTGGCCGCCTCGCTCCGCACCCACAGTGCCCTCACCGTCACCGTGACGATCGAGAACGACTGCACGCTGGCGCCGGAGGTGCAACTGGCCTGTTACCGCATTGTCCAGGAGGCGCTCAATAACGTGGTAAAGCACGCCGCCGCCGCACAGGTTACGGTCACGCTGGACTGCACGCCGGCGGAGGTGCTGCTGCGCGTGAGTGACGATGGCCGCGGCTTCGACCCGGCCCGGGCGCCGCGCGGCGGCCTGGGCCTGGACATCCTGCGGGAGCGGGCGAGCGAGATCGGGGCGCAGCTTACGGTTGAGAGCGCGCCGGGCGCGGGCACGACGGTGCTTCTTCACTGGCGGGCGAGCGATGGGTAATCCTATTTGATAGTGTTCGCATCTACCGAACACGTTCGCACCGCAGAGGGCGCGGAGGGCTTCAAAACGTTCACCCTCTACGTTCCTCTGCGCCCTCTGCGGTAAATCTGAACAGGTACTCCTATTTTTGATTACGGATTTTGGATCGCCGATCGCTATGCCCATCCTCGGTTTCCGGAGGGGTACAGGGAAACCAGGTTTCCCCATGCCCCTGCCTGGAGGGGGGAAAAGCCCTCCCAGGAGAACTCCGCCTGAGGGGAGGGCGTTGCTCTCCCCGGAACACTCCTTTTCGTCCTTTCATTGTGGAGCGATACTGCACAGGGCCCGACGGCAATAGACCAGATGGACAGGCGCGCACCCGTTCACCTGGGGCGCAAGGAGAGCGTCGCGGTGACCGATGTCAATTGCTCACGCGAGTGCTGTAATGAACAGTGAGGCTGGCTGAAGCCAGTTCGTAGGTAAGGAGACCGCCATGACCTCCCTGTTCGGCGAATTGCTGCCGATGATCCTCGGCAATGTCCTGGCGCCGCTCTGGCTCATTATCGTCCTGTTGCTGCTCGCCAGCCCGGGTGGGCTCGTGAAGGCGTCCGCCTTCGTCCTCGGCATGACCCTCGCCCGCGTGGTGCAGGGTGTGCTCTTCGGCGTGGTCTTCGCCGCCTCAGCAGCCGAGACGGCGGGCGGCGGCGCCCCTGTGGCTGCGACCATAAAACTGCTCCTCGGCATTCTGCTGCTGATCACTGCGTACAAGAAATGGCGCAAGGAGGAGGACCTGGACGAGCCGCCGCCGAAGTGGATGCAGTCGCTCAATCAGACCACGGCCCCCAGAGCGTTCGGCATGGGCGCGCTGGGCATCGCGGTCGGCCCGAAGCTCTGGGCGTTTACACTCTCGGCCCTTGCCGTCATCAGCGCCGCCGGGCTCGACCCGACAGCCGCGATTATCGCCTACGCGGCCTATATCGTTTTCGCGCAGATCCTGCTCATCCTCGCCATTCTTGTCTCCGCAGTCGCGCCGCAGGGCTCGCGCGCGAGCCTCCAGCGGGCCATTGACTGGCTCACAACCAACTATCGGCCGATCTCGATTACGGTCGCACTGGTGTTTGGCGTTTTCTTCGCCTGGAACGGTGTGAGTGGATTGCTGGGTTTGTAGACGCTGCTGATGAACCGCCAGCCGTGGAGTCTCGAGTGGTCCACATGGATGTGTCGGCACTCGAACAGACGATGCTCACAGGCTCAACCAGACGGACGATGGTGAAACGCTCCTGACGAGTGATCCGGGTCGCGGCCGCGTGTGCTGTAATGAATCCGCATAAGGGCCAGGGCCGGCAAGTTAGTGGAACGGCCCGGCGATGTACGGTGGAAGGAGTTATGATGGCCACGCTAAGTGTACTCAAGTTCAACTCGGTTGACGGGGCGGATCAGGCGCTGAACCTCCTGGAAAGCCTTCAGAAGCAGCAGTTGATCCAGGTGATCGACGCAGCGGTGGTGAGCTGGCCTGCCGACAAGAAGAAGCCGAAGACCCGCCAACTTTACCCGACGGCTGGCGCCGGCGCTCTTAGCGGGGCTTTCTGGGGTATGCTCTTCGGCCTGCTGTTTCTCATTCCCTTCCTCGGCATGGCCATTGGCGCGGCCATGGGCGCGCTCACCGGCCGCTTTGCTGACTACGGCATCGATGACAGGTTCATCAAGTCGGTGCGGGAGAAGGTTACCCCGGGGACATCGGCCCTTTTCCTGATGAGCCAGGCCGCGGTGACGGACAAGGTGATCGAGGCGATGAAGAGCCTGCCGCCTTTCGAGATCATCCAGACCAACCTCTCGCAGGAGCAGGAGGAGCAGCTGCGCGCCGAGTTCGGCGAGGAGTAGGGACGCTCGCTGCGCTTACGTTGGCTCGGCGGCGCACCGGTTGGCCCCGCCGGGCTGTCTTCTTCAAGAACCTCTCCCATTGCGATGGGACGGGTTCTTCCACCCTGCAGATACGGCGGGCATATGTTTCCCTACCTACTGATCGCCACGGGGCTCGTGGTCCTTGTCGTTGGCTCGCGGCTGGCCGTTGTGGGAGCAGCGGTCGGCGCGATCCTCGGGGTCGCCCTGCTGCGCCTGTTGCCAGGGAACCAGGGGGTCTGGCTGGCGCTGCTCATCGTGATCGGGTTCGCGGCGCTATCCTTCTTCGGCGCGGGCCGGACGAAAGGGGCCCTGGGCCGCCTCACCCTCATCCTTGGCGCCGTGGCGGGCGCCGCGATCACCCTGAACGTGCTTGACCTCTTCCGCTTCAGTTTCGGCCTGCTCGACTGGGTCCTGGCCGTGGCCGGGGCCGGCCTCGGGGCCATACTGGTCATTAGCTTCAGAGACTGGGCGGTGATCATCCTCGCCGGGCTGGCAGGGTCAATGCTGACCATGCGCGGCATCGGCATGCTGCTGCCCGGGCTGGATGGGCTGCTCGCCACATCGCTCGCGCTCCTGCTGGCCGCGGCGGGTATTGCCTATCAGGCTGGCCTGTTGACGCGGCGCAAGCCCCAGCCGCGTTGAGGCATGGAGTGGTTCTATGACTCTCCTGCGCAGAATTGCCGGTGGCGTGGCGTTCGTGGTTGCGCTGATCACCTTCCTGCTCTGTGTGGCCGGCGCGATCGGCGCCTGGTACGTCAGGCCCATTGTTAATGCGACCTCGCTCGCGGCGATCGACACGCTTGACGATTATCTCGATCTGACGATCCAGACGATTGATACGCTCAACGCTAACGTTGCCGGCTTAGAACGGACGCTCGGCGTGCTGCGGAGCAAGGTGACGGCGCTCCGCGCGAAGCGCACCGACGAGGCAGTGGCGCAACAGATAGAACAGACCGTTACCGACGAACTGCAACCCGCGCTGGAACAACTGACGCTCCGCGCGGAACGCCTCGATAACGGGTTGGGGCGCTTCAACCAGCGGCTCGAACAATTTAACCGCTTGCCGTTTCGGAAAGTGCCGGCTCTCCCCAGCACGCTGGCCACGCTGGACGAGCAGGTCGCGACCGCGCGCGCGCAGGTCCAGATAATGCGTACCGCCATCGAGAACCGCGATCCCGCGAGCCTTGAGGCCGCCGTCGAAAATACAGCTCAACGCCTGGACCGGGCGCGCGTCATTCTGGCGGAGGTCAGCGCGCGCGCCACCACGAGCCGGGCGGCGCTGAGCGATATTCGCCAGGCGCTTCCCTTCTGGTTAACGGTGATCACTCTGGTCGTCAGCGTGCTGTTGACCATCTTTGCCGCCGGCCAGTTCAGCCTTGCCGTACACGCCTGGGGCTGGATCCGCCAGCGGAGTTGACCTTTTGTGCGGGGAGGGCAACGTGCTCCCACGCTCCTTCCCGTCCCCGCTGCGTCCGCTGCGGTAAACCTGAACAAGGGCCAGAATACTCCCATTTGCGTGATGCGCCGTGCCGGCTTTTGAAATACAGTAGCCTTGCCTACCGTCTTGCATCGCGGGTCAAGACAGCAGCAAAAGGAGTACGCCGATGTACAGATTGCTCCTCCTCGCCGTCCTGGGTCTCATCGTTGCGTTCAGCGGCGCGCCTCGCGCTATGGCCCAGGGCAGCCTCCCCAGCGAGATCACCGGCTCAACCTGGGAGCTTGTGAGCCTGACGCCCGCCGGCGGCGTCGCCGAAGATACGACCGGCGGCGGCATCACCATGGCCTTTGGCCCCCAGAACGCGGTGAACGGCTCCGGGGGCTGTAACAATTACCGCTCGAGCTACACCACCACGGGCAGCGGCAAGATTGACTTTGGGCCAGCGGCGGCCACGCTGCGGGCCTGCCCCGAGCCGCAGGGCTCGCGGGAGGGGCGCTTCTTCGTGGCCCTGGATGCGGTCAATGCCTATCGCCTCGACGACGGCCGGCTCATCCTGAGCGCCGACGATGGAACCGAGCTTGTCTTTACCGTGCAGGCTGCCACGGGTGGCGCGACGCCGCCGCCCACGACGCTCCCCGGCACGGGCGGCGAGAGCCTGGCCGCACTCTGGATGGCGCTGGCCGCGGCCGTGCTCGGCGTCGCGGGGCTGGCCCTGCGTCGCGCGGCTGCCCGCTAAGTCGGCTGTGAACGAAGTTTCCTTGCATTTCTGCCCCCCTCCCAACCTCCCCCCGTTGGGGGGAGGCGCCGGACTCCCTCACCCGCCGGGGGAGGGTTGGGGAGGGGGTGGAGTTACCGGAAAACTTCGTTCACAGACTACTGAGTAAGCGACCCCAAGAGAGAGCCATGCCGCCCATGCACCACCTTTTTCGCGCCCTTTCCTTGCCTGTGCTGCTCGGGGTGCTGCTGGCAGCCTGCGCCGCGCCGCCGGCGCCATCACCTACCGCGACGCTACCCCCAGCCCCGGCGACGGTCGCGCCCACCTCTGCGCCTCCCGCCGCCGGGGCCTACCAGTACGTCCTGGGCCAGGCTGATGTGAGCGTGGAGGTGGGCGGTGGCGTGGTTGAGCCCCTGGAATTGCGGGGCGCCCTCGCCGTTCCGGCGGGTCCGGGCCCGCATCCGGTGGTGCTCGTGCTCCACGGGAGCCACGCCGTCTGCCCGATGCAGCCCCCATCGCCCGAGGAGCCGATGATCTGCCCCCAGGCGACCCAGTTCCGCAATGACCCCGGGTTCGGCTACCTGCTGGAGGCGCTGGCCGCCCGGGGCGCGCTTGCGCTCGCGCCGGACCTGAACACCGCCTTTCGGGCCGAGTTCGGCGGGCTGGAGCAGGAAACGGAACGGCTGCGGTTCGTTGTCGAGCGGCACCTGGAGCGACTGGCGGCCGGCGACCCCGCCTTCGGCCCTGGTGTCACGGTGGACCCGGCGCGCCTGTACCTGATCGGCCACTCGCGGGGCGGCAGCGGGGCCTACGAACTCGCCTCGATATGGGCGGAAGATCCCCCGCCGCCCGGCGGGTGGGGTCCGGCCCGCGGCCTGCTGCTGCTCGCCCCGCCGGTGGCGGGCGGGTTCGACAGCGTTCCGCCGCTCGACGTGCCGCTGGCGGTGGTGTTGCCCGAGTGCGACGGCGATGTCTCGTTCCTCGAGGGCCAGCACCACGTCGAGGCGGCCCGGCTCGACCCCGGCCGGCGTAGCCCGGCGGTTTCGTACTTGCTGCAGGGCGGCAACCACAACTTCTTCAACGCGGCGGTCGAGCTCGACGATAGCCAGCGCTTTTTGAGCCGCTGCCTGCCCGAGGCCCCGCGCCTTTCCCGCGAGGCCCATCAGCAATTCCTGGCCGGTCTCGCCCCGGCACTCCTCAGCGCCTGGGAGTCGGGTGACGCTAACGCTATCCCCGGCCTCGATCCCGCCGTCCCCGTCCCCACGACCCTCTACGGCGCGCCGGTGCTGCTCGTAGCTGTTCCCCCGGCGGAGCAGCGCCGCCCGATCTTGCCCGGCGTCGCCAGCAGCGAGTTGACCGCCAGTCCACTGGGCGGGGTGGTGCGGGTCGAGGGCGCGAAGCTCGACTTCTGCCCCTACGGCATGGCGGGCAGCGGCAGCCCATGCCGCGCGGGGGTCAGCAACCCCGGCACACCCGCCCAACTGCACATGGCCTGGGACGCGCCCGGCGCAGCGCTGCGGGTCGCCATCCCCCCGGCGTTCGCCGATGCCTCGGCGGCCAGCGCGTTGCAGCTCCGGCTCGCGGTTGACCCGCTCGACCGTCGCTCGCCCGCTGGCGAGCGGCAGCGGATGCGCGTCGTTCTGCGCGATAGCGCCGGCGGCGAGGCCGCGCAGTTCGTCACGGTCGCCTTCCCGCCCGGCCAGGTGCTGGGCGAGAACTGGTTTGGCCACGTCTTCCCGGGCATGATCCGGCTGCCCCTGGCGGCGCTCAGCGGAGTTGACCTGGCGCGGCTGGCCGAGGTGGCGCTGCGGCCCGAGAGTCCATCCGGCGCCGTCTTCCTCGCCGACCTGGAGCTGGTAACGGACGGCGCGGCCATCGGCGGCCCGCAGCGGCCCTCGCCTTTCCGCAGCCTCAGCGGCGCCGTCGCCGTGCCCGAGGTGAGCGACGCGCCCGAGGGTAGCTTGCTGGTTGTGCGGCTGGAGTTTGCCGTCAACGACGGCGAAGGCCCGCGCTTCGTCACCATCCAGCC
>DAOUDA010000142.1:0-7374 GCA_034431835.1 Chloroflexaceae bacterium | reverse complement strand
CGCTCCGGCCCCGGCGCCCGCGCCACCCGCGGCGGCGACCAGACGGCGCTCGCCCTTGCCCTGGGTCCTGGGCCTGCTGGCGCTGCTGCTGGCCGGCGCCGCCGGGGCCTTCGTGCTGCTCCGCCTACCTGCGGCGGCGCCCGCGCCGGGAGCTACGGCAACGCCGCAGGTGCTGGTGGCGCGGCCCTTCAGTGTGCGCGATCTGGAGATTGACGTGCCCTACGGCGCCAGCCGCGACATGGTGGACAGGGCCTTCGAAGCCGCCTTCCTGGCCCTCGCGCGCCAGGACTGCCAGTGTGACGCGCAGATCGCGCCCGGCACCCTGGTGTACGTCTACGGAGGCGAGCCGCGCCAGGTCGGCATCGTCGGCAACCGCGAGCGTTACCGGGCCTCGTTGGAGGCAACGCTGCTGGCGCCGCAACCCTGATTGCTGTTACATATAGCAGTCCTCTTCAAGTTGTGAAGCCTGGAGTATCAGACGTACCCGTAAGGGACAGCTACAGATCGCCTGCGCATCATCGCCAGGTCGCACCGGGACGCCATATCCATCAATCCAAAATCCACAATCCAAAATCCGAAATAATCCTTATGCCCTACCGGCTCATCGCTATAGACCTCGACGGAACGCTGATTGACGCCGCACACCGCCCGGGGCCAGGCAGCGCGGCGGCCATCGCCGCCTGCGAGGCCCGCGGCGCCCGCGTCGTGCTCGCCACCGGGCGCAGTTTCGTCTCCGCCGCGCCCTACGCGCGCATCCTGGGGTTGCGGCCGCCGCATATCACCCTCAACGGCTCGATCCTGGCCGATCTGGACGCCGGGCGCTTTACCGTTCGGGCAACCCTCACCCCCGAACAGTTGGCCCTGGCGCTCGACCTGCTCAACACCCGCGACATCGCCCATATCGTCTACGGCGCCGCGGGGATCTACGCCGTGCCCGGCACACCACATCTGGACCTGCTGGCGCCCTACGGCGAGGCGCCCGCGGTCTTCTGCGCCCCCGCGGAGCTGCACGACGTGCCGGCCCCGCTCAAGGTACTGGCCTTCCTCGATGCCGGCGCGCTCGACCAGGAACTGGCCGCGGCTGCCGGCGAGCGCGTGGCGACGATCCGCAGCGGTGCGGCCTTTTTCGAGTTCGTGCCGCCGGGGGTAAGCAAGGGCGAGGCGTTGAGCGAACTGATGGCGCGCTACGGTGTGACCCGCGACGAGGTGCTGGCGATCGGCGATGGCGAGAACGACCTGAGCATGTTCGCGGTGGCCGGCATGAGCGTGGCCATGGCCGACGCTCCGGCAGCCGTGCGCGCCCGGGCGCGCGCGCTTACCAGCACGTGCGCCGAGGGCGGAGTAGCCGAGGCGCTGCGCAGATTCGTCCTGTGCCAGGGCGTCGCCTGTTGACGCCAGTGGAGGCGCGGGGAAACCAGGTCTCCCCGCGCCCCTGCCCGCCGGAAGACATCTCCCGGCGCCTGTCAAAGACCATGAGCAAACTCAACTCCCAACGACTGCTTGAGCGTCACCAGGTCGCCTACACGACCCACACCTACGTTTACGACCCCGACGATCCGCCGGACGCCGAAGAGGTTGCCCACCGCATTGGCCTGCCGCCCGGCCAGGTCTACAAGACCCTGGTGCTCGGCGGGGCCAGCCACGGGCGGCCCGTGCTGGTCATGCTCCCCGCCGATCGCCAGCTCGACCTGAAACGTTGCGCGTCCGCGCTTGGGCAGAAGCGTCTCGAACTGCTGCCCCGAGCGGAGACCGAGCGGCTCACCGGGCTGAAGATCGGCGGCATCGGCGCCCTGGCCCTGGTCCCCAGACACTGGCCCTGCTACCTGGACCACTCGGCGACGGCCCACGAGCGCATCTACGTTAACGCCGGCCAGCGGGGGGTCATGCTTGGCGTGGCCGTCGCCGACCTGCTACGGGTGCTCGGCGCCCACCTGGTGGAGGTAGCAGCATAGGCCCTGGCATCACGCTGCACGCCCGACGGCGCTCCCGGCCCGCCTCCGAAGTGGGCCGTCACGATGATGGTGAGGGATGCGGCGGGAGGGGGCGTGGGAGGGCGAAGCCCTCCCCGCAAAAAACTATCCATCACAACCAGATTGTCGTACCACTCAGTGTGAAGCGTGTTAAGATGGGGTGAAGAACCGGGCTCGTAGATCAACGAGGAGGAGCCTGATGGCAGATTTGAAGAGTCGCCTCGCCGAAATTAACGCAACCATTGAGGCCCTGGAAGAGGAGCGCCGGATCATCTACGAAGATAGCCACGTCGATGAGTTCGAGCACCCGCGCCTCAGCGTAATCAATGAAGAACTGGAA
Organism: Chloroflexaceae bacterium; assembly: GCA_034431835.1. Classification (GTDB taxonomy): domain Bacteria; phylum Chloroflexota; class Chloroflexia; order Chloroflexales; family Chloroflexaceae; genus JACAEO01. The sequence continues at coordinate 5,064 of DAOUDA010000142.1, read as the reverse complement.
CATCTCTGGGACCTGAAGCGCCGTCTGGAAGCGGCAATCGCGGCGGGGTTGAGCGAATTGCCCGTGCCGCCGCCTGAAACGTTTGAGATTGGCGACGGGTAAGCCCTTCCGGCGGGCAAAAGGGTGGGGAAACCAGGTTTCCCGGCATTCTCCAGCCGTCCGGCGCTGAGCCCCATACGGCTTCGCCGCACAACGACGCCATAAGGCGCCTGGGACATCTCAGCGCGCGACTTCGCTGCAAACGGTGGTCGCAGGGAGGCTACGCCTCCCTGCGATCCTGCCGCGCCCCGTCAGGCAGGGCAACGGCGCCTCAGAGGCAACCGGCCCCGCTACACACACTATCCGGTTCCGGGGTGACAACAGGCGTGGTACCGGGCCCGCCGCCAGGCACGAGGCGGTACTCAGCAGTTGCCCGCAGGCGGCTGGTGTTGCCAAAGGCCGTGTAGGTGCGCGGGCCAACCGGCTCCTGCTCGCTCAGGTAGAGCCGCGCGACAAAGGCGCCGCCCGTGTCAACGACCACGTCCCCGATCCAGAGGGTCGAGGCATCCGGCAGCGTAACCCAGATCGTCACGATTTCGTCCGGCTGGAAGCCCCAACCGCTGAAGATGGCAAAGCTCCGCTGGTCATCGGGCGAGGCCTCGATCCGCAGATTCGCGCGGCCCGAGGGCACGGTCAAATCAGCCACCTTGACATCAAACTCGGCAATGCCATTGGCGCCGCTGTCCACACCACGGGCCGTCAACGCATAGCGGCCCACCGGCGCCCCGGTAACCTTCAGCACGTACTCGATCTGTCCGCCGGGCCCTGCCTGCGTGCGCCCCAGTTCCTCTACGGTCGCATCGGGGTAGCGCAACCAGACCGCCACCGGCTCGTTGGTGCGATACCCGCTGCCGCGGAAGATAAAGGTGCGGCCCTGGCGATCCCCCGCCGGATGGACGCTCAGCGTGACGTTCGGGGATGGACCAGGCGCCTGACCGATGCTGACCTCGATCGAGGCGTAAACTTCCCGGCCGCTGCTCTGCCCGAAGGCAGTATAGGTGTAGCGGCCAACCGGCGTAAACGTGGCGCCCAGGAAGTCGGGCACGTAGGGGAAGTTGAAGGCCCCATCGCCATTGGTAACGACTTCGGCGACGCCGAAGACCGAGAAGTCAGGATAGGTGATCCAGATGGACACCGTCTCACCGGGCGAGAAGCCAGAACCGATCAGGGTCACCGTATCGTTCTGACGGGGCGTAGCGGGCGTGGCTATCAGACTGGCCGAACTGGCGGCGCTCTGCCAGGTCCACAAACCGATCAGCAGCGCCAGACCAGCAACAAAGCAGGCAAGAAAGATCCGTACAACGAATTGCTGTCGTTTGAGCATGGCCGTTCTCCTGAGTTGAAATACGATCGACGACCCACGCGAGGCTGTGTCTGTGCTGGCGGTTCACCTCCAGGCGCCGTGCCTATCACTCGGGGGGTGAAGATCACGGTCATCGGCGCGCAATGCGCACGGTCTTGCCTACCGCCAGACTACCCCACGCGCCCCTGTCCGAACGAGGATCGTAAGTAACGAAAGGATGACCGGAGACTTACAACTTGCTAACAAACTCTCCTCTTTCTCTGAAGCAGGATTTATGTTAGAATGGCCGTGTTCGTGCAGGCCGCCACGGATGCGGAAGGAACACTACGGCATGCTCAGAACCACGTACCGCGCCGCCCTGCTGATGGCGCTGGCGCTTGCCCTCCTGGCCAGCGGAGGCCCCGTTGTTGCGCGCACCCCGGCGCCCCGCAGCGCCGCAGAGGCGTCCATCCCGCGTGGCAGCGTTACCAGCCGGCCCTACACGGTGATGATCGACAACCACCCGAAGGCCTATCCTCAAACCGGCCTGAACCAGGCCGCCATCGTCTTCGAGGCCCTCGCCGAGTACGGCATCACCCGCTATATGGCGGTCTATTTCCCTGGTATCACCCCCGACCTGGCAACCATCGGGCCCGTGCGCAGCGCCCGCGCCTACTTCGTGGAGTGGGCCAGAGGGCTGCGCGGGGTGTATGTGCACGCCGGGGGCGCCCCCGATGCGCTGACCATGGCCGCCACTTCGGTCGAGATTGTGGATATGGACGCGCTGCGGAACGATGCCAGCGCCGCCTTCGTGCGCAGCGCCGACCGCCCCGCGCCGCACAACCTCTACACCTCCAGCGCCCGCATCGCCGCCTTCCTTGACGGGCGCCGGGCCGACCAGCCCGACCTGCGCGAGATCGGCTTCCGCATCAAGCGCGACCGGCCCGTTGCAACACCCACGGCTCAACGTATCAGCTATTACTTCATCTACCAGGAGTCCTACGTGAGCTGGCGCTATGACCGGGCCACGAACAGCTATCTCTACTTCCGCCAGCAGCGTCCGCACGTGGATGCCATCACCGGCGAGCAACTGCGCTTCAAGAACATCGTGGTGCTCGAAGTGCCTGAGCGCCCCATTCCGGGCGATCCCAAACAGCGCATCCAGCAAGACGTGATCGGCCAGGGGCCGGCGCGGGTGTTTCTCGATGGGCGAATGATCGAGGCCACCTGGCGCAAAGGCGCCGGCTTCGCCCCGCTGCGGCTCTTCGATCGCTACGACCGGGAACTGCCATTCAATAGCGGGCCGATCTGGTTCGCCGCCGTTCCATCGCTGAAGAATCTTACGGTGGAATAAGAGCCTGTCCGGATAGCCAGGGTATCCAAATTGCTTTTCTGGGAGGGCCACGCCCTCCCGGACCCTCCCTTCAGGCAGGGTTCGTCCAACCGACACGCCTCCAGGAGAGAGCATGATCGCAGGCCAACTCCGTCGCGTTCTCGGCCTCGCCATCTTCGCCCTGATGGCTGCCCTGACCCCCCAGGCCCGGGCCGGGTCCGCCGCCGAGGAATCGCGACCGGCCCTCGCTCCCACCTACCGTATCTTTGCCACTCGTGAAGGTCTGGTCGGGCATCGTACGGCCAATGGTCATATCATCCAGCCGCGTGACCGCTTCGTCGCCCTGCCCTCGTGGACCGTCCTCTCTCCCCGTGGCTCCGACAAGTTCCGCGTGCGCCTGACCTACCAGGGCCGCACCGTGGTCGTGCCGGTCTGGGACGTGGGCCCCTGGAACACCACCGACGACTACTGGAACGTCAACCGGCGCTACAAGGATCTCCCGGTGGGCATGCCCATGGCCCAGGCCGCCGTGCTGCACGGCTACAACGGCGGCCGCGATGAACGCGGGCGCCGGATCCAGGACCCCAATGGCATTGATATCGCCGATGGCACGTTCTGGGACGACCTGGGCATGACCCGTAACGACTGGGTGGACGTGACCTTTCTCTGGCTGGGCGCCGACCCGGGGCCGGGGAACGCCGTGCCCATCGAGGTTCCGGCCCCTGCCCCCGCCCCGCCGCCGGCCCCGCCCCCTCCCAGACCGGTTACGGTAGAACCGGGCGCCATCACCGTAGACAATGGCGAACCCGGTTTCGTCGCCAGTAGCGCCCCCTGGTCCGAGGCGGCCTGTGGTCTTGGCGGGAGCCACGCCTGGACCTACTCGACCAGCGACCCCGCGAAGACCACCGCCACCGCCACCTGGAGCCCCCAGTTAGCAGGCGCGGGGTTCTACGAACTGCGGGCCTACATCCCCGAGTGCGGAGAACGGGCGACCGCGTCGGCGCGCTATGTCATTTACCACGACGGGGGAGCAAGCGAGGCGCGGGTCGATCAACAGGCCAGCGCCGGAAAGTGGGTAGCTCTGGGGACCTTCCGCTTTGGAGCGAACGGCGCGGCGCCCAGGGTAGAACTGAGCGACCTGACCGGCGACGAGCGCCGCGTCGTGCGCTACGATGCGCTGGCGTGGGTCCTGCGCCAGGACGGCGCGCCGCCCGCCGCGCGGGTGACGGGCATCCAGCGCAAGGACAACGGCTACCAGATCACCTGGGGCGGAACCGACGACCTGAGCGGCATCGCCAGCTACGATGTGCAGGTGCGGATTCTGCCCCGCGGCGGCTGGACCGACTGGAAGCGCGAGGTGGAGCAGACCACGGCCTGGTTCGGCCCGGATGAAGGCAAGCACTTCGCTTTTCGCGTGCGGGCCCGCGACCGGGCCGGCAATCTCCAGCCCTGGCCCCCCGAGGCGCAGATGGACACCACGCAGGCAAGCCCGTAGGGTCCCCCGGACCGTACAGGTGCGGTTGCTTCTTGAGACCTCACGGCGCAGCCTGGCCAACCCCGCCCGGAGACACGGGCGCGGGACCTCAGAGCCACGGGCACGTTCCGAATGCTATAATCAACGAGAAGATGCACACCCTCTCCCCAGACGAATGCGCCGTGCTGCGGGCGCTGGCATGCCTGCGTCCGGGCGCGACGGCGTGCCCGGGCGCCGTCAGCCGCGCGCTGCGGCCCGCGGCTCCCGCGCCCGAGCGCATGGCCTGGATACGCGCCGTGTGCGCCGCGCTATGCGAACGGGACCTGCTGCGCATCACCCAGCGCGGCGTCGCCCTGGGCTGCACGGGGTATCGCGGCCCGATCCGGGTGGCGCTGACCCCCGCCGGGCGCGCGGCCCTGGATCCGTCTGATGCATGAATCCGGTTCAGGTGGAAACCACCGGTTCGCAAGGAGCAGCCGTGAACCAGCCGTCCGCGGGGATCGTCGCCCGCCTCGAGGCTGAGCCGATCATCTGGCTCGCCACGGTGCGGCCCACGGGTCGGCCGCACCTGGTTCCACTCTGGTTTGTCTGGGTGAGCGGCAGCATCTACCTCTGCGTGGCTGGCGGCAGTGTGAAGGTGCGGAACATCGCGGCCAACCCCGCGGTCGCCCTCGCCCTGGAGAGCGGGAGCGCCCCGGTGGTCGTTGAGGGCCAGGCGACCGTGGTCGCCCGTCCCTGGCCCGAGACGGTTGTTCAGGGCTTCCAGCGCAAGTATGGCTGGACGATTACCACCGACGCTGAGTACGACACCCTGATCGCCGTCGCGGTGCAGCGGTGGCCGATGGCGCAAGCCTGAGCGATGGCGGGCCGCTCCGCAGGGAAGCGGGCCAGGACCTGCCCGGCGGCGCCGGGGGCAGGGCCGGCGCCAGAGCGCGC
>DAOUDA010000141.1:0-8187 GCA_034431835.1 Chloroflexaceae bacterium | reverse complement strand
ATGATGGTGATGGATGCGGCGGGAGGGGGCGTGGGAGGGCGAAGCCCTCCCCGCAAAAAACTATCCATCACAACCAGATTGTCGTACCACTGAGAGGGGTCCGGGAGAACTTTGTCCTCCCGGGAACCGCCCGTTGCCCGTCGAAGGCCGTCGGGCCACCCGGCGCAGGTTGGAAGAATGCGGGGAAACCGGGTTTCCCCGCGCCCCTGCCGGGGTTGGCCTGCGGTAGCGCCATCCTCCGGGTTGCGCGGGAGAAACCAGGTTTCCCCACGCCCCTGCCGGGGTTGGAACGCGATAGCGCAACCCCGAGGGTTGCGGGCAGGGTAAGCCGGGTTTCTCCGTGCCCATAGCGTATTGTAATCGCAGGATACACAGAGGGGTAGAGGGAGAATCTGAAGTTCTCCCTCTCCCCCTATGCAGATACGAAAAGGGTTGCTCGCCAGCCTACCGCGCGGCGACGCGCTCGGCCTCGACCGGCGCGCCTTGCTCGACCGGCACGCCCTGGCCCAGGTCGGGCCGCAGGCCCAGCGCCAGCACCCCGGCGGCGCCCGTCACCACCAGTAGCCCCGACAGGTAAGGCGCCATTGGACCGAAGGCGTCGAACACGGCGCCGGCGAACAAGGGACCGACCACCATCATCAGGCTGTTGAGCGATTGCACACCCCCCAGGGCCGATCCCTGGGCCTGCGGCGAGACGCGCCGCGAGATCAGGCTGGTCAGGCTCGGGGTGGCCATACCACTGCCAATGGCCAGAACCGCGGTGGCCGGGTAGAGCATCCAGCCAGCGGGCACGAAGGCGATCATGCCGAAGGCCAGGGCCATCAGCGTCAGGCCGCTGACCGCCAGGCGCGCCTCGCCAAACCTCGGGGCCAGCCTGCGGATCAGGAAGCCCTGCATCACCACCGCCACCAGACCGATAAAGGCAAAGACGAAGGCAATGTCGGTCGGACCGAAGCCGAAGCGCGTGTTGGCGAACACCGCGAAATTGCTCTGCAGCCCGGCGAAGGCGAAGTTCAGCATCACCACCCCCAGCAAGAGGGGGCGGATCGCCTCCAGGCCGATCACGGCCCGCAGGCGCTTGAACGGGTTGATGCTCTGCAACTGCTGCGCGCGCCGCTCGACGGGCAGCGACTCGGGCAGCCGGAAGTAGCCAAAGACCACGCTGGCAAACACCAGGGCCGCGGCGACGAAGGCCGGGGCGCTCAGGCTAACCAGGCTGAGCAGACCGCCCATGGCCGGTCCGAGCATGAAACCCAACCCGAAGGCAGCGCCGATCAAACCCATGCCGCGGGCGCGCTCCTCGGGCGGGGTCACGTCGGCGATGTAGGCCTGCGCGGCGCTGATGCTCCCACCGGTGATCCCGGCGATGATCCGCGAGACGAAGAGCACGGCCAGCACGGCCTCGGCGCCAAAGCCGCGCAGGCTATCGGCCAGGCCGAAGAGCACGTAGGAGAACGCCGCGCCGAGGAGGCTCAGCAGGAGCACCGGACGGCGCCCGAAGCGGTCCGACAGGCCGCCCAGGATCGGTGCGAACAGGAACTGGAACAGTGAATACGAGGCCGTCAGCGCCCCGACGATCAGCGCGTGGTTGGCCGCCAGCCAGGGCGTGCCCGTCTCCTCGATCAGCTTAACATAAAATGGGAGGAGGGGCAGGACAATGCCAACGCCCAGCAGATCGATGAAGACGGTGAGAAAAATAAACACCAGTGGTGCGCGATTGGATTTCAAGGTCATCTCTCCCGGTACTTTGCCCTTAGGAATATTTCCCTGTGAAGGATACCACGATGAACCGGCTTTGTCAACCCTTTGCACAGATATTGTCCACTGGCTGCTTTTGCCGCGAGGATGTGGTAACATAGCGGGCAGGAGTGGACGGGCGCGGAGGAGGCCCATGGGGTTCACCGGCTTCTCAACCGACACGCTTGTGGGTCTGCCGCCGGAGTTGTTCAGCGAGGTGCTCCCCGCGATCACCCTCCCTAGCGAGCTGAAGGTGACCCTGCACATCTTTTACCGCCTGAGCCGGCAGCGGGCCACACCCCGTCGTCTGAGCTGGGAGGAGTTGCTGGCCGATCGACTGCTGCGGCGCTCGTTGCGTTCGGTCTCGAAGCTGCGCCCGTTTGAAGATCTGCTGGCCGAGGGGTTGGAAGCGGCCGTCCGGCGGGGAACGCTGCTGCACGTGGCCCTGCCCGCCGATGGTCGCGTGGGCAACTGGTACCTGGTGCACACCGCCGCCAACCGGGTCTGGGTCGAGCGCCTGGCCCGGGCGCAGGTTGCGCTTTCCCCGGCCGCCGAGGCGCCGCCGCAGCGGCCCTCGCTCCTCGGCCTGTACGAACAGAACATCGGCCTGATCACCCCGATGCTGGTTGATGAACTGCGCGAGGCCGAAGAACGTTACCCCCGCGAATGGATCGAAGAGGCCATACGCGAGGCCGTGCGCTCCAATGCCCGTTCCTGGCGCTATATTCGCAAGGTCCTTGAGAGGTGGGCGGTCCATGGACGACAGGATGCGGCGCATCGCGCCGAACGACCTATCGATGTGGAAAAGTACACCGGCGGCGCCTTCGGAGATCTCTTCCGACGCGGCAGCGACGACACCGATCTCTGAGCCGCCCTGCCCGCGCTGCAAGGGCGCCGGGTACCTGGTGGCCGATGTGCCCTACGGCCACCCCGATTTTGGCCGGCTCTGGCCCTGTAGCTGCCGCACGGCCGAGCGCCTCCGGCAGCGTGGCGAAATGCTGCGGGCCATGAGTAACCTCGGGCCGTTCCTCAACAAGACCTTCGAGAACTTTGACGCCGGGGTGCGCGGGGTGGCGCGGGCCTATGCCCGGGCGCTGAAGTTCGCCGAACATCCCATGGGCTGGCTGATCCTCTTCGGTGGCTATGGCTGCGGCAAGACGCATCTGGCCGCCGCCATCGCCAACCGGCTCCTCGCCAATCACAACGAGGTGCTCTTCACCGTCGTACCCGACCTGCTCGATCACCTGCGCTCCACCTTTGGCCCCCACAGCGAGGTGGGCTACGATGAGCGCTTTGAACAGGTGCGCAGCGCCGGGGTGCTGATCCTCGATGACCTGGGCACCGAGAACGCTACCCCCTGGGCCCGCGAGAAGCTCTTCCAGATCTTCAATCACCGCTACAACTACCGCCTGCCCACGGTAATTACCAGCAATCGCGAACCCAAAGATATCGAGCCTCGCATTCTCTCGCGCATGACCGATCGTGATCTGTGCGATGAGATCATCATTATTGATGCCGATGACTACCGGCGCACGCCAACGGCCCAGCGCTTTGAACAGAAAAAGGCGCACCATTTGCAGCGCATGGGTCGCCGCGATGGCAATGCCTGATCGCCGCGCCCGGCGGGCCGGGCCCGATGTGACGTCTTTAGGGCGAATCCCAGACACTACTTTTGCGTTGGTTCTGGCAGCGTAGCCGCCAGAACCAACGCAAAAATATCTTGTTCGGCCCTCTCGCCCCCACAGTTCCATCGCCGCAGGCGGGCGCGACATCGGCATCGGGCGGGCGTTCCTCCCAATGCTCGTAATGATCCTCTGGTATCATAGATTCTTGCATGCACGGTGCGGCCTGAGCACCGCTGTGACGGGGAGCGAGAGTGATGGTACAGCACTATCTGTCCGCGGGCGATCTGAGCCGGTCCGAGGCCGAGGCCCTGCTGGATCGCGCCGCCCGCCTCAAGGCCGAGTTTCGCGCCAACGGCGGCGGGGCCCACGCCGGGTTGCCCCTCCAGGGGAAGACCCTTGCCCTCGTCTTTGAAAAGCCGTCCTTGCGTACCCGCGTGGCCTTTGAGGCGGGCATGACCCAGCTCGGCGGCCACGGATCGTACCTCTCGGCGAACGACATTGATATGGGCGGGCGCGAGAGCGTGCCCGATGTGGCGCGAAACCTCAGCCGCTGGGTGCAGGCCATCGCCGCGCGCGTCTTCAAGCACGCCACGGTCGAGACGCTGGCGCGCTACGCCTCGGTCCCGGTGATCAATGCCCTCTCGGATCGCGAGCATCCCTGCCAGGCCCTCGCCGATGTGCTCACCCTCCGCGAACATTTCGGCGCGCTGCAGGGTCTGCGCCTGGCCTATGTGGGCGATGGCAACAATGTCTGCCATTCGTTGTTGCTGCTGGGGGCGACCCTTGGCCTGGATCTGGCCGTGGCCTGCCCCCCCGATTACCGGCCCGACCCGGAGATCCTCGAACGCGCCGAGGGCCTTGCCCGCGCCAGCGGCGCCCGTATCGCCATCACCGCCGCCCCGGCCGAGGCCGTCAGCGGCGCCGACGCGGTGTATACCGATGTCTGGACCTCGATGGGCCAGGAGCACGAAACCGCGCGCCGCCGTCCGAGTTTCGCGCCCTACCAGGTGAACCCGGCCCTGATGGCCCGGGCCGCCCCTCGGGCGGTGTTTATGCACTGCCTCCCCGCTCATCGCGGCGAAGAGGTGACCGCCGAGGTGATCGATGGCCCGCAGTCGGTGGTCTTCGAGCAGGCCGAGAACCGTCTGCATGTGCAGAAGGCGTTGATTCTTTCGTTGTTGGGGGTGTAGCAGGGGCGTGGGGAAACCCGGTTTCCCCACCGTCCAACTGGTGTTGGGGGGCCTGACACTCCCGTAGGCCAGGGAGACCTGGGAAACCCGGTTTCTCCCCTTCGAGAATCGCGTTTCACGCGCTAAAGAACAGAGCCATGGCAGGTAACCGCGCAATCTTCGACCGAGCGATGGAGCAGAGCCGTGAGGCGGCGCGCCAGGGTCAGTGGGACGAGGCGCTGCGCGCCACGATTCGCGCCCTTCAGGAGTTTCCCCAGAATGCCGACGCGCGCACGGCGGCGGCCGTGGCTCTCTTTCATACCGGCAAGCTCGAGCGCGCGCTGCAACTGTTCGAGGAATTGCGCGCCGCGGACCGGCAGAACCCCTTCTTTCTGAGCTATATCGCCCAGGTTTACCAACGCCAGGGCAACGTCGCCGCGGCGGTCGAGAGCTTCCGCGGCCTGGCCGATCTGCACCTGGCCCAGCGCCGGCCCGCCCAGGCGGTGGAGGTTTTGCGCGAATTGCTCAAACTGCGCCCGGAGGATCGCGAGCAACGCCTGCGCCTGGCGCGGCTCTACGAAGAGATGCAGGCGCGCCCCGAGGCGGCGCGCGAGCATCTGACGCTGGCCCAGCAGAGTTTCGCTGACCATCATCTCGACCAGGCCGCCGCCTCCGCCGAGGCTGCCCTTCGCCTCGACCCTGACAGCCGTGAGGCCAAGGATCTGATCGTCACCCTGCGCGATGCGATGGCCCGCGAGGCCGGCCTGGAAAGCGCCCGTGGTCCCGTCGCCCCGTCGGTTCCGGAGCTTCGGCCTGGCCAGCGCGGGGTCACCGGCGCGTTGCGCTCGCAGCAGTTCCAGGTTGAGAAGTTGGTCGAGCAGGGGCAGAAGGCCCAGGAGGCCGGCGACATTGACGGCGCCGCCGCGCTCTACGAACAGGCCCTGGAAGCCGGGTTGCAACGGGCGGATGTACTCTACTCGCTCGGTCTGATCTACCAGGAGCGCGGCGACCACCGCGCCGCCGTGGACGTGCTGGCGCGGGCCGCCTCTGATGCCGAGTACGCCCTGTCGGCTCATTTCGCCCTGGGTCTGAGTTACCGCGAGCTTGGCCAGTTGCCCCAGGCGGCCCAGGAGTTCGAGCAGACTATCGGTCTGGTGGATCTGGAGTCGATCGGCAAGGCCGAGTCCGAGGATCTCATCCAGATGTACGAGTACGCGGCGACAACGTTCGAAGAGATCGGCGACATCGCCCGCGCCGCGGCCCTCTACGGCGCCCTGGCCAGCTTTCTGGAGACCAGGCGCTGGGGACGTGAGCGGGCCGTGGAGTTCAAGCAGCGCTCCAAGGATCTGGCCGATCGCAACATGTTCGCCAAGCTCCGTGAAATGGGCACCGGTGTGCTGGCCCAACCGGCGGAACCCGAAGCGCCTCCGGCTGAGGAGCCGCCTATGGCGGAGAGTTGGGGCAAGATCCGCCCGATTACCGACTTCCTCCGCGATCATCGTCCCGCGACCACCGAAGAAGCGGACGCTCCCGGCCCTGAACCCCGGCCCGAACCGCTGTTGTTGCTGGAGAGCCTGCCCGAGGTCGCGCCGAGTTTTGCCCCGGCTACTCCCCTTGATACAACCGGCCTGCCCGAGGACGTGAAAGGCTGGGTCGAACTGAGCGGCAAGTACCTTGACCAGGGACTGCTCGACGCCGCCCTGGACGCCTGCATGGAGGTCATCCGCCTCGACATCGACTACCTGCCCATCCATCTGCGCATGGGCGAGATCTTCGAGCGCGAGGGACGGCCCGAAGAGGCCCTGGCCAAGTACCAGTTGTTGATTGACACCTTCCGTGTGCGCGGCGAGCCTGAAAAGGCTATTGACGTCTACTTCCGTTTCATCGAACTCTCGCCCGACACGATCAACGCCCGCGCCCGCCTGGCCGAGTTGCTCCGCAGCGCAGGGCGGATCGACGAAGCGGTGGCGCAATCGATCCTCCTGGCCAACACCTACGTGCGCCTGGGGCAGACCAATAAGGCCCTCGAGGAGTACCGCCGCCTCATCCAGCTTGCCCCGCGCGATGCCCACGTGCACACCCAGTACGGCCTCACCCTGCTTAAGCTCGAACGGTACGAGGCCGCGCTGACGGAGTTCCGCAAGGCCCTCGAGTGTGGCCGGCCCGACGATCCGGTGGCCGTGGCGCGCCTGAACCTCACCCTGGCCCTGATGGGCGACCAGCCCGAGGCCGTGTGGGACTCGTTCGCCACGGTGCTGGATCTGCTCAAGCGGCACCCGCAGGAGTTTAACCCCGTGCAGGCCGAGTATCGCAGCGCGTTGCTCCTGGCCGACGCGCCGATCCTGCACTACCTGCTGGCGATTATCCAGCAGCATGCCGGGCAGCACACCTCGGCCCTGCTGGAGTTGGAGCAGGCCATCGCCCTGCTCGCCGACGCGGTCGATCCGCTCCTCTCGCCGGTGCTGGCGCATCAGGCTGCCGCGGATAGCTGCATTGCCCTGGGCCAGGCCGAAGAGGCCCTGGAGCATCTACGCCGGGCCCAGGCCGCGGCGGGACCGGGCGCGCCCGGCGTCACTTCGAAGCACGCCTTCGCCACACCCCTGAGCCGGGGCGACCTGGTGCGGCGCATGGCCGAAGCCTATGCCGCCAGCGACGATCTGGCGGGCGCCGAACGGGCCTTGCTCGAGGCAAAGCACCTGCTGCCCTACGATCGGGCGATCTACACCAAGCTCGCCGACATTTACTTCCGCCAGGGCAAGCTCACCGAGGCCCTGGCCCAGCTCGAAGACCTGGCGACCCACTACGAGCAGCGCCAGCAACTCGACCGGGCCATCGAGATGCTCGAGTACGCCCTGAAGCTCGCGCCCAATCACATCGCGGTGAGCAGCCGCCTGGCCCGCATGCAGTTGCGCCGCGGCTACCTCGAGAAGGGGCTGGAGGGTCTGGCGCGCACCGCCGAACTGCAACGCAAAGCCGGGCAACTCAAAGACGCGGTCGCCTCGCTCCAGGAGGCCGCGCACGTCTACTGGATGCTCAGCGACCACGAGAAGGCCCGCCAGATGTACGACCGCATCGTACAGATCGCCCCCAACGACGTGGATGCGCGCCAGTGGCTCGCCCTGATGTACACCCTGGCCTCGCGCCGGGATGAGGCCATCCGCGAGAAGAAACAGATCGCGCGCATCTTTGCCCAGCAGCGCGATTACGAGAACGCCATTGCCGAGCTGCACCAGATCATCGGCCTCGACCAGAAGGACCTTGATGCTTACTACATGCTCGGCGACATGCTGATGCGCCGGCAAGAGTACGCTCAGGCCATCCAGTTGTACAACCGCATGCTCAAGCTTGAGGGCGTCGAGGTCGAGCGGGTGGAGGCGCTGGTGATCGCTGCCAACCGTATGCTCCAGCAGCAGATGCAGTCGTAGCGTGAACGAGACGGTCGCCGCGGGCGGCACAAAAGAGGCGCGGGGGGCACTGCCCTCCGCGCCTCGTATGCTCGCACCTTCACAGACGAGTGTGGTCACGCGGGGCTCGTGCCCGCCATAGCCGCCCCTGACGGGGCCGGCTCCCTAGAAAGGAGGTGATCCATCCGCAGCTTCCGCTACGGATACCTTGTTACGACTTCGTCCCAGTCGCGACCCCTGCGCTCGGCCGCT
>DAOUDA010000140.1:0-21845 GCA_034431835.1 Chloroflexaceae bacterium | reverse complement strand
TGATCAAGAAGCATGTGCCAATGGTGCCCATCGCCCACGGCGGCTCGGGCGTGGCCTACAAGGCCGATGTCAAGGGCGCCTTCGCCAGCCCCCTGAGCAACGAGTACTTCGCCGTGATGGACCCCGGCGGGCGCGACACCTTCGTCTGGATGCAGAACGGCGAGCCGGCTGGCATCTACTGCGCCGACGAGACCGACGGCGAGGCCCTGCGCGTCTGCGAGCAGGTGACCGAGGGCCTGCTGGCTTACGAGATCGGCGGCACCGAGGTGGTGCCCGGCCTGGCCGAGGAGTGTACCGCCAACGCCGACCTGACCGTGTGGACCTGCAAGCTCCGCTCGGGCGTGAAGTTCCACGACGGTTCTGACCTCGACGCCAACGACGTCGTCATGTCCTGGGCCGTGCAGTGGGACGCCGCCAACCCGCTCCATAAGGGCCGCGACGGCAGCTTCACCTACTTCTCGTCCCTCTGGGGCGGCTTCCTGAACGCCCCGGCGGAGTAAGGAGGTCGGGAAAACCTGGTTTCCCCGGGCCCCTTCTTGCCGAGTGCGAGGACACGGCCCCCTCCCGGCCTCCCCGTGGGGAGGTGCCAGACTCCCTCCCCCAGCGGGGGAGGGTTGGGGAGGGGGCCGAACGCCACGAGTGGGAGGGCACGGCCCCCTCCCGGCCTCCTCCCGTTGGAGCGAGGCGCCGGACTCCCTCCCCCAGCGGGGGGGTTGGGGAGGGGGCCGAACGCCACGAATGGCGCAAAGACGCAAAGCGTTACAATCAGCGCCACCAGTTCCTTGTGCCTTCGCGTCAAACGCTGCGACAAACGCGCTAACCTCGAAATAGGACCATGCTCCGCTACACCCTTCGCCGTCTGATCGTGGCCGTGCCCGTGCTCTTCGGCGTGCTGCTGGTCACCTTCGTGCTGGTGCGCCTCATCCCCGGCGACCCCTGCACGGCCCAGCTCGGCGAGAAGGCCACCGAGGCCATCTGCGCCCGCTTCAATGCCGAGAAGGGCCTCGACAAGCCCATTCCGGTGCAGTTCGGCATCTACATCCGCGACGTGTTGCAGGGCGACCTGGGGACCTCCATCCGCTTCAACCGGCCCGTCACCCAGCTGGTCGCCGAGCGCCTGCCGGTCACCCTGGAGCTGGGCTTCTTCGCCCTGCTGCTGGCCTGCGTCGTGGGGGTGCCGCTGGGCATCATCGCCGCGCTGCGCCGCAACTCGGCGATTGACGTGGCGACCATGGTCATCTCCAACATCGGCGTCTCGATGCCCGTGTTCTGGCTGGGGCTGATGCTGGCCTACATCTTCGCCCTGCTGCTCAAGGACACCCCCTTCCAGTTGCCGCCCTCGGGGCGCCTGACCGCTGGCGTCACCAGCGTGCCCTTCTACGTCGTCTGGGGGTGGGAGGTTGATCTCAAATCGGGCTTCGGGCAGGTGTTGCAGTTCTTCGCCAACATGTACCTCTTCAACAGCCTGATCACCTTCCAGTGGGAGGTGTTCCGCGACGCCCTGCGCCACCTGATCCTGCCGGCCATGGCCCTCGGCACCATCCCCATGGCCATCATCGCCCGCATGACCCGCTCCTCGATGCTCGAGGTCCTCGGGCGCGACTACGTGCGCACTGCCCGCGCCAAGGGCCTGGCCGACGTGGTGGTCACCATCCGCCACGCCCTGCGCAACGCCCTCCTGCCCGTGGTGACGATCATCGGCCTGCAACTGGGCACGATCTTCAGCGGCGCCGTGCTGACCGAGACGATCTTCAACCTCGCCGGGGTGGGCCGCATCCTCTACGATGCCATCTCCACCCGCGATTATCCGATTATCCAGGGTTTTACGTTGGCGATTGCGTTCGGTTATGTGATGATCAATTTGCTGGTGGATCTGTCCTATGGATTCCTCGATCCGCGGATCAGATATTGAGACGGTGGGGCGAAAAACCTTTCGTCCCACCGGCCCGCGGATCAGATGAAGTTGGGGCGAAAACCCTTTCGCCCCAACCGCCCGCGCCCGGGAGGGTCCGGGAGGGGGCGGCCCTCCCGGAAATGATCCTTATTGCGGTCACGGGGTGAGGGGCGCGACCCCTCGCGCCCCTCACCCACCACAGCCTATGAGCAGCACGTCAACCACCACCACGGCGGTGACCCTGGTCACCCCCATGCGCCCCGCCGAAGGCCCCTGGCGCCGGGCATGGCGCCAGTTCATCCGCCAGCGTTCGGCGATCATCGGCATGGCCATCATTGGCGTGCTCGTCTTCACCGCCATCTTCGCCCCCTGGATCGCCCCCTACGACCCCACCGAGGTCCTGCTGGGCAAGCAAGAGGGCATTCAGAAGCGCTCCGGGCCGTGCATCCACCTCTTCGGCTGCCCGCCTGACCGGCCCCAGCACATCATGGGGGTGGACGGGAACTTCCGCGACCTCTTCAGCCGCGTGATCTACGGCGCGCGGCTGTCGCTGTTCATCGGCTTCGTCACCGTGTCCATTTCGGTGGCCATCGGCGTGCTGCTGGGGGCGGTGGCAGGCTTCGTCGGCGGCTGGGTGGACAATGTGATCATGCGCGTCCTCGACGTGGTGCTGGCCTTTCCCTTCTTGCTGCTGGCCATCGCCATCGTGAGCGTGCTCGGTCCGGGCCTGCTCAACGCCATGCTGGGCATCGCCATCGTCTCCATCCCCGCCTACGCGCGGGTGATCCGCGCCAGCGTGCTCTCGGCGCGCGAAGAGGAGTATGTGCTGGCGGCGCGTACCATCGGTCTGGGGCCGCTGGCCATCCTCTTCGGGCACATTCTGCCCAACGCCATCTCGCCGCTGATCGTGCAGGCCACCCTGGGCATCGGCACGGCGATCATCGAGGTCGCGGCGCTCTCCTTCCTCGGCCTCGGCGCGCAGCCCCCCACCCCCGAGTGGGGCTCCATGCTCAGCGCCGAGCGCAACCAGGTCTTCACCGCCCCGCACCTGGTCTTCTTCCCCGGCCTGGCGATCATGCTCACCGTCCTCGGCTTCAACCTCCTCGGCGACGGCCTCCGCGACGCCCTTGACCCGCGGTTGAAGGTCTAGGGGGCCTCACCCACCCCCGCCGCGCTGCGCGCGGCGCCCCCTGCCTCTCCACCGCAGGTGGAGAGGCAGGGGGCCGGGGGGAGAGTGAGGACCAGCCCCCAATGCCCTGCTTGCGAACGGCGGAGAGGGGCAGCGGGCGGCACCCCGTGGGCGGGGCTTCTCAGGTGTAGGGTTTTCCGGCCCATCCTCGCGTCACATTCGCCATCTGGGGCATTGGGACGCCCAAAGCCCCCCTCTCCACCGCAGGTGGAGAGGGGCGGGGGGTGAGGATCGTAAGCGCATTGGAATACCGAAAACCCCTTCTCGCTCGAAAACCCCTACACCTGAGAGAGGGGGCCGGGGGGAGGATGAGGACCGGTCCCGCGTCGTTTGCCAGGATCCTGGGAAACCCGGTTTCCCGTACCCCTCTGCCGCCTATGTCCTCCCTGGCCCTGGGACCTGACGCTCCACACCATTGCTATTCGTGCTAGCGCATGTATAATCGACCTGAAACCCCCGTTTATTCTATGAAGCCCCGGCGCAGCCGAGCGGGCAGGTGTCCCATTCGAGTTGTACATCGCGCCTTATGAGCCAGCCTGATCCACCAACACCCACATCAATCGACCAGTCGCGGCAGCGCGGCGGGGTCAGCCTGGGGGCCTTCAACCGCATCGAGCAGGTATCAATCGGCGATGTGGTAGACGTGAACACGTACGGCAGAACTTACCCTTACTCTTGCGCTCCAGCCGACCGATCCAGTACAATCGGCATGGGCCGGTCGTCACGGCGCAGCCCGGTTCCTTGCGCCAGACGCTGCGGGGCGCGGAACAGGAATCATCCCGACAACGACAACCACGACAACAACAGGGGTTTGCGGGTGTGTGCGGCCCATCGCTTGCCTGACGAGCGAATCTTCCCTCGTCCCTGCCGCGGCATCCGGCAGCGCCACGGCCCCGTCGGCGGCAGTCCGGCGAGCGAGCGCGACCAGGTCCAGGCTCGGTGAGCCAAAGAACGCGCCGCCCCGCCGGGCCAGTACCGGCCACCGCCGCGACCGTCCGGCGGGGTGGCAACTTCCCACCACACGGCCAGTCTATGACCGACGATCTGCTCGCCCGTCTCCAGGCGCTCTCTCCCGAAGAGCGCGATCGCCTGCTCGCCCGGCTCGGCGCCGGCGCACCCGCGCTCAACCTCAGCGGCGCCCAGACCGGTGATATTGCGACCGGCGACATTGCCGGGCGCGATGTGCTGAAGGGCGAGATCACCCTCTCTCCCGACGCGCGCATCGAAGGCGTCGCCGTTGGCGTCAACCTGGGTGCGATCATCTACGGGCGCACGCCGGAGGAGGACGAGCGGCGCCGCCTGGTCTGGTATCTGGAAGGGCTGGCCGCGAAGCTGGTCCACCTGCCCCTGCGCGGCCTCGACGAGCGCCTCAGCCGCGGTCAGAGCCTCGCCTTGCCCCACGTCTATGTCGGCCCTGGCCACCACCCATCGCGTCGAGGTCGCCCGCGGCCCGGCCAGCCACCTGGGCGCCTATTTCGAGAACGATGACCCGCGGCGGCCCCTCAAGCGGGAGTTTGACCCGGACTACGCCCTGCCCCATGCGGCCCTCTACCGGCGCGACGCCGGAGACGCCGATGCGATCGTCCTCGAGCGCGCCTTGCCCGCGGTCGAGGCCCTGCGGCGCCATACGAGCCTGATCCTCCTCGGCGACCCCGGCAGCGGCAAGTCCACCTTCCTGCGCTATCTCGCCTGGGCGCTGGCTCGGCGAGAACTGGACCCGGAGCGGGCGCCCTCGCTCGCTGGCTGGGACGATCGCGCCCTGCTGCCGATCCTTGTGCCGCTGCGCGCCCTGGCTGGCCGCATCGCCCGCGATGGCAACAGTGATGCGACCGTCTACGCCGCCCTCCGCGATGAGTTGCACGCCTGCTGTACCCACCAGGTTGACGATGCCCTCAGCGCCGCTCTCTCGCGCGGGGCGGCGCTGCTGCTCTTCGATGGCCTCGATGAGACGCCGCTGGCCGGCGCTCCCGGCGTCGCCGATCGCCTGACGACGCTCCAGGCGGTGCGCGCCATCACCCGACGCTACCCCGCCTGCCCGGCGGTGGTCACCTGCCGCGTTCGGGCTTTCACCAACGAGGTGCACGACGAACTGAACTGGCCGGTCGAGACCCTGGCCCCCTTCACTCTGGGCCAGATGCGCCACTTTGTATCGGCCTGGCACCGCGAACTGGTCGCCAGGGGCCAGATCGACCATGCCCGGGCCGAAAGCCTCAGCGACCGGCTCATCGCCGCCATCAAGGACCCGGCCCGCCCCCGGTTGCGCCAGATGGCCGAGACGCCCCTGCTGTTGACCATGATGGCCCTGGTGCTCTACAACCGGGGCGAGTTGCCCCGCGACCGGCCCCAGCTCTACGAGCGCATCCTCGACCTGCTGCTCGGCCAGTGGGACCAGGTGCGCGACGGCCAGAGCCTGGGCCAGGCGATCGGCAAGCCGGAGTGGGACAGCAGCTACATTCGCCCGCTCCTCGACCGGCTCTCCTACCAGGCCCACGCGCGCGCCACCTCGGCTGACGGGCGCGGGCGCCTGGCGCGCGGCGACGTCTACACGGCGCTGATCGACTTCTTCCAGCAGGCCCGGGTCAGCGGGCCGGGCGACGCGGCCCTGAACTGCCTGGACTACTTCGAGCAGCGCAGCGGCTTGCTGGTGGCCGATGGGCGCGACTCGTTCGTCTTCGCCCACCTGACATTGCCGGAGCACTGCGCCGGGCGCGAGATCGCGCTGAACACCGACGACCCGGTGGCGCTCATCATGCACCACCGCGATGACGACCGCTGGCGCGAGCCGATCTTCCTGGGAGCCGGGCTGGCCGCGCCGCTGGCGCTCGACCGGCTGCTGGGCGACCTGATCGAGCGTGAGGAGGGCGGGGCGCCGAAGCCGACGGCCCGTTGGTACCGCGACCTGATCCTGGCCGCCGAGCTTGGCGCGGATCGCGACTGGACCTACCTGCGCACCCGTCCGCAGATCCGGGTGGACCGCTGGCAGGGCGAGCTCAAACAGGGCCTCGCCACCCTGCTGGCCGACCCTGACCAGCCGCTCCCCCTCGCCGAGCGGCTGCGCGCCGGCGAACTCCTCGGCGCCCTCGGCGACCCGCGCTTCCCGGTGACGGTCGAGGCGTGGCAGCGTGAGATCGATCGGGCGCTGGCCGATGACACGAGCGGCTACTTCTGCAAAGTCGAGGCCGGTGCCTACTGGATCGGTAGCGGTGACAATGATCCGGATGCGGAGGAGGAGGAGAAGCCTCGACACCAGGTGATCTTCGACACACCCTTCTTCATCGCCCGCTACCCAATCACCATCCTTCAGTGGCAGGCGTGGGTCACGCAGGGTGGTGAAACGACATCCCATACCACCAACAAACTCGATCTTAACTTTCCGAACCATCCGATAGTCGGGGTGAGTTGGGAGGTGGCCGAGGCTTTTTGTGCTTGGCTGAGTGCGAAAACGGGGGTGAACATACGTCTGCCTACCGAGCAGGAGTGGAAGGCTGCGGCACGGGGTGGAGACCAGCGACTCTACCCCTGGGGTGACGATTGGCGTGACGACTACGTGGCTACTGGCGAGGTGGATCACGAACTGTCGGGTGTATCCTGGGGCGTGCCCGTTGGCTGCTGTCCTGCAGGCGCAGCGCCCTGCGGCGCGTTGGACCTGGCCGGCAATGTCCGAGAGTGGACAGCTAGCATCTGGCGGTCGTATCCAGGGGGCAAAAACGTGTTCACGGATGAAAACTATCGCGTGCTACGGGGCGGTAGTTATATAGGTAATCTAATATCTGTTCGATGCACGGCGCGGGACATGGACCGTCTCGTCGGTGACGGAGGATTGCGAGTGGTTCTGGCCCCTTACGAGCAATAGCCTCTAGCCGATAATCTTGCCTTTGTCGTTCATTACGCAGCTTTTGGTGTAGTCTCGCAAGCTCTGAGCCGAATGAATCACATTGCCATATCTTTGAGGGCAGGCTGTTCTCCTACGCTCGATGGCTGAAAGCTAAGTGGTGCCTCCGGCAAGTCACGTTACACGAAAGGGCTGGGAGGAGGGTTCCTGGGAGGGCAAAACCCTCCCAGACCCTCCCGTTCGAGAACTTGCCGGATGCACCAGTTAGTGATCTGTGAAAGAAGGTGCCTTGCCTTTCCCCCCTCCCAACCTCCCCCAACGGGGGAGGCGCCGGACTCCCTCCCTCAGCGGGGGAGGGGGCGGAGGCGCCGAAAAAGACAGTGTTCACATCTACCGAACACGTTCGCACCACAGAGGGCGCGGAGGGCTTCAAAAATATCATCCTCTCCGTTCCTCTGCGTGCTCTGCGGTAAATCTGAACAGGCGCCCGAAAAACTCACCGAGTAGTTAGCCCATTCAGGCCCCGAATCCCCATCCTACCCCGCCGCGAACACCGCGTCCACGCTCACGCTGAAGCCGGCGAGGAGCCGCGACGTCGCCTGCGCGCCCCGGCGGAAGACGCCGTGCTCCACGTAGCTCCCCTCCTCCAGGACCAGCACCGTTACCGTCTCATCCAGCGGGTTGACGATCCAGTATTCGGGGATGCCCGCCTCGGCATAGTCGGCGACGTTCTCCACCGTGTCCCGCTCGGGGTCATCGGCGCTGACAATCTCCGCCACCAGATCCGCCCCGAGCCAGTAGCGGTTCTGCGCTCGCGGATCGTCCGCCCGTCGCAGCGCCAGCAGATCGGGTTCCCGAAACTTCTCCGGACGGATCTGGAGACGCAGGGCCGCGAATAGCACGATGCCCCCGAGCGGCTGGAGAAAAGCGAAGAAGGCGCGATACAGAAACCCGAGGATAAGCTGGTGCTGCTGGGTTGGCATTGGCAGAACCTCGATGCGGCCATCGGTGAACTCCACCAGGTGCCGGGTGTGATCGGTCAACCGCAGGTACTGTTCGGCCGTCCAGTGCCCTTGCAGCGGCGCCAGAGAAATCGAGACCCCATCGCTCTCGCGCACGAGGCGCATAGGCGCGTCTCGCAGATCGGTTGGCATGCCTGTTCCTCCGGTCCGGTGCGATTGCGGATTGTTGATTTGGCGCAGCGCAAATCCGAAATCCAAAATCCAAAATGATACAAAATGTGCCAGGCAACCTTCCTGCGAGTCAGTATACCTGCATCGAACATTCGTTGCAACAACCGTGGATAGACACGAACGCATGTGTGTGGTCGCTGGTTTGCCCCATGTCTGCGCGGACGTGCCCTTGCCGGTGACCGTTTCCCCCCCTGGCCCACGGAACCGGATGCCCGCCCCGTGGGGGCCGGCGGGGCGCCGCCCGGGGGGCCATCGTCGCGCGGAACGACGTGCCCGCCCCGTGGACGGCGTAGAGACGGCCCGGCGGGCCGTCTCTACGTTGCGCCCCGGGGCCGAATGGCCACCGGGCCGGGCCGCGTTGCCCCCCGGGGCAGATTGGACGCATCGCCGCCCGGTTCGCCTCGACGATATGCAATGACCATATCCTCCTCTCGCCTTTCGCGGTACATACGGTGTGGTCCCGCGTACAGGAAGATGGAGGGTTTTTTATGTCGTTCGTATGCGCCCGCCGGGCGCGGCGCCTCCGCCGCCAGGCGTCGTTCCTGGTTGCATGCATCGCCTATGCCGTGCTGCTCGTCGCCTGCGCCCCCGCCCCGCCGGGCGCCGCCGCGCCTGACCCCGCCGCTTCGCCCGAACGCCCCGCGTCTGATACCGCGCCGTCGCCCGCCGGCGCCCCGGAGGGCGCTGCGCCGCCCGTCGCCGCGTCGCCCGACCCCGCCGCCGGGGATGCGCCGGCCACCGCGGCGACCGACCCCGAGGCTGAGGAGGTCCATTACCGCTGGGTGCTGGCCATGCTCTCCGGGAACGAGGCCGAGGCCCTGGCCATCGCGGCCGAGCCTGATCCCGAGCGCCGCGCCGAGCATGTTCGCAAGCAGTTGTCGGTGACCGCGAGTTGGCTGCAGTTCAGCAACCTGACCAGTCTCTTCGGGCCGTATCTGAGCCGCTTCGAGACCCTTGGCGTGGTTCCCGGCGCCAATGAGCAGGAAGGCATTGGCCTGAGCAAGGTCCTCTTCGCCCGCGGCAGTTCCTGTTTCACCACGTGCCTCGTGGGCCTCCCCGGGGCCTGGCGCGTCGTCGAGTGGGAGCCTGGCGTCAGGGAATGCGACGAATACGTTGACCGGAACCTGCCCGGTCCCCCGCCCACCGGCGCGGCCATCGCCGAGGCCGACGACGTTCTCGCCGAGTGGGTCGCGGCGATGTTCGGCGGCGACCCGGCCCGCGCCGAGACCTTCCTGATCGCCGAGGATGCCGAAGGGCGCCAGAGTATGTTCAGGACCCTGGTGTTTTTGACCGATTATGTGGTCAGGGGCCATGAGTCGTCGCATGGCGCCTTCCAGCGGTACGAACTGATCCCCACCTTTGACGAGAGCCTCCGGCATCGGGTAGGCTATGCCCGCGTCGTCTACGAGCGCGGCCAGGCCTGCTTCCGCGCCGATTTGCACTACCTGGATGCGCGCTGGCACGTAAAGAAGTGGGATCACGTCATCTCCCAGGCATGCGAGTAGTGGTCTGGAAGGGCCAGGCTCCCCGGACCTTCCATCGAGTGGGATGGGGAAACCAGGTTTCCCCATCCCCTATAAACCTCTCCAGGGCGTGGCCCGGCGTTCCCTCGCGTCCGCCAGGGCTTGCGAAGAGTCTTGGGGGCAAGTCCTGGACCTCTGTTTTTTGGTGGTTCTGGCGGCATAGCCGCCAGAACCACTAAGAGCCTATCCGAATAACTCCTGTAGGAAGGTGGGGAAACCGGGTTTCCCCACGCCCCGCCCCTCAGGGAGGGGCTGGGAGGGCGTAGCCCTCCCAGAAAAGGGATCGGATAACCAGGTTATCCGGATAGGCTCTAAAAAGACTCTTGGGGCGGCTTAGCCGCCCCAAACCCCGCCGCAGGAAGTTCACTTTGCCGAAGCCCTCTTGTGTCTGCCCCTTCCTTGACAGGCATCCGCCCGTACTCTACCATGTCCGCTGTTCGACACCGGTGCGGCGTTGCCGCGATACAGGTATCAATGTTCCTGGGAGGGCGCCGCCCTTCCAGTTTTTGAGCAGAGGCGTCGCTCCTCCCCCTCCCCCTCCACCGCAGGTGGAGAGGGTGAGGACCACTCAGGAAACACCACATGTCCGATCTCCTCGAAGGCTTGAATCCCGCCCAGCGGCGCGCGGTGGAGACCGTCGCCGGGCCGGTGCTGGTGGTCGCCGGCCCCGGCAGCGGCAAGACGCGCGTGCTTACCCACCGCATCGCCTATCTTATCGCCGCCCAGGGCGTGGATCCTCTGAACATTCTCGCCGTGACCTTCACCAACAAGGCCGCCCGCGAGATGAAGGAGCGCCTCGATGCGCTGATCGGCCCCGCTCAGGCCCAGGCCCTGACCGTCGGCACCTTCCATAGCCTCTGCGCGCGCTTCCTCCGCCGCGATATTGTGCACCTGGGGCGCGAACGGGATTTCGCCATCTACGACGGCGACGACCAGGAACGCCTGATGCGCCGCGTGCTCCGCGATCTCAACCTCAACGAGAAGCAGAACCCGCCCCGCGCCATCCACGCCCGCATCTCCAGCGCCAAGAATGAGTTGATCTCCCCCCAGGAGTACGCCCGCCGCAACCGGACGTACTTCGATGAGATTGTCACCCGCTGCTACGAGCGTTACCAGGCCCTCCTCCGCGAGGCCAACGCCCTCGATTTCGATGATCTGCTCGTCGAGACGGTGCGCCTCTTCGACCAGCACCCCGAGGTCCTGGCGAAGTATCAGGAACGCTATATCTATCTGCTGGTGGATGAGTACCAGGACACCAACCACGCCCAGTATGTGCTGATCAAGCAACTGGCCGCCCGGCGCCGCAACCTCTTCGTCGTCGGCGACGCCGACCAGAGCATCTACGGCTGGCGTGGCGCCGATGTGCGCAACATCCTCCAGTTCGAGCAGGACTATCCCGATGCCCAGGTCATTCTGCTCGAGCAGAACTACCGCTCCACCCAGAGCATCCTCGATACGGCCCAGGCGGTGATAACCGCCGGCGAGAAGCGCAAGCACGTCAAGCAACTCTGGACGTCGAACGGCGCCGGGCCGCAGGTGATGCTCCACGAGGGCTCCGACCAGGACGCCGAGGCGGCCTTTGTCGCCGATGAGATCGCCCGGCTGGTCGCCGCCGGCGAGGCCCGCTACCGCGACTGCGCCGTGATGTACCGCACCAACGCCCAGTCCCGCGCCCTGGAAGAGGCCCTTTCCCGACGAGGCGTTCCCTACCAACTGATCGGCGGCCTGCGCTTCTGGGAGCGCAAAGAGGTCAAGGACATCCTGGCCTACCTGCGTCTCGCCGCCAATCCCTACGATAGCATCAGCCTGACGCGCGTGCTGAACTGGCCCGCCCGCGGCATCGGCGAGCGCACCGAGGCCGAGTTGACCCGCTGGGCGGCCTCCCTCGGCGTGCCGCTCTACCAGGCCCTCAAAGAGTTGGAGGACGAAGACGCCCCCTCGCCCTTCGCCCCCCGCGCCGCTGCCGCCCTGCGCGGCTTCCTCGGCCTGGTTGACGGCCTGATCGCCGCCCGCCGCGAGTTGCCCCTGCTCAAGTTGCTCGAAACGCTCATCGAGCGCATCGAGCTGCGCGAGACCCTGCTCCGCGAGTATGGCGAGGAGTCGGCCGATGAACGCTGGGCCAACATCCAGGAGCTTGCCGCCTTCGCCGGGCGCTACGCCGGCCTGCCCATCGAGCAGCAATTGCCCCAGTTTCTCGAAGAGGTGGCCCTGGTCGCCGATGTGGACCGGATTGACCCCCAGGCCGATGCGGTGACCTGTATCACCCTGCACCAGGCCAAGGGGTTGGAGTACGCGGTGGTGTTTCTGGTGGGGCTCGAGGAGGGCCTGCTGCCCCACAGCCGCTCAACCGACGACCGCGAGCGGCTGGAGGAGGAACGGCGCCTGCTCTACGTGGGCATCACGCGGGCCAGGCGGCGCCTCTACCTGTGCCACGCCTTCCGCCGCGAGAGCTTCAACCGCACCAACCTGAGCGTGCCCTCGCGCTTTCTGGGCGACATTCCCCGCGAGTTGTTGAAACGGCCCGGCCAGCGCCCGGCGACCGCCGCCGCCTCGACCCGCCAGCGCCCCGCGCGCTCCCGCGATGCCTGGCGCGCCCCCGCTCCGTCCCGCCCCGCCGGCGGCGCGGTCGAGGTGAGCTTCTTCCCCGGCCAACGGGTGCGCCACAACGCCTTCGGCGAGGGCGTGGTGGTCAGCAGCCGACTGGTGGACGGCGACGAAGAGGTGACGGTCAGTTTCGCCGACCGCGAACGGCGCCTGCTCGCCAGCTTCGCCCGCCTCGAACGGCTCGGCTGATGCCGGTTGCTCAGACGCCATCGCCCAACCTCATCGGGCCACCCAATCCAAAACCCAAAACCCAAAACCCAAAATCCAAAATCCAAAATCCAAAATCCCCTACTCCTGGCGCAGCCGCTCCACCAGGAACTCCCGCAACGCCCGCGCCGCCGGCGAGGCCACCCGGTCCCCCCGCCAGACCAGCCCCAGACTGCGCGTGAGGTGCTGATCGGTGACCCGGAGGGCGACGAGGTCATTGGTCTCCTGCACGGCCAGGCGCGGCACCAGGGCGATGCCGATGCCCGCGGCGACGAAGCGCAGCAGTGTGTCGGTCTCCCCGCCGTCGAGCACCACCCGCGGCGCGAAACCGGCGGCCTGGCAGGCGCTCAGGGTCGCCTCGCGCAGTTCGTAGTTCTGCGGCGAGAGCACCCAGGGTTCGTCGCGTAGTTCGGTGAAAGCTACCGTCTCGCGGGTCGCCAGGGGATGCTCGCGCCACACCGCGATCACCATCTCCTCGCTGAACAACGGCACCACCGTAAGGTGCTCATCCTCGACCGGCAGGGTCACCACCGCGACGTCGGTCAGCCCCGTCTCCAGCAAATCGAGCAGGGTCTGCACGCCCGACTCGTGCAGGCGCAACTCGATGCCGGGGTACTGCCGGTTGAAGGCCGTGAGCACCGGGGGCAGCAGTTGCATGCCCACCGTCGGCGGAGCGCCCACCGTCGCCCGCCCCCGTCGCAGCCCGATGCGTTCGGCCATCTCCGCCCGCGCCGCCTCAACCTGCGCCATCACCGCGCGCGCGTGGGGCAGCAGCGCCTCTCCCGCCTCCGTCAGGCGCACATTGCGGCCCACCCGGTCGAACAGCGCGACCCCCAACTCCTGCTCCAGCTGGCTGATCTGTTTGCTGAGGGCCGGCTGGGCAATGTGCAACTCGGCCGCCGCGCGGGTCACGTGGGAGTGGCGCGCCACCGCTTCAAAGTACCGCAGGTGTCGAAGTTCCATAGACGGCTCTCCAGACTCTGTGTTCCGGAGCCATGGCACGTTCCAGCAACGGCCCTGCCCGCGTAGCTACGACTCGCCTGTCGTAGCTACATAAAGTATAACAGATCGGATATAGGTGTCGTGCTATAATGGCGGCGTTCGGCATAGTTCGTGCCAGCCCGCCGCCGGTTGGAGGGGTATGGGGAAACCTGGTTTCCCCATGCCCCTGCCCGTGGAAGGGCGCGGCCCTCCCAGGAGCACAAGCATTCACTTCTGAGGTGTCTATGTACCGTTGGCTGCTGGCGCTCGTGATCGGGCTGATCCTCGTTCCGTCCTCCGCCCTTGCCGCGCCCGCGCAAGCGCCCGGTTCCCAGGCCTTCCCGGCGAGCAGCGTGGTCTACTTTCCCGAAACCGGTCACAACGTCGCTATGCAGCTCAAGCGCTTCTTCGACGCCTACGGCGGCGTTGCCACCTTTGGCATGCCGCTCACCGAACTGATCCTCGGCGCTGACGGCTTGCAGGTGCAGTACTTCGAACGGGCCCGGCTGGAGCTTCGCCCCACTGCGCCCCCCGACGCGCGGGTCAGCGTCACCCGGGCCGGCGCCCTGCTCAGCGAGGGCCGCGGCGACCCCGCCTTCGCCTGGCTCGCTGCCTCGCCCGATCCGCAACGCACGTTCTTTCCCGAGTCGGGCCATACCCTCGGCGGCGCCTTCGGCTGGTTCTGGCAGACCCGCGGGGGCCTGCCCGTCTTCGGCTACCCGATTTCTGAAGAGTTCTATGAGTACGATCCGGAATCCGGCCAGGAACGGCTCGTGCAGTACTTCGAGCGCGCGCGCTTCGTGTATCACCCCGAGCATGCCGGCGCCGACAATGAGGTGATGCTCAGCCCCCTCGGGCGCCAGTTGCTGCAACGCGATCCCCTCGCCCTCGCGGCCACCGCCCCGGCCCGGCCCATCACCCTCCTCGGCGAGGCCTCCACCGGCTTCTCCACCTCCTCGACCTCGCGGGTGACCAACATCCAGCGCGCCACCGCCCTGGTTGATGGCTACGTGGTGCCCGCCGGGGCCGAGTTCTCCTTCATCAGCATTGGCGATTTCTCCGAGGCCAATGGCTTCGTTGACGGCTACGCGATCGTCGGCGGTAGGCTCGAAAAGGTCATCGGCGGCGGGCTGTGCCAGGTCTCCACCACCCTCTTTCGCGCCGTCTCCAACGCCGGGCTCAACGTGACCCGCCGCGTGCCCCACAGCCATATCGTCTATTTTTACGATGATGTTATCGGCTTCGACGCCACCGTTTTCGTCCCTGGAGTCGACTTCCGCTGGCGCAACGATACCGGCGGCCCGGTGTACATCATCGGCAACGTTGATCTCGCCCGCGAGCGCCTGACCTTCCAACTCTTCGGCGAGGGCGATGGGCGCAGCGTGCGCTATGAGGGGCCGTTCAAGGCCAACTGGACCCAGCCCGGCCCCCCGGTGTGGCAGTTCGACCCCGGCCTGCCCCGGGGTGCCGTACGCCAGCTTGTTCAGGGGCGCCCCGGCGTTGATGTGACCCTGCGACGGATCGTTACCTTCGCCAACGGGCGGACGCGGGTGGACCCGTACATCACCCGCTATACGCCCTGGGAGGATTTCTACCTCTACGGCCCCGGCGTAACGCCCCCGCGCGGCGCCAGGGTGATCGCTCCGCGCAGTTAGAGGCGCTTTCAATAACCATTGACGGCCGTTTGGAGGAGCGTGGGGAAACCCGGTTTCCCCACGCCCCTGCCCGTCCAGCAACCAGACGCCCCGCGCCCAATCCAAAATCCAAAATCCACATGACCATCAGTCTCCCTCCCCTGATCACCAGGCGCAAACTCGTCGAACCGCTGTGGGGCGGCGCGCGCCTCGCTGCGTGGCTGGAGTTGCCCGAGCCGTGCCCCGCCCGCCTCGGCGAAAGCTGGCAGGTCTTCGACAGCAATCCCGTCGCGGATGGGCCGTTCGCCGGTCGCACCCTGGCCGAGTTGGCGCGGGACCACGGGCCGGCCCTGGTGGGCGCGCGCGCCGTTGCCCGCTACGGCGCCGATGTTCCCCTCCTGGCCAAGTTCATCGACGCCGCCGATCGCCTCTCCATCCAGGTCCATCCCGACGACGCCTACGCCCATCGCGTCGAGGCCCACACCGGCTTCCACGGCAAAACCGAGGCCTGGTACATCCTGGATGCCGCGCCGGGCGCGACCGTCACCTACGGTCTCAAGCGCCCCTGCACCCGCGCCGAGTTCGCCGCCGCGCTCGCCGCCGGCACGGTTGAAGCATTGATGGCCCATCTCTCCGTGGCCCCCGGCGATGTGATCTTCGTCCCCGCCGGCACCCTCCACGCCATCAACGCCGGGATCATGCTCTTCGAGATCCAGCAGAAATCCGACCTGACCTATCGCGTGTACGACTACGGCCGCCGCGACCCGAAGACCGGCCAGCCGCGCGAGTTGCACCTGGAGAAGGCTCTCGACGTCAGCGTCTTCGCTCCGGCACCGCGCGGCGTCATCCGCCCCCTGCCCCTGGCGACGGATCGTGACCTGCTCGTGGCCTGCCCGTCGTTTGCCCTGGAACGCTGGCGTGTGGCCGAGCGGACCGGTCTGGCGGTGGACCCGGGCAGTTTCGAGATCTTCACCGTGATTGACGGCGCGGGTGTTATCGAACCCGAGGACACCCGGCACGCGCCCCTGGCCCTGCGGCGCGGCGACTCCGCCGTGCTGCCCGCCAGTCTCGGCGCCTGTAGCCTGCGCGGCCCGATGACCGTGCTGCGCGCCAGCATCCCCGACCTGGAGGAGCTTGCCGCCGCCGCTCGCGCCGCCGGCCACTCCGAGGAGCGCATCGGGGAGGTGATACACCCGGGGTAGGGGTCTGTCACGGCAGTCGCGGTTTCGGAAGGACGATGGACAGGCGCGGGCCGACGATCCGGTCGCCCATGTCACGCCCCGTCCCGGCGCTGCGACAATCCAAAATCCCCAATCGCCATGTCTCTTGAAGGTTACGGGTAGATAGGCAGGGGCGACCGGCGAGTCGCCCCAACCGCGCCCCGTCCCGGCGCTGCGACAATCCAAAATCCAAAATCCCCAATCGCCATGTCTCTCCCCAACACCCGCCGCTTCTTCGTCGCCCCCGAGGCGCTGCGCGACGCGCAGGTGCGCCTGAGCGATCCGGAACTGGCCCGCCAGCTCGGGCGCGTGCTGCGTCTGGCCCCCGGCGACCATGTGCTGTTGCTCGATGGATCGGGCATGGCCGCGGAAGTGGAACTGACCGCCATCGGGCGCGATGCCGTGACCGGCACGGTCGTGCGCCGGGAGGCGGCCGGCGGGGAACCACCGGTCAATCTGACCTTCTACCTGCCCCTCATCCGCGCCGAACGCTTCGAGTGGGCCCTGCAAAAGTGCGTCGAGCTGGGCGCGCGGCGCTGTGTGCCAACCCATTGCGCCCGTTCCCTGGCCGCCGACCGGACCGACGCGCGCAAGCTGGAACGCTGGCGGCGCATCGTCCGCGAAGCTGCCGAGCAGTCGTGTCGCGGGGTGCTGCCCGAGGTAAGCGCGCCCCTCTCCTTCGACGCCGCCGTGGGGGCCGCCACGGGCGCCGATCTCGCCCTGCTGCTCTGGGAGGGCCAGGCCCCCCATCTGCGCTCCATTCTGCGCGCCCACAGCGGGGGGTGGAGCGGGCGCGCCATGCACATCCTCAGTGGCCCGGAGGGCGGCATCACCCCCGATGAACTGACATGCGCCCGCGAGCGTGGTATCATACCCGTATCGCTCGGCGCGCGCGTCCTGCGCGCCGAAACCGCGCCTATCGCCGCCGCGGCGATGGTGCTCTATGAGACAGAGTAAGCTGAAATAGCCGGAAGGCGCCGCCCTCTCCGCGCCCCTGCCGAAGGGGAGGGTTGGGGAGGGCCACCCCTCTTCTCAGGTGTAGGGTTTTCCGGCCCATCCTCGCGTCACATTCGCCATCCGGGGCATTGGGACGCCCAGCTCTCCCCTTCTCCACCTACGGTGGAGAGGGGGCAGGGGGGTGAGGATCGCAAGCGCATGGGAATGCCGAAAACCCCTGCTCGTCCACAAAACCCTACACCTGCGAGGGGCTACTCCCTCCCAAGAACATAATTCTCAATTCCAGGGTCAGAGCGATCGTTCGTCCTGACTCCACGCCTGAGAGCAGAGGCCCACATATGATACGCACCTCTCGCGCGGTCACCCTGGGAGCGCTCGTTGCCGTCCTGGTCGGCGTGGCGGCCTTCGCCGCCGGCTGGGCCACTGCGCGCATCGTTGGAACGACCCCCGTCGACACCTTCCTGGCCCGCGTCGCCAACCGTGACCTCCGCGCCGAAACGCCGGCGAACGCGCGGGCGGATTTTGCCGTCTTCTGGCAGGTGTGGGACCTGGTGCAGGCCGAGTTCTATCGCCAGGAGCCGCTCGACCAGCGCGAAATGGTCTACGGCGCCATCCAGGGGATGCTCACCTCCCTCGGTGATGAGTACACAACTTTTCAGGAGCCGGACCTGGCGGCCCAGAATCGCGAGTCGATGCAGGGGCGCTTCGAGGGCATCGGGGCCTACCTGGGAGTTCGAGACGGCGCGATTGTCATTGACCGGCCCTTCCCTGGCTCACCCGCCGAGCGCGCCGGTCTCCGTTCGGGTGACGTGGTGGTGGCGGTTGATGGCGTGGCGCTTGCCGAGGTGATCGCCGGTCTCCCCGACGGCGAGGCCACCGCCAGGGCCGCCGCGCGCATCCGTGGTCCCAGGGGCACGGTGGTGACCCTCACCCTGCGCCGCCCTCCCGACACACGGACCTTTGACGTGGCGATCACCCGCGATGAGGTGCCGATCATCACCGTGAACGCCCAGATGCTCGACAACGGCGTGGCCTACATCCAGATCACCGAGTTCAAGGCCACTACCACCCAGTTGCTCGACGAGGCGCTGCGCGAGCTGATCCCCCAGCGCCCCCGCAGCGTCGTGCTCGACCTGCGGAACAATCCCGGCGGGTTCCTCACCACGGCCCAGGAGGTGCTCGGGCGCTTCTACGACGGCGTGGCGCTCTACGAGCGCGAAAACGGCGGCGTGGAGAAAGAGTTGCGCACCATCGTCGGTCCCGCCGACACGCGCCTGTACGACGCGCCCATGGTGGTGCTGATCAACGGCGGTTCGGCCAGCGCCGCCGAAATCGTCGCCGGCGCCCTCCGCGACGGCCGCCCGAACACCGTCCTGCTTGGCGAGAAGAGCTTTGGCAAAGGGTCGGTGCAGAACATCCACCATCTCAGCGATGGCAGCAGCGCTCGTATCACCATCGCCCACTGGCTCACGCCCAACCGGACGGCCATCCACCGTATCGGGATCACCCCGCAGTACGAGGTTGCCGCCTCGGAGGACCCGCAGTACGCCGTGCCGTGCGTTGCCAACCGGCAACCCGCCGAGGGCCAGGCGACCTGCGCCGACGCGCAACTGGCCTGGGGGTTGAACGTGCTCGCCGGCACGGCCCCGCCGCCACCCCCCACGGGCGCGTTTCTCCCGCTCGCGCCGGCCCTCAGGGCGGCATAGTGTGCAACCGGCCCCAAAGTAAATCGGCCGCCCTGGCGGGGCGGCCGACCTGCGAAGCCCTGGTCGTTGGCTGAGAGAGGGGTAAATTGGGGACGGCGGCCCGGCGAACCGGTGACCTTGCGGGAAACCCCGCCTCCAGGCGCCACCGTAGCAGAACAGAGGAGTTGTGTGTGCGAACCTGTTGTTCAGTTTGGTGCGGCTTGAGCGGCCCCCGGGCGAGAACCCTGAGAACTCGCTCCTGTCAGGACAGCCACGACCGCGCTTCACAGGGCTCAGTATAATTGTTTTGACGCTATGCGTAAGAAAAGAAACACGTACCGATTGTTGCGAATGCGCCACCGTCTTGCTCACCGATTGAACGCCCCTTGAACAGAGCGAACGTAAGTGCTATAATGCAAATCTATCGCATTGCGATGCGGCCGGCGTGGTATACTTGCCGCGCGCCGCAGTATCCCGTCGCAGGTGGCCAGAGGGCCGCCTCCCGGGTATCATCGGTCTATGAATACGCGCCCCACCACCCGGGCTGAACAACGGGCAGCCGAGGGCGCCGAGTTGCGCAACTACCGGCTGATCAAACGCCTGGCCCAGGAGGAACTGGCAACCGTCTTCAGCGCCAGCCACCTCACCCTGGAACGCCCGGTTGAGGTGCACATTCTGCGCCGTAACGACTGGGTCTCCTCGGGGCGTTTTCAGCTTGCCGCGCGCCTGGCCGCGCGCCTTAGCCACCCCAACCTGGTGCCGGTGATCGACGCGGGCCACGATGAACGCTACGGCCACTACCTGGTCACCCCCCAGCTCGACGCCCAGCCCCTCAGCGCGCTGCTTGCCGCCGGCCCCCTGCCGCCGCTGCTGGCCGTGCGCATTGTGACGCAGATCGCCGCCGCTCTCGATTACCTCCACGCCCAGCAGATCGTTCACCGCGATGTGCAGCCGGCCAATATTCTCGTCACTGCCGAGGGCGTGGCCTATCTCACCAATCTGAGCCTCGCCGCTGCTCCCGATACTCCCGATCTCAGCAGCCTCGAGGAGGCCGATTACCTGACGCCCTACTCCGCCCCCGAACAGCGCTTCACCGAGGGGGGGGCCAGCCCGGCGCTCGATGTCTACGGTCTGGGGGCCGTGACGTACCATATGCTCTCGGGCGAGGCCCCTCCCGAACCTGGCGCGCCCCTGCCCAGCCTGGCCGCGGTTGACCCTGCCCTGGCCCCCGCCGACCGGGTCGTGCGCCGCATGCTGTTGCCGCAGCCGCAGGCCCGCTTTCCCGGCGCCGTCGCTGCCGCCACCGCTCTGCGCCAGGCGCTTCGCGGCCAGATCGACCAGGCCACCGACGATATGGAGGAGTCGCGCTGGGAGCCGAACGCCGAGTGGCTGCCGAACCCCTTTGAGACGGCGCTCGATCCCGCCCTCCACGAGCGGTTCCAGGAGTACCTCGCCCGCGCCCGCAAGCGCGCCGACGAGTTGCACCGCCGCGACGCCATCCGGCGCTTTCTTAACCGCTGGAGCCGCGATGGCTTCTTCCGCCGTCGCGCCCTTGGCCAGCTTATCCAGCCCGAACAGATCGTCAGCTACAACGTTTACTTCTACGAACTGCGCGCGCTCTATGAGACGCGCACCGAACCCATGCCCCGCCTTCGCCCCCAGGCCCCCACGGATCAACCGCGCGCGTTTCAGACCCCCGCCGATGTCTGGCAGGTTCCCGTCCCTGAGACGGGTCCGCTGGAGAGCGTTCGGCCCCGCGAGTTGGCCCTGCCCGGCTCGGAGCGCATCTTCACCTGCACCGAGTGCCTCGGCGCCGGCAAGGTCTTCTGCGCCACGTGCAAGGGCCAGGGCGCCGTCGAAAAGGTCAGCCGCGTCTCCAATCGCGACCGTAGCCGTTCAGCGGAGACAATTTCGGTCGAGTGCCCGACCTGCCGCGGGTACGGCAAGCAGGTTTGCCCCAAATGCGAGGGTGCCGGCAATCTGGTGGAAGAACTGGTCTTCACCTGGTCGCGCCGGGCAATGCTGTTCGAGAACTCCGATGATGTGGAGGACCTGCCGCGCATGGCGATCCGCAAGTGCCTCGAACCGGTCTTCGAGGGGCCGATCGATCCGTACAAGGGTCCCTGGTACAGCGTTGCTCCCCTTGCCGAGGTGCTGCGCGAGGTGATCAAAGCGGCCGGCGATGATACGCGCATCGGCCACGCCGAGCTTACGGTCCGGGGCGCGCCTATTACCGAGGTGGATTACTTGCTCGACGACCAGCCGCGCCAGCTTCACCTGGTTGGCTTCGAGCCGCAGCTCTTCGGCGACTGGTCGCTCTACAACCGCGAGCGCATCGCCCTGGTCGTGGTGGTCGCCATCGTGGCCCTGCTCACGGTCCTCGCCTTTGTTGGGGTCGTCGGGCTGCGCTAGGTCCGCTACGCGCCGGTGTTGCCGGTAGTGCAGCAAGCCGGTGGGTTGGGCCTCCCCCGCCTGTTGGGGCGAAAAACCTTTCGCCCGGGAGGGGGTTGGGGCGAAAAGCCTTTCGCCCGGGAGGGGGTTGGGGCGAAAAACCTTTCGCCCGGGAGGGGGGCGGGTTGCCCCTCCCCTGCCTCTCAGCCTCCCGTCAGCTTCCCTTCAGCCAGCGATCATGCCGCCGTAATCAGTCGCGCTCCATCGGTGCGCGGCGCCCTCGTTCGAGTCAGCGCAAGACGGATTCTGTGCTCATCGGATCGAGGTGCCGTATGCGCGTCAGACTCGCTCGTTGTTGGGTGCTGGTACCCTGCGCCCTTGTGTTGCTCTTCCTTACCGCTTGCGGCGCCGGCCAGCCGGTGGCTGTCTCCGCGCCGGCGATGCTGCCCACGGCCCGTATCCTGCGCGAACCTGAGCCTGAAGCGCCGCCGCCGCTGCGCCTCGGCGGCGCGCCCGAGGCGCGGGCTTCAAGCGG
>DAOUDA010000139.1:0-3270 GCA_034431835.1 Chloroflexaceae bacterium | reverse complement strand
CCTCCACACCTCCACACCCCCAGCATCAGTAGCGCCCAGAGCTTCTTGCCGTGGTTGACGCGCCCGCTCTGGTGCTCTTCGAAAAGGCGCTGCACTGCCTCAGGGCGCAGCCAGGTGCGCAGCGCCCCGCTCCGTAGGCGCTCCTCCGCCCAGTCGCGCAATTCGCCGCGCAGCCACTGGCCCACCGGCACGCCGAAGCCCTGTTTGCCCCGGGCCGCTACCGCCGGGGGCAGTTTGTCGCCGAAGGCCGCCCGCAGCAGCCACTTCCCGCGCTGCCCGCGCACCTTGAAGCGCGCCGGCAGCCGCGCGGTCCATTCCACCCACTCGGCGTCGAGGAAGGGCGCCCGCGCCTCCAGCGAGTGGGCCATGGTCATGCGGTCGGTCTTCGGCAGCAGGTCACCGGCCAGGTAGGTGACGTGGTCGGCAGCCAGGGTGCGGTCGAGCAGGCTCTCGGCCCGCGCAGCATCGTAGGCCGCGGCGATCCAGTCGGCGCTGTCCACCCCGGCCAGCGCCGCGCGCAGCTCGGGCTGGTAGAGGTCCAGTTTCTCGGTATGGTTAAAGTACGACCCCCAGCGGGCCAGCGAGGCCTTGTGGGTGGTGGCCGAGAACTGTCCCAGGCGTTTGAGGCCAGTGAACGGGTTGCGATCCTCGGGCAGCCAGGCCGGCTCGGGGAGCAGGGCCGCTGCGGCGGGCACGGCCCGCCGGGTCACCCAGTGCGGCATAGCGGCGTAGGGGCGCAGCCAGCCGTCGAGCACGTAGCGCCGGTAGCCCGCCAGGGTCTCGTCACCGCCATCGCCGCTGAGGGCCACCGTGACGTGCTGGCGGGTCTGCCGGGCCAGTTCGTAGAGCGGCAGGGCCGCCGGGTCGGCGAAGGGTTCGTCCACCGCCCGCGCCACGCCTTCGATCACCGCGGTGAGATCGTTGGGACGGAAGATGAACTCGTGGTGCTCTGTGCCGTAACGGGCGGCGACCTGCCGGGCGTACCCGGTTTCGGAGAAGTGGCGCTCCTCGAAGCCGATAGAGAAGGTGCGCACCGGCGCGCTGGTTCGTTCGGCCATCAGGGCCACGATGATGGACGAGTCGATCCCGCCGCTGAGGAACGCCCCCAGGGGCACGTCGCTGACCAGTTGCCGCTCGACCGCGGCGGGCAGCAGCAGACGGGCCCGTTCAATCGCCTCGTCGTCGCTCAGATCCCATTTTGGCTCGAAGGCCAGTTGCCACCAGCGTTCCACCACGGGGGTCTGGCCGGCTTCGAGCACCAGTTTGTGCGCCGCGGGCAGGCGCCGGATGCCGGCGTAGATCGTCAACGGGTCGGGGACGTACTGGAGGGTCAGGTAGTGGTGGAGGGCCAGCGGGTCAACCTCGCGCTCGACCCAGGGCACGGTCAGCAGGGCCTTGGCCTCGGAGGCCCAGACCAGGCCCCGGGGGCCGTGGCTCCAGTAGAGCGGCTTTTCGCCCATGCGGTCGCGGGCGAGGAGCAGGCGCCGGCGCGGCTCGTCCCAGAGGGCGAAGGCGAACATGCCGTTGAGCCGGGGCAGCATGGCGTCACCCCACTGCTCGTAGGCGTGGACGAGCACCTCGGTGTCGCTACGGGTGGCGAAGCGGTGGCCCAGGCGCTCAAGCTCGGCGCGCAGATTGCGGAAGTTGTAGATCTCGCCGTTAAAGACCACGGCCACACTGCCGTCTTCATTGAAGATCGGCTGATCGCCGCCGCTCAGGTCAATGATCGCCAGGCGGCGCATGGCCATGCCCAGGGGACCGGCGAGAAAGAACCCGGCGCTGTCGGGGCCGCGGTGGCGCAGCGCGGTATTCATACGCTCCAGCGCCTCGCGCTCGACCGGTTGCCCGTCACTTCGCCAGATGCCGCAGATGCCGCACACAATCGAGGCTCCCTTCCGCGCGATGTTTTACCCGAGGCATTGTAGCAAGTGGGTGTTACCGGTGTGGCAAGCAGGCAGATGGTTGCGCTGCGCGGCCCCTTGCCCACCTGTTCCAGGGAGGTGGGGCGGGCGTGGACCTCCGTTTTACAGTCTTGCGCCATACCCCCGCCCCCTCCCCAACCCTCCCCCGCTGGGGGAGGGTGTCCGGCGCCTCCCCCCAACGGGGGGCGGGGGGCGGAAATGCCGCGAAACTCACGTTACAGACGAGCAGGACCGGTTGAGTTGGGAGGGCTTTGCCCTCCCAAACCCTCCTCTCTGGCGGGAAGGTTTCGCCGCACCGCTAGACTTCAATCTCCTCCCGCGCCTCAATGGCCTGGAACAGCTCCAGGTAGTGTTGCGCCGCGGCGTCCCAGGAGAAGGCGGCGGCCCGCGCGCGCGAGGCGGCGCCCATGCGCCGGGCCAGGTCGCGGTCGGTGGCGAGGCGGCGCAGATGGCCGGTGAGCGCCTCCACGTCGCCCCAGGCGAAGATCCAGCCGTTGACGCCCTCGGCGACCAGTTCGGCGGCGCCGCCGGTGCGGGTGACCACCACGGGCAGGCCGGCAGCCATGGCTTCGAGGGTCGCCACGCTCATGCCCTCGTTGTAGGACGGCAGGACGAAGACGTGCGCGCCGGCATAGTGAGCCGCGATGCGCTCGCGGGGCACATAGCCGGCGAAGGTGATCCGCCCGGCCACGCCGAGGCGCTGCGCCAGGTCCTCATAGGCGGCGCGCGCATCGCCCTCGCCGACCAGTTCGAGGCGCAGGTCGTGGCCTTCGGCCAAGAGGCGGCGCAGGGCCTCGATCAGGTGGGCCTGCCCCTTGCGCTCGATCAGCCGCGCCACGCAGATCAGCCGCAGCGGGCCGCCATCGGCGATCGGCGCCGGGTGAAAGGCCGGCAGGTCCACACCATTCGCGATGAGATCGATCTGCAGATCGGGACTGATGGCCCGGATCATGTCGGCCTCGCCCTGGCATTTGGCCACCACGCGTTCGGCGTTGTGCCAGATCGCCTTAATTACCGGCGTCAGGACAGGGTACAGCGGCCCGTAGCGTTGCTCGAAGCCGGGAATGTCGGGGCCGCAGACGCGCACGAGGTAGGGCAGGCCGGTGAGGCGCCGCAGGGCCAGGGCCACGCCCCCGGCGGGCACGGCGCTCCAGGCGAACGCCAGGTCATACGGCGCGGCCCGGTGCAGGCGCAGGGCGAGGGGCAGGGCGCGGGCGGCGTAGGTGAGCAACTCGCGGTTGCTGGAGTGGTGGATGTTGCGGTTGTTGACCGGGGTCTTGAAGATCCGCGCGCCGGGGGCGAAGGTCTCCTGTTCGGCGCGCCGGCCCAGGGCCGAGGTCACCAGGTC
>DAOUDA010000138.1:0-10526 GCA_034431835.1 Chloroflexaceae bacterium | reverse complement strand
GTCCATGCAATGCGTACCCACCGCCCGATGAAAACCGGCCCGCGTCCGGCCGCCGCGTGCTGCGGCCCTAGCGGCTAGCGGCTAGCGGCTAGCCGCTAGCGGATTTTCACGTTAGGCCCACTGACAGTTAGAGCTGCGCCTATAGGACAAACCGATTGTAACACGGCCCGAGCCATAATCGTAGACCATCCTTCTGTACGCCCCTCGAAGCAACAATGGCGGCCCAGGCACAGAAAACCGTGTTAATCAGCTATGGAAATGGCGTTTCTATGAACATAATCCCACCCAATACTTGACAGGATAGATCTGTTGGCGTATACTGCGAATAGTTCGCGATAATAGCTAATACTATCACCTTAGAATCATTAGTAGAAGCATATCGCGACCAGGTTAGACGACGCGCGCCGAGATTTGCGGCCCGTGATCGGGCTGTTGTTTACCCTCGGCCTTGTTTTAGCGTCTCTGGCGGCATGCAATGCCAGGTTGTCTCGCTCTATTTGCGGAGATGTTCGGAGGGTCCAAAACTGGCTGAACGACATACTCTCCCCCGCTTGCAACCGCATGGCCGCGAACTGGCAACGTAGCGGTGATCGCCAGAATGGTGGACAGGTGGTATCAGGTTCTCGTGATGCTTTGAGGGCCGTTCGTGGCTCGTTAGGAGTCTGGTTATGACATACAATGGCACTATTCCGGAGAATGCGCCGCTGTCGGTATTGCTCTTTTACGCGGCAATGGAAAACGGGCAGTCGCTCAGCAATTATGCCGAATCGATCAACGTTGGCGCGATTTCGCTCCGCCAGTTTATCAGCGGCACCTCCCAGCGCCCTCGCCAGCGCACCCTCGAATTGATCGGCGAGGCCCTGGATATACCCGTCGAGGAAGTTCGGCGCCGCATGCAACTCGCGCCCACCGCTGCTCCTAACTTCGGGGAGTGGCTCCAGGCGAAAATGGAGGGCCGTTTCTCACGCGCCAAACTTACCCGCGCGACCAAAATCAGTGACGGGGCGCTGCGCAACTATCTGCACAACCAGACCCTGCCCGACGCCGATCAGGCCCGGCGTCTGGCTGAGGTGCTCGGCGTGCCGGCCTACGAAATGGCCAGCGTGATTGTCGCCAACACCGTGCAGCAGCACGGCGGCGCCCTTGCGCCGGCCCGGACCGCCGCCGAAGAGCGCGCTGCGGCGATCCCCGCCCCGGCGACCGCGGAACTTGCCGCCGCGCTGCCCGGGTCAAACCATGCCCCTCTCCCCGGCGCTCCCGCGGCGCCTTCCCTCACTCCGACGGCCGTCGGCGCGTCCGACGAGCTTCGGCTGCTCGATCTGTGGCGCCAGTTGCACCCCCAGGCCCGCCGCGCCACCCTGAACTACATCGCCATGCTCCTGGCCGAACGCTGAGCGCGCTGGCCGTTCGTTCCGCCCGGCGCGCGGGTGAGTGAGCGCGGGGAGGATCCAGCCCTCCCCGCATTCTCTGTGATGATGCCCCCCCTTCACAACCCCCGTATAATGGACTCACGACATGACGCAGTGAGCCAAAGGACGGTGGGGTATGCAGGAGTTTTTCGAGTTCGGCCTGAGGGCGCGGGTCCAATATAAGGCGGGTCTGGCGCGCGAGCTGGGTTCGCTGGCACAGGAACTCGCCGCGGAACGCGCGTTTATCGTCGCCGACAAGGGGGTGGTGGCGGCCGGCTTGCTCGAACCGGTGCTGGCGGGTATCGAAGGCTTCGCCGAAGTGGTGGGCATCTACGATAACGTGCCCCCCAACTCGTCGCTGGCAACCGTCAACGAGGCCACCGAGGCGGCCCGCGCCGCGCGCGCCGACTTGCTCATCGCGCTCGGTGGCGGCAGCCCGATTGATACGGCCAAGGGGATGCGTATCCTGCTTACCCTTGGTGGCGAGATCCCTCAGTATGAGGGCTACAATACGATCATCCAGCCGCTGACGCCGATGATCGCCGTCCCAACCACCGCCGGCACCGGTAGCGAGGTGACGGTGGTCGCCGTGATCAAGGACGAGGACGAGAACCGTAAGATCAGCCTCGCCAGTCGCTATCTGATGCCCGATATCGCGGTGCTCGACCCGGAGTTGACCCTCACCCTGCCCCCGCGCCTGACGGCTGCCACCGGGATGGACGCCCTCTCCCACGCGATCGAGGCCTACGTCTCGACCGAGAACAATCCCTTCAGCGATAGCCTGGCCCTGGCTTCGATTGACGTTATCGCCAACCATCTGCGCGATGCGGTGCACCAGGGCAGCAATCTCGAGGCGCGCAGCCAGATGCTCCTCGCCTCGTGCATGGCCGGCGTGGCATGCTCCAATAGCTGGTTCGGCGTCGTGCATGCTATTTCCCACGCCATCGGCGCGCACTATCCCGTGCATCACGGGACGCTCAATTCGATCATTTTGCCCTACGGCATGGAGTTTAATGCCCCGGTTGCGCCCGAACGCTACGTGCGCATCGCCCGCGCCATGGGGGTCAATGCCGGCGGGCGCAGCGACGAGGAGGTCATTGCCGACGGGATCAGCGCGGTGAAGAACCTGGCCGCCGACTGTGGCCTGCCTCTCCGCCTGCGCGACGTGGAGATCCCCGAATCGGCGCTGCCTGAACTTGCCGCCCTCTCCCTCGTCGAGGCAGCAATGTTCTGGAACCCGCGCGACGCCACCGAGGAGGATCTGCTTAACCTCCTCCGACAGATGTGGTAGGGAGATCGAGCACGCGGGCTTTGGCAGTAAGCTGGTTGCCCTGATGCTACAACGAGACAACGTCCGGGCGAGGGTTGCGGGGGCCTGCCGCGCCCGCAGGGTTCCCCTTTCCGGTGCGGGGCGGCTTTGCCGCGCCGCACCGGAAAGGCGCTTACGGAGAGACTTCGCCCCTTGGAAGCTCCCCTCTAAGGGGAGGTCTCATTTCCCAGGCTGATCCGAATCAGGCCCTGATAATGCTTCCCGGCGCGATCACCGCCCCGTCGGGCACGCTCACACCCTGCGCCAGCACCGCGCCCCGGGTCGCCAACTGCGCGCGGCTCAACACCCCCCGCGTCTCGGCCACGGGTTGCACCTCTTCGAAAACCCGCGCTTCCAGACTGGCGCCCGCGCCCACACGCGCTCCGTCGTCGAGCCACGAGTACGACACTCGCGCCCCGGGACCAACGATCGCGCCGGCGCCGAGCACCGAGGCGGCAACTACCGCGCCGGCGCGCACCACGCAGCCAGCGTCAATCGCCGCCGGGCCAATGATCCGCGCCCCTGGCTCTACCCGCGCCTCGGGGTGGAGCCAGACTTGCTCCGCCCCCCGCTGCGTCAGCAAAAACTGCGCCGCACTCAACGCCTCCCACGGGGTGCCTACCGGAACCCAGTGGCCCGTACAGATGTGGGCCCGCACCGGCTGCTCCGCCGCCAATGCGCCAACCAGGTCCGTCAGTTCCAACTCCCCGCGTGGCGAGGGCGCGATCCGCTCCAGAAGCGGAAAGACCGCCCCGTCAAAGTGGTACACGCCCGCATTGGCAAGCGCGTCGGGCGGCGGATCGGCCGGCTTCTCAACGATCCGGCGCACGGCCCCATCAACCATCTCCAGTACCCCGAAGGAGCGAGCGTCGGCCACACGCAACCCGGCCACGCTGTAACGCGCGCGACACACTCCCACAATATCCTCGTGGGCCACTAGATTATCGCCGTAGAGCAGGAAGAACGGCTCGTCAATCGGGCCGGCCGCCAGCAGCGCCCCCGCCGTGCCGTTCATCACTTCCTGGCGGGCATAGCGCAGGGCCATTCCGCGGTACGCTCTCCCGAATGCCGCCTCGACCATCTCCGCGCGGTAGCCGACCACCAGCGTGACCCGCTCAACCAGCCCAACCAGCGCATCCAGGATGTGGGCCAGGAGCGGACGACCAAGCAGTGGGATCAGGGGCTTCGGGCGGTGGAGGGTGAGCGGGCGGGTGCGGGTCGACTCGCCAGCGGCCAGGATCACGGCATGGCGCGTCAGGCAAGATTGGTTTGGGGCGATGTGAGCCATGGTCGTCTCC
The DNA here is from genome assembly GCA_034431835.1 of Chloroflexaceae bacterium. Lineage (GTDB taxonomy): Bacteria > Chloroflexota > Chloroflexia > Chloroflexales > Chloroflexaceae > JACAEO01. The sequence goes on along the minus strand of DAOUDA010000138.1, from coordinate 6,510 downwards.
TTCGCTTATTCTGCGAGGTGAGCATACCACAACTACACTTGCCCGCACCTTTACAACATGGTGAAAGAAGAGCGCGAGTGTGTTCACTTCTATGGCGCTTCTCGAAAAGGTTGATCCGCAACGATGGCGGCACGAGCGCCGCTAGCCACATGGCTCAGCGTCCTCAGGGGATCAAGCATTCCGGTCAGTGCTCTGGCGGTTGGAGGGGAATGGGGAAAGCGGGTTGCCCCATTCCCCTGCCCATGGGAGGGCGCCTCCGCCGGGCGGGGTCTAACACGGTAACACGGTAACACGGTAGCGTTTCAGGGAGAGGCCCGGGGCGCCATCAGGCGCTCAACTGCCTGGCGAGCAAAATAGCCTGCGCCACCTCGCGCATCGTCTTGCGACTGTTCATCGCCAGTTGCTGGATCTTGCGGAAGGCTTCGGCCTCGCTCAGGCCCTGGTGGTCCATCAGGTAGCCCTTGGCCCGGTCCACCAGTTTGCGCGTCTCCAGACGCTCCTGCAGTTGCGCCAGTTCCTTGCGGCGCTGGACCCGTTCCATCCAGCGCGCCACGGTCACTTCGATCAGCGGCATCAACTCAGCGTCACGCACTGGCTTGAGCAGGTATCCCAGCACCCCGGCGGCCCGCGCCTGCTCGACCAGTTCGCGCGAACTGTAGGCGGTGAGCAGCAACACCGGCGCCAGGTGTTCGTCGCCGATCATCTTCGCCGCAGTGATGCCGTCCATGTGCGGCATCTTCACGTCGAGCAGCACCAGTTCCGGGCGCACCTGCCGGGTGAGGTTGACCGCGCTCAACCCGTCGCCGGTTTCGCCCACGACCAGATAGCCCTGCTCTTGCAGCATCTCCCGCAGGTTCATGAGAATAAGTGGATCGTCATCGGCAATTAACAGTCGCGTCGTCATACGCTACGCTCGCAAAAGACAACAAGCCCCTCTCTACGCCGGCCCCGGCGCGAGGGAGCTTCGGTGCGATCAGATCTGGTATTCTTTTCAGTATAGGAGGGCCGAACGTGCGTGACTATGGTAAGAAGATCCAAGCGTAGCCGGTTGATCTTGGATGGAACTTCTACACCGTGGCTGCGTTCGCCCGCCAGATGGGAGGGTGCGGTCCAGAGCACTGACCGGAATGCTTGATCCCCTGAGGACCCTGAGCGGTGTGGCTCGCTGCGCTCGCGCTACCATCGTTGCAGGTCAATCTTTTCGAGAAACGCTCTAGTTCCCTTTGTCAGTTCGTCGTGGCGCCGCCACAGGCAGAGGCCAGGGGAGCGCGGACCCCGACTGGAACTCTTTTCGTTCGGAGGGCGCGGCCCCTCCGAACCTCCCCGCCGAGGAGAAGCTATAACCTGGCGGTAACGCAACCCTCCGGATTGCCTCAACCTCGCGGCTCCACCCCGTGTCCGGCCACGATGTGGTCGAGACTGAGCCGGGCGCCGTGCTGGCGAAAGCCGCCATTAAAGGGGTTTTCGGCCAGGAACATCGGCGTATCCAGATCCACAAAGGAGAACCCGCCCAGCCCGGCGGCGAAGTGCGCCGACATGGTCATCGCAAGCATGGATTCGACCATCCCGCCGATCATCAGGCCCAGACCGGCGGCGCGGGCGATCGCCGCGATCTCAAGCGCCTCGACCACCCCGCACTTCATAAGTTTGATGTTGATCACGTCGGCGGCGCGCTCGGCGGCCAGGCGCAGCACGCTGGCGGCGCTGGCGGCGCTTTCATCGGCGGCCACGGGCACGCCGGACCAGCGCGTGAGCTGCCGCAACCCTTCCCGGTCGTCGGCGGGCACCGGCTGCTCCAGCAGCGCCGGACGCAGGCCCTGCACCCGCAACGCGCCCAGCAGCGCCAGGGTCGTATCGGCGCTCATCCCGCCGTTGCCATCGAGGATCAGCGGCGCGTCGGGGGCAACGGCGTGAATGGCGCCGATCCGCGCCAGGTCGAGGACCAGGTCTCCCGCGCCGATCTTGACCTTGATCACCCGAATCCCGCGCCCGAGGATTTCCCGTGCCGCAACCGCCGCCTCCTCAACCGTGCCGGTGGTGATGGTCATGTCCGTCTCCAGCGCGTTGCTCGCGCCGCCGAAGAAGACGTAGAGCGGCATGCCCGCGCGGCGGGTGAGGGCGTCGAGAACGGCGGTTTCAATGGCGCAGCGGGCGCTGCCCACGTTCCCGATCGTCTCGCGCAGCATCGCGGCGATCGCGCGCCATTCACGGGCGTCGGCACCCTCGATGCGCGGGCGCACCGCCTCGATCGCCGCAAGGGCGCTGGCCTGCGTCTCGCCGTTGAAGGCCGGGAAGGGCGCGGCTTCGCCATAGCCGCGCGTGCCGTCGGCCAGTTCCAGCGTCACCAGCAGGTTGCGGGCCAACTCTTGCGCCCCGCCGGCGATGCCGAACGGCGCGCGCAGGGGGATGTCCAGACGCTCAACGCTGAGAGCGCGAATGGTAGTTGCTGCTGCCATAGGTTATTACACCAGTTCCTGTTCAACGGCCCGCGCGCGCATCATCACCAGATATCACCAGAACGCTATACAGCAATCCAAAATCCAAAATGGTATCACGGCTCATGCCCGGCGACGCCCTGCCGCTGCCGCGACAGGTAGATGGTAATGGTGACCAGGACGATCCCCGCCCCCAGGATCTGCCAGGGTGAGGTCAGGCGCTCGCCGAGCAGCAGCGCCGCCAGCGCCAGGGTGGCGATCAACCGCCAGGCCATCGTGCTGCTGACCCGCGGCGCGCCCAGGCGCCGCAGAGCGGCGATCTGCCCCACGTTGGCCCCGAGCAGCACGAAGCCGACGAAGGCGCCGAACACCGCCCAGTCGCTCGCGCCGATGGCGGCGAAGCGCCCCGGATCCTCGCCCAGCAACAGGCTGATCCCCCCGGTGGTCAGGGTCAGGGCAATCAACTGCACCAGCAGCACCGCTTCCCCTGAAACGGCCTGCTTCGCCGCGCGCGGCACCAGGAGCATGTAGAAGGCCAGACACAGGGCCGAGGTCAACGCCAGGGCCAGACCCGCCAGGTCGCCCCTGCCGATACGGAGCAGCGGACCTCCACCGCCGAGGTCGCCGCTCATCATCAGCAGCGAGCCGGCGAACGAGAAGCCTATTGCGGGCCAGGTGAAGGGCGGCAGCGCCTCACGGAACAGCCCCGCGCTGAGCAAGGCCACCAGCAGGGGTGTCATCAGGGTGATCAACTGGACGTAGATCGCCAGCGTGTAGCGGGCGGCAAGGAGATTGGTGATCGCCCGCAGCACCACGACCAGCGCGAAGGCCCAGATCACTCGCGAGCGCAGCACGCGCCCGTCAACGTGCCGCAGCGCGAACGGCCCGTACACCAGCAGGGCGATCAGGTTACCGAGGGAGAGCAAGGCCATACTGGGCAGGGCGCTCACGGTCTGGAGGTAGCGCGCCAGCACCGGATAGGCGCCCCAGCCGGTGTGGGCCAGCAGCGCCACCCCCATCCACACCCAGGTGGACCGCTCGGTGCGCCGTGCGACGGCAACTTCGTTCATTGGATGCCTGTTTCAAGAAAAGAAAAAGAATGTTTCTGTGAGGGCAAAGCCCTCGCGGACCCTCCAGGGCCAATGCAAAGTCTTTGGGGCGAGCCCCAGACCCCACCTGGTTCGGTGGTTCTGCGGCGTAGCCGTCAGACCCATCGAACTATGACCGTATCGGGCGGCTACCCCGCCCCTACCCCCTGGCGGAGGCGGACCTTGCCTCAGCCCTGCCAGCCCCTCCCGGTGGGCAGCGATGGGCGTTGGGAGACATTATAATACCCGGCATGATTGCGCTTGACGAACTGCTCGCCGCGGGCGGGCGCCTGCATACCGCTCCCCGCGCGACCACCTTCGCCGACTGGTCCTACGACTCGCGCCTCACCACGCCCGGGGCGTGTTTCATCGCCCTGCGCACCCCGCGCGCCGACGGGCACGACTACATCCCCGCCGCGCTGGCCGCCGGGGCCGCTGGCGTGCTCTGCCGCTGGCCCCCCGCCGACCCCGGCGTCGCCACGGTGGTGCTCAGCGACGACCCCCAGGCCCTGCTGCAACGCTGGGCCGCCGCGCGCCTGGCCGCCGTCGCGCCACGGGTCATCGGCGTAACCGGCAGCGTCGGTAAGACCACTACCCGCCGCGCCATCACCGCCGTGCTGGCGACGCTGGCCCCCACCTTCCAGACCCGGCGGAGCTTCAACTCGCTGCTGGGCCTGCCTATCGCCATGGCGCGCCTGGAGATGCGGCACCGCTTCGCCGTGCTGGAGTACGGCAGCGATCGCCCCGGCGAGATTGCCCGGCTCGCGGCCCTCTTTCCGCCCCATGTCGCCGTGGTCACCACCGTGGGCGAAACCCACCTGCGCGGCCTGGGGAACCTCGACGGCGTCGCCGCCGAGAAGGGCGCCCTGGTCGCCGCTCTGCCCCCCGGCGGCGTCGCGGTGCTCAACGGCGACGATCCCCGGGTGCGCGCGCTGTCTATGGGCGCGTCCCGCGCCTTCTTGTACGGCCTCACCCCCGGCCTGGATCTGTGGGCCGAGGCGCCGCGCTACGCTCTCAATGGCGCCCGCCTGCGCCTGCGCCGGGGCGCCGAGATGGTCGAGACCTGCGTGCCGCTCCTGGGCGAGCCGGCGGTGTATGCCGCCCTGGCCGCTGTCGCGGTCGGTCTGGTCTGTGGCCTGGAACTGGCAACCTGCGCGGCGGCCCTGGCACATCTTGACCCGCCCGCCGGGCGCCTGCGGCCCCTGCCGGCAGCCAGCGGCGCCACGCTGCTCGACGATAGTTTCAGCGCCACGGCCCCCTCGGTGCGGGCCGCCCTGCGCGCCCTCGCCGCGCTCCCCGCCCGGCGCCGCATCGCCATCCTGGGGGCCCTCTCCGACCTGCCGCCGGAGGCGGAGAACGCCGTGGCCCGCGAACTCGGCGCCCTGGCCGCCCGCTGCGTTGACGGGCTGATCCTCAAGGGTGACTGGGGGGTCACCGCCGCCAATGCCGCGCGGGCCGCGCGCCCCGATCTGCCCATCAGTGTGGTTGACACCAGCACCGCTGCCGTCAACGCCCTCCCGGCCAACCTCGGGCCGGGCGACCTGATCCTGATCAAGGGCAGCGCCGAGGCGCGCATGGAGCGCGTCGTCGCCCGGCTGGTCGAACCCGGCGCAAGCGCGTACCTGGTGCGCCAGGAGCCCGCCTGGCACAGCGTGCGCGTTGGCGCCCCCGACCGCCCCACCTGGCTGCGCATTGACCTGGATGCCATCGCCGGCAACGTGCGGCGGCTGCGCGCCCTGGCGGGCGTGCCGCTGATGGTCGTGCTCAAAGGCGACGGCTACGGCCACGGCGCCGTGCGCGCGGCGCGCGCCGCCCTGGGAGGGGGAGCAGCGGCCGTGGCCGTCGCCACCCTGGGCGAGGGGCGGGCGCTGCGGCAGGCAGGCATCGGCGCCCCCATCCTGGTGCTGGGCTATCTGCCCCCCTGGCAGGCCGAAGAGGCCGTCGCCCTGGGCCTGGAATGCACCCTCTTCGACCCCGACGCCGCCGAGGCCCTCCACACCGCGGCCGTGGCCCGGGGCCGGCCCGCGCGAGTGCACGTCAAGGTTGATACGGGCATGGCTCGCCTGGGCCTGCCACCGGCAGAAACCGGCCCCTTCCTGGCCTGGCTACGGAGGCTGGCGGGTCTGGAGGTGACCGGCATCTACACCCACTTCGCCAGCGCCGACGCCCCCGACCTGCGCCAGACCGAGGCCCAACTGGCCGTCTTCACCGGCCTGCTGCGCGAACTCGCCGCGGCCGGGCTGCGCCCGCCCACGGCCCACGCCGCCAACAGCGCCGCGCTGCTGCGCCTGCCCGCAGCGCGCCTCGATATGGCGCGCCCGGGCATCGCCTGCTACGGCCTGGCCCCCGGCCCCGGCATCTCGCTCCCGGAGGGCTGTCGCGCCGCCCTGAGCTTCCACAGCGAAGTGGCCCAGGTGCGCGACCACCCGCCCGGCACGCCTGTCTCCTACGGGGGCGCATTTGTGACCGCGCGGCCCAGCCGTATCGCCACTATCCCCGCGGGCTACGCCGACGGGCTGCGCCGCAACCCACCCTGGCGCGAGGTGCTCATACGCGGACGGCGCGCGCCGATCGTCGGGCGCATCTGTATGGATTACGCCATGGTGGACGTGACCGATGTTCCCGGGGTGCGCCGGGGCGACGCGGTGGCGCTGATCGGCGCGCAGGGGGACGAGGCGATCAGCGCCGAAGAAGTGGCTGCCTGGCTGGGCACGATCACCTACGAAGTCGTCACCGGCATCCTACCCAGGGTCCCCCGTGAGGTTGGCGAGGAGTTAACGGGGTGGGGTTGATCTCTGTGCCTTTCTTCTGTGGAGGTGTGGAGGTGTGGAGATGTGGAGGTGTGGAGGTGTGGAGATGTGGAGATGTAGAGATGTGGAGGTGTGGAGATGTTTCTTAGTACTACAACGAAGGTTGGCCTTCTGCCGCATCAGTACGCTGTACGCCTGTCACCCTGAGCGGAGGCGTAGCCGGAGCGAAGGGTCCCG
>DAOUDA010000137.1:0-3096 GCA_034431835.1 Chloroflexaceae bacterium | reverse complement strand
CGCCCCCCCCCCCCCCCCCCCCCCCCCCCCCCCCCCCCCCAACCCCCGTTCCGCCCGCGGCGGCGGATTCGTTCTGGTTTCTTCAGGGCGCGCGCCCGCCGCGGGCGGAACCTACGGATCGTGGAGGGCCCGGCCCTCCGCGCAGTCGCACTAGAAAGCTCCCCATGTACCTTCTTGGCACGTTTCTGATCGTCACCGCAATTGCGATGGCTCTGCTGGCCGTTGGCAGTTACGCCGTGACGCCCCGGGGCAATCAGGCCGCTCTGTACTACGGGCGCTTTGGCGTCTATGCCACCCTCGGCGCCGTGCTGATGACCTGGACGCTGCTGATCAGCCTGTTCCTCGCCCGCCGCTTCGACATTGAGTACGTCAACAACTACAGCTCGCGCGACCTGGACTTCTTCTTCAGCATCGCGGCGAGCTGGGCCGGGCAACCGGGCAGTTTCCTGATCTGGGTGCTGTGGGGCAGCATCGCCTCGACCCTGCTGGTGCGCCGAACCAGGCACTTCGAGCCGTATGTGCTCGCCGTGGTGATGTTCGTGCAGGCGGTGCTGCTGGTCTTCGTCCTGGTGCTCAATCCGTTCAAACCGCTCCTCGACCCCACCACCAATCTGCCCCTGGCCCCCACCGATGGGCGCGGGCTGAACCCCCTGTTGCACAACTTCTGGATGATCATCCACCCGCCGGTGCTCTTTGTCGGGTACGCGCTGAGTACCGTGCCCTTCGCCTTTGCCATTGGCGGGCTGATCCGCCGCGACTATGACACCTGGGTGGCCCGCGCCCTGCCGTGGACCATCGCCGCCTGGGCCTTCCTGGGCCTGGCCCTGCTGCTTGGCGGCTACTGGGCCTACGAAACCCTGGGCTGGGGCGGCTACTGGGGCTGGGACCCGGTGGAGAATTCGTCGCTGGTGCCCTGGCTCATTCTGACGGCGCTGATGCACGGGATGGTGTTGCAGCGTTCCCAGGGCGCCCTGCGGAGGACCAACCTGCTCCTGGCTCTGGCGCTCTACCCCCTGGTCTTCTACGCTACCTTCCTTACCCGCAGCGGGGTCTACGCGAACTTCTCGGTGCACTCGTTCGTGGCCGAGGGGATCTTCGAGGGCCTGGTGGCCTTTCTGGTGCTGCTTACGCTCGGGGCGATCGGGGTCCTGGTCTGGCGCTGGCGCGACATCCCTGCGCGCCCGTTGAGCGACAGGTTCTTCTCACGCGATAGCTTCTTCGTGCTGGCCATGCTGTCGCTGGCGGTGGTCGCGCTGCTGGTGGGCATCGGCACCTCGATGCCGGTGATCTCGGCCATTCCGGGCGTCGGTCACACCCTCCAGGGCTGGATGGGGTCGGTCTTTGAGCTTGACGACGGGACCCTGATGAACCCCCAGGCCCGGCCCTTCGAAGACGGGCGCTTCAGTCTGGCCCCCAGTTTCTACCAGCAGACCACCCCGCCCCTGGGGGTGGTGATCGTGGCGCTGATGACGATCGGGCCGCTGCTGGGCTGGCGCGACACGAACATGCGCCATCTGCTGCGGGCGCTGCGCTGGCCCGCCGTGGCGGCGGTGGCGGCCACCATCGCGGCCATGCTCATCAGCGTGCGCGAGCCGCTGGCCCTCTTCTACGTCGCCGGTGCAACCTTCGCCGTGGGCACGAACCTGGTGATGATCGCCCGCACGCTCAAAGGCGGCTGGTTGCGCATCGGCGGCTATCTGGCCCATGTCGGCTTCGCGGTGATGCTCATCGGCATCGTCGCCTCCAGCGCCTACGCCACCCCCGAGACGCGGCTGACCCTGGCCCCCGGTGAAAGTGCGAAACTCTTCGGCTACGAGTTCATCTTTAACGGCTATAAACTCGATGAACAGCAACACGGCGTGCTCGACTTCACGGTGAGCGATGGCCGGACGTCCTTCAGCGCGCGGCCCTACCTCTACGAGAACCAGCGCATGGGCGCGACCATGACCACGCCGTCGATTCACAGCTTCTTCTGGCATGACCTCTATATCTCCCCCGCCGGCTACGACCCCGAGCGGGACGAGGCCCGCCCCGTTCTGAGCCAGAATGACTCGGCGACGATGGGGCCGTATACCCTGACCTTCCTCGGCTTCAACATTGACCGCGAGGCGATGATGTCGGGAAGCGGCGACCTGCGCGTGGGCGCGCGGGTCAAGGTGCTGTACGAGGGCCAGGAGAGCGAGGTCGAGCCGTATGTGCGGGTGGTGACCGACCCCAACAGTGGCCAGCAACAGCTCGAGTACGTGCCGGTTGACCTGCCCGGCGGCGAAGGACGGCAACTCACCCTGGCGTCGCTTGACCCCAACACCCGGCGCGTGCTCCTGCAGGGCAGCGGCCCGGGTCTCGACGATCTGCCGGTCGTGCCGGCCAAAGGCGTGATCGCGGTGAGTGTCAAGCCGCTGGTGGTGCTGGTCTGGGTCGGGGTCAGCGTGGGCATTCTGGGGGGCCTGATCGCCCTGGTGCGCCGCTACCTGGAGGGCCAGGCCAGGCTGGCCGGTCTGCGCGCGCGCCTGCCGAAGGGCCTGCCGGTGCTGGGCCTGCGGACGGGATCGCGGGGCGCGGGCCGGTAGATGGTGCTTGAGCCATGCAAGACCACTACGAGACCCTGCAGGTGCATCCCCGCGCCGATGACGAAACGATCCAGGCGGCCTACGCGCGCCTGCGCGAGCGTTACGACCCGGCGCGCCTCGAAGGCAGCGCCGAGGAACTGCAGGAACTGGCGCGTCGCCGCCGCGACGAGATCGAGCGCGCGTATCTGGTCCTGAGCGACCCGGAGCGGCGGCGGCGCTACGACGAGGAACTGGCTGCCCGCCAGGCGGCGCTGGTGGAGGAGCGCGCCGCGACGGGCGAGGAAGAACTGGACTACCGCCCCCTGCCCCCCGCCCGCGGGCAGGAACGCCCGCCGGGCTTCAATGCCCAGCCAACGCTGCGGACCGGCAGCGCCCCCCGAAGGAGCGGGCGCGCGACCCGGCGCGGCGCCCTGCCGGTCTGGCTCGCCCCGACGCTGATCGTCGCCATTGCGGTCTTCGCGATCGTGCTCGTCACCCTGGTGACCACCGTGTACGGCCTGCCCTTAACCTTTGTCGCAAGCCGATG
>DAOUDA010000136.1:0-3760 GCA_034431835.1 Chloroflexaceae bacterium | reverse complement strand
TGATTATCGGGCCTCGTACCTGCGCTGGGCGGGAATGATGACGGTGGTGGCGACCATCGCGGCCCTCATACTCGCCAGGGTGTACCTTCAGGAACGCGCCCTCGCCGACCCTGCGCCTGATCCATCGAGGCGCGCCTGGCAATCAGCATCAGGCGAGGCGCTTCTAGTGCTCGTCGGCCTTCTGATCTTCTACCCGACATTCATCAGTCTATTGAAAGGTCAGGACACCGCCCTGATCCTGCTGGGAATGGCCGGCTGGATGGCGGCCCTGCGCGCCCGGCAGCCCCTGCTGGCGGGGCTGGCCCTGGGTCTCACGGTGATCAAACCGCATCTGACCCTGGCCCTGGGCGTGCCGATGCTGCTCGCCCGCCCCCGCACTGGGGCGGGGTTGCTACTTTCGGCGGGGGGCCTGGGGGCGCTCAGCGTGTCCCTTGTCGGCGCGGAGGGCGTGCGCGACTACCTGGCGATCATCGCGCTGAGCAATGCGGGCGAGGGTTTTGGCCTGAACCAGGACGCAATGTACAACCTCACCGGCGCGCTGTCGCGCGCGGCGCCCGCCCTGGACCCGACGGCGCGAAACCTGATCAAATGGGGCGCGTTCTTGCTGGGCATTGCGGTTATTACCTGGCTCTGGCGACAACGCGATGCGCGTATGGAGATGACCGGCATCGGATCGGCCGTTGTGCTAACTCTGCTGGTCGCGCCCCATCTGCACGCCCACGACCTCAGCCTGCTGGCGCTGCCGGCGGTGGCGCTGGCGGCCTCTGGTCGCCTCTCCAGGGGCGCGCTGGCCGCCTGGACGCCAGTACTGCCAGCGATGCTCTCGGTAGCGCTGCTGAGCGCGACGCTGCTTCCGGAACCATGGTCATACCGGGGAGTCTATCTGATTATGGGCCTGCTGCTGGTCGGGTCAATAGGATGCACCTCCCGCAGCGGGCGCGCGCCCCGGCGCCGTCCGGAGGCGGCCGCTGCCGCTGGCGGAACCAACGGATCGCGGAGGGCGCGGCCCTCCACGGCGCACCCGGAGCATTACTAGAGCGCCGACCGGAATGCTTCATCCGCTATGGATACCGAGCCGTGCGGCTCGCTATACTCGCGCCGCCATTGTTGCGGGTCACTCTTTTCGAGAAACGCCATAAACGGGCTCGCAGCGAAACCGTGTCTCAATGGAACATACAACACCGGCATACTCGGAACAGGACCACATCGCGATCAGGGCGCAGACATTGATGGCTCGGGCCGTCCTGGCCCTCGCGCTGCTGGTGGCAGGACTGTGGAACCTTGATGGCCCGCCGATCTGGTGGGACGAGGGCTGGACGCTCTCGGTGGCGCGCACCTGGGCGGAAACGGGGCACTACGGGCGCCTGCGCGACGGGCAACCCGCCGCCCCCGGGCTGGAGGCGGCTTTCACTACGACGCTGCCCGTCGGGTTGAGCATGCGCCTGTTCGGCGTCGGGCTGTGGCAGGGCCGGCTGTTTGGCGTCTTCTGCGCCGTGGCGTCCGTCCTGCTCCTGGCCGCCCTCGGCGCGCGCCTCAACCACGGGCGCCTGGCATGGGCGACCATCGGCGCGGCCCTGCTGCTGACCATCCACCCCCAGATCCAGCCGCTGTTGCAGGGGCGGCAGGTGCTGGCCGAGATGCCCATGCTGGTCTACCTGCTGGCCGGCTACCTGGGCCTGTGGGCGACGCTGGGCGGTTCGTGGCTCGCGTTGCCGCCCGCGGCGCTGCTTCTCGGGGCGGCCTGGATCAGCAAAGGGCAGACCGCGCCGTTCCTGCTGGCGTCGCTGCTCGCGCCAGGGTTGGCGGCGCTGCTGGCGCGCCGCTGGCGCGTGGCGAGCATCTTCGCCCTGGCGGCGGGCGGCGTGTTCCTGAGCGCGAACCTGCTCCGCTGGCTGGGCGCGGCGCTGCTCTTCGATCCGGCGCTGTTGCCCGAGCCGGTCGAGGGGCTGACGGGCATGGTGGCCGTCGTGCCGACCGCGTTTCACCGCCTCTACGCCTTGCAGAACATGATGTTCTTCGGCTTCCCGGCTCTGTGCGGGCTGGCCTGGGGGATATGGCGGCTGTGGGGCGAACGCGCCTCCGCCCGTGCCGGGGCGCCGGCCTGGTATATGCGCCTGACCCTGCTGGCCTTCTGCGGAAGCTGGCTGGCCTGGTTCCTGGGCCTTTCGGTGGGCGTGCCGCGCTACATGGCCGTCCCCAGCGTAGTTGCCAGCATCTTTGTGGCGGAACTGCTGTACGACCTGAGCGGCGGGTTCGCGCTTCGCGAGCGCCTGCTCGCCCTGGGCGACCTGCTGACGCTGCGCCGCCCGACCCGCGCTGGCGGCGCGGCGCTGCTGGCCGTGCTGCTGATCGCCGCGGCGATGCCGCTTACCCTGCTCAGCCTGGCCAAAGAGTACGCCACGTATGATCGCTCGGCGCAACGCATTGCGGCCTGGCTCAACGCCCAGCCGCCCGGTTCCCGCGTCGAGACCTATGAGAGCGAACTGCACTTCCTCCTGAACCAGCCCTACACCTTTCCCCCCGACCAGATCCACGTAGCCCTGGGCAAACGCTATTTACAGGTTGACCCGGAGGCGCGGGTGGAGTATGATCCCCTGGCCAACGATCCTGACTACCTGGTCATCGGCCGTTTCGGGCACGATCTGTATCTGCCCATCCTGGCCACGGGGCACTTTCGCCTTGTGGCGTGGGAGGGGATCTACCGACTCTACGCGCGGGTACGGTGAGGGCGCTCACGGCCTCTGAACGGGCAGGATAGGAGGTCTGGGAGGGCTTTGCCCTCTCAGAAATCTTCTTCCCATACGTGCAAGTGATGTCGCCGCACCCTCCAATGAAGGAGGTCGCCCATGAGCTTTCGCGACAGGGCCCTGCAACGGGAGCGCCCAGCGAGCGTTCGCGCCAACGTCGTGCTGCCCCGACGCTGACGAACCTGGCCCGCTGTTACGAGTACTGGATCGCCCTGACCGACTGCGACGGCTTTCGCATCGACACGCTCAAGCACGTCTCGCTGGAAGAGGCGCGCAATTTCTGCGGGACCATCAAGGAGTTCGCCGGCAACCTGGGCAAGAGCGACTTCTTCCTGGTCGGCGAGATTGCCGGGGGCGACTACGCCCCGTTATCTGGAGGTGCTCGACCGTAACCTCAACGCGGCGCTGGACATCGGCGAGATGCGCCTGGCGCTCAACGGCCTGGCTACGGGTCTGAACCATCCGCGGGCGTACTTTAGCGGCTTCAATCCCGGCGAGGCGGTAATGGGTTCGCACCGCAATCTGGGCGAGCGGCACGTGTCGATCCTCGACGATCACGACCACGTCTTCGGCGCCAAGATCCGCTTCGCGAGCGATGCCGCCTCGGAACACCAGGTGGTCGCCGGAGTGGCGTTGCAACTGCTCACCCTGGGCATCCCGTGCATCTACTACGGGACGGAGCAGGCCCTGGCGGGGCCGGAGGTCGCCGAGCGGCGCTGGTTGCCGTTCTGGAAGAGTTCGGACCGCTACCTGCGCGAGGCGATGTTCGGTCCGGCGCACCCGCGCCGGTCGGGTCGCGATGGTCTGGCGGCGCCGCCGGCAGGGTTGGACCCGACGCTGCCCGGCTTTGGGCCCTTCGGCACGGCGGGGCGCCACTGCTTCGACCCGCAGCACCCCGTCTTCATCCGCATTGCCGCGCTCAGGGGACATCGTGGGATAAGGGCGCCTTCTGGCGGGCGCCCGCGCGGCCCCGCGCAGTACCTCCGCGCGGGGCGTAAAGGGGCTTCCGCGAG
>DAOUDA010000135.1:0-14517 GCA_034431835.1 Chloroflexaceae bacterium | reverse complement strand
GCTTTCCCCACGCCCCTCCCTGAGGGGAGGAGCTGGGAGGGCTACGCCTCCCAGAAAAGGGATCGGAAACCAGGTTATCCGGATAGGCTCTGAGCCGCTCCGGGAGGTGTCCGCACAGGCTCTAACGCAGGGTTATCGAGGAGGTTGTCCATGAGCATGGCGCTCACCCACACCGCCCCGGAGGCGGCCGCGGCCCTGGTGGAGGAGATCAACGTCTTGCGCGCCCGGCGCAACGCGGTGATCCTGGCCCATAACTATGAGTACGGCGAGATCCAGGATCTGGCCGATTATGTCGGCGACTCGCTGGGGATGGCCCAGTTTGCCGCCCGCAGCGACGCGCCGGTGCTGGTCGTCTGCGGCGTGCATTTTATGGCCGAGACGGCCGCCATCCTCTCGCCGGAGAAGACCGTGCTGATCCCCGACCCCGAGGCGGGTTGCTCGCTGGCGGCTTCGATCACCGCCGAGCAACTGCGCGCCTGGAAGGCCGAGCATCCCGGCGCGGTGGTGGTGAGCTACGTCAATACCACCGCCGAGGTCAAGGCCGAGAGCGATTACTGTTGCACCTCGGGCAATGCCGAGCGGGTCATTCGCGCCATTCCTGAAGATAAAGAGATTCTCTTTCTTCCCGATATGTTTCTGGGCAGTTATCTGCAGCGGGTAACCGGCCGGCGCATGCAGATCTGGGCGGGGGAGTGTCATGTGCACGCCGCCATTCGCCCGGCGATGGTCGAGCGCCAGCGCGCCGCCGCGCCCGACGCCGAGTTTCTGATCCACCCCGAGTGTGGCTGTGTGAGCAGCACCATGCACTACCTGGCGAGCGGCAGGCTCGACCCCCGGGGCACCCATATTCTCTCGACCGAGGGCATGATCCGCCATGCGGCCAGCAGCAACGCCTCGCGCTTCGTCGTCGCCACCGAGATCGGCGTGCTGCACCGCATGCGCAAGGCCAATCCCGAGAAGCAGTTCCTGCCCATTGATGAGTCGATCAGTTGCAAGTATATGAAGATGATCACCCTGGAGAAGGTGCGCGATAGTCTGTGCGACCTGACCCACGTGGTGACGGTGGCGCCCGATCTGGCCGCCCGCGCCCGTACCGCCATCGAGCGCATGATCGCGCTCTGAAGCGGGCGCAGGGCAACCGGGTTGCCCCATCCCGCGATCCGGAGGGTTGCGCCCCTGCCCGTGCCCGACGGGCAGGGGCGTGGGGAAACCGGGTTGCTCCATCCCGCAACCCGGAGGTTGCGCTACCTGCGCCCGGCAGGCAGGGGCGTGGGGAAACCGGGTTGCTCCATCCCGCAACCCGGAGGTTGCGCTACCTGTGTCCGGCAGGCAGGGGCGTGGGGAAACCTGGTTTCCCCACCTCCCTCCAACCAGCTATGTTCAGGTCAGGCCCTGTGCGGCGAAGCCGCACTACCCGAAGAAACGAGAACCAACCATGGAACCGATACCCGCTCCTCGCTTCGCGCTGGCGGCCTGGCCCGCAGCCGCAACGACGACCACCGGCGTGCTGGTGATCGGCGCCGGGGCCGCCGGTCTGGCGGCGGCCCTGGCGGCCGCCGAGTACACCGAGGTGCTGGTGCTGGCCCGCGGCACCCTGCCCGAGAGCAATTCGGCCTGGGCCCAGGGCGGCATCGCCGCGGCCCTCGATGCCGCCGACTCGCCCCGCGCCCACGTCGCCGATACGCTGGTGGCCGGCGCCGGTCTCTCGGACGCAGAAGCCGTGGCTGCCCTGGCCCACGCCGCGCCGGCGTTGATGCGCGAACTGGCCGCCGCCGGCGTGCCCTTCGAGCGCGTGGCTTCCGGACGCTTCGCCCTGGGGTTGGAGGGCGGCCATTCGGCCCGGCGCATCGTGCACGTGGGCGACGCGACCGGCCTGGCGGTGGTCACCGCGCTGATCGCCCGCGCGCGCGCCCATCCGCGGATCACGCTGCTGGAGGGCTGGCAGGTCGCCGATCTGCTCGATCAGGGGGGCCGGATCGTCGGGGCGCTGGCGCGCGACCCGGCGGGGGCCTGGCAGCGCCTGCTGGCCGCGGCGACGGTCCTCGCCAGCGGCGGCGCGGGCGCGCTCTACGGGCTGACCAGTAATCAGCCCACCGCCCTCGGCGAGGGCATCGCCATGGCCTACCGCGCCGGGGCCGAGGTGGCCGATCTGGAGTTCGTGCAGTTCCATCCCACGGTCTACCGCACGCGGGCCGGCCAGGGCTTTCTGATCACCGAGGCTGCTCGCGGTGAGGGCGGCCTGCTCCGCACGCCCGCCGGGGAACGCTTCATGCCCGCTTACGATCCCCGCGGCGAACTCGCCCCCCGCGACGTGGTGACCCGCGGCATCTACGCCGCCATGCGCCGCTCCGACAGCGACCATGTGCTGCTCGACCTGACCCATCTGCCCCGCGCGACGGTCGAGGCCCATTTCCCGACGATCTGCGCCCGTCTGCGCGAAGACGGTCTTGATCCGGCCGCCACGCCCATTCCGGTGGCCCCGGCGGCGCACTACCTGATGGGCGGCGTGCGCACCGATCTGGACGGCGCCACCAGCCTGCCCGGGCTGTACGCCGCCGGCGAGGTGGCCTGCACCGGCGTGCACGGCGCCAATCGTCTGGCCTCCAACTCGCTGCTGGAGTGCCTGGTCTTCGGACGGCGCGCCGGCATCGCCGCCGCCCTGGAGCGTCACCCCGGCACGATCGCCCATTTCTCTGTCGCGCCCCCCCACATCGCTGCCCGGGCTGCCGGCGCGTTCCCGTCGCCGGACTGGCGCGGGTCCCTGGCGGCGACGATGCGCGCCGCTGCCGGGCCGCTGCGCGACGGCGAGGGTCTGCGCGCCGCGGCCCTGAGCCTGGCGGCCTGGCCCCAGCAGGCCGATCCCGACGACCCGGAAGCGCTCACCGCGGTCAACGCCGCCCTGACGGCACGGCTGATCGTGGTCGGCGCGCTGGCGCGCGAGGAGAGCCGGGGCGGCCACTTCCGCGCCGATTTCCCCCACTCCCGCGACTGCTGGCGGGCCCATCTGGTGCAGGTCCGGGGCCAGGCCCCGTTTCTGGTCGAAACCATCGCCGCGCCGCTGGCGCGGGCCCACGCGGCTGATTAAGAGATGTTCGCGGGAGGGCGCAGCCCTCCCCCACCCTCCCCGGCACAATGCCCAGGACGGCAACGTAGGTGTACAATTATGAATCCCCTCGACCTTCCTCCCGAACTCGTCCGCGATGTGGTCGCCCGCGCCCTCCACGAGGATGTGGGCACGGGCGACCTGACGACCATGGCGGTCATTCCCCCCGATGCCCGGGCCGAGGCGCACTTCGTCTTCCGTGAGGCCGGGGTGGTCTGCGGCCTGCCGGTTGTGGCGGCCGTCTTTGCCCTGGTGGACCCGTCCCTGGCGCTGCGGCCACGGGTTGGCGAGGGCGCACGGGTGTCCGCCGGGGAGCGGGTGGCAACGCTGGCCGGCCCGGCCCGCGGCCTGCTCAGCGGCGAGCGCGTGGCCCTCAACCTCTTCCAGCGCCTGAGCGGCATCGCTACGCTGACCGCCCGCTACGCGGAGGCGGTGCAGGGCACGCGGGCGCGCATCCTCGACACACGCAAGACCACGCCGGGCCTGCGGGCGCTGGAGAAGTACGCCGTGCGCGTCGGGGGCGGCGTCAATCACCGCTTCGGGTTGTACGACGGGGTGATGCTCAAGGACAACCACCTGGCCATCCTGGCGGCGCAAGGGGTCGATCTGGCCGAAGCGGTGCGCCGGGCGCGGGCCGCGCTGGGGCCGATGGTGCGGGTGGAGGTGGAAGTGGAGAGCGTCGAGCAGGCCGCCGTGGCCGCCGAAGCCGGCGCCGACCTGATCCTGCTCGACAACATGCCTCCCGATCAACTCCGCGCCGCCGTGGCCGCCGTGGCCGGTCGGGCGCGCACCGAGGCCAGCGGCGGCATCACCCTGCGGTCAATCCGCGCCGTTGCCGAGAGCGGGGTGGACTTTATCAGCGTCGGCGCGCTGACCCACAGCGCCCCGGCCCTGGATATCGGGCTGGATATTGAGGGAGCGTAGAGGCCGCTCCTCAAACGGCGGTCTTGCCAACGCTGGCCGGCGTCTGGCGCATGTAGGGAAGGGTGCGCCAGAGCCACGCGGCCGGGCCGTATGGGGCAGCCAGGATGCCCCATTGTAAGGCTCGTTTGACACATGCGCCTGCCCTTGGGTAGAATGGCGTCAGCAGGGAAAAGGCGGTTCGCGATTCACAAACGGAAGAACGTTGCTGGTCTGGCGCCGGTCCCAGGTCGTGCGCCGGCATTATTGTGTTGTTTTTCGTCGACCACCTGTAGTAGCGGGCACAGAGGGGAGCCGGTGATGCCAGCGAAGGCGAAGCAGCCCACGGCGAAGGTGACGCGAGCCGAGGAGGTCGCGCTGAACGGTCTGGCGGCGGTTGGCGATGGGCGCCGCCGGGTGGTGATCGAGCGGGTGACGCCGGAGATTGATGCGGGACGCTACCCGGTCAAGCGGGTCGTTGGCGATACGGTGGTGGTGGAGTGCGACGCCTTCGCCGACGGGCACGAGGAGATTGCCTGCGCCATACGCTACCGTGGTCCCTCCGATACGCAGTGGCGCGAGGCGCCGATGCAGTTTCTGGTCAACGACCGCTGGCGCGGGCAGTTTACGGTTACCGAGATGGGGCGCTACACCTACACCGTGGTCGGCTGGGTGGATCGCTTCGCCACCTGGGAGCACCAGTTGCACAAGCGGGTGGAGGCGCGCCAGGACGTGCGCGTCGATCTGCTGATCGGCGCCGATCTGGTGCGCGAGGCGGCCGAGGCCGCCCCCGAGGCCGACGCGGCGGTGTTGCGCGGCTACGAGCAGGCCATGCGCCACGGCGATGCCGAGGCAGCGTTCATGCCCGACCTGGCGGCGCGCATGGCCGCCCATCTGCCGCCGCGCTTCGTGAGCGTGTACGACCGGGAACTGCAGGTGGAGGTCAACCGCCAGTTGGCGCGCTTCTCGGCCTGGTACGAACTGTTTCCGCGCTCGGCCTCGCCCGAACCGGGCCGCCACGGCACCTTCCGCGATGTGATCGCCCGCCTGCCCTATGTGGCCGAACTGGGCTTTGATGTGCTCTACCTGCCGCCGATTCACCCGATAGGCCGGCAGTTTCGCAAGGGGAAGAACAACAGCATCACCGCCCAGCCCGGCGAGCCCGGCAGTCCCTGGGCCATTGGCAGCGAGGAGGGCGGTCACAAGAGCGTGCATCCGGAACTGGGCACGCTGGAGGACTTTCGCGCCCTGGTCGCGGCGGCGCGCGCCTATGGCATCGAAGTGGCCCTCGATATCGCCTTCCAGTGTTCGCCCGACCACCCCTATGTGAAGGAGCATCCCCAGTGGTTCCGCGCCCGTCCCGATGGCACGATCCAGTACGCCGAGAACCCGCCCAAGAAGTACCAGGATATCTACCCCTTCGATTTTGAAACCGAGGACTGGCAGGCCCTCTGGCGCGAGTTGAAGAGTATCTTTGAGTTCTGGATCGCCCAGGGCGTCACCGTCTTCCGCGTGGATAATCCCCACACCAAGAGTTTTCGCTTCTGGGAGTGGTGCATCGGAGAGTTGAAGCGCGATCATCCCGAGGTGATCCTGCTCTCCGAGGCCTTTACCCGCCCGAAGGTGATGTACAACCTGGCCAAGCTCGGGTTTACCCAGAGCTACACCTACTACACCTGGCGCACCGCCAAGTGGGAGATCACCGAGTACCTGCAGGAACTGACCCGGACCGAAGCGCGAGAGTTTTTCTGCCCCAACTTCTGGCCCAATACCCCGGATATTCTGACTCCTCAGTTTTACCCTGGCTACCGCTCGGTCTTTCTGACCCGCGCCGCCATGGCCGCGACCCTCACTTCGAGTTGGGGGATGTATGGCCCGCTGTACGAGTTGATGTACCATGTGCCCGTGCAGGGCCGCGAGGAGTATGTCGACTCCGAGAAGTACGAGATCCATTTCTGGCGGCTGGATCAACCCCACAGCCTGCGCCATTTTATTGCCCGGCTCAACCGCATTCGCCGCGAGAACCCGGCGCTGCAGCGCAACGAGTGGCTGCGCTTCCATCGCGTGGACAGCAACTTCGTTGAGAATGAGCAGCTTCTGGCCTACAGCAAGGTGACGCCTGATTTGCAGAACATTGTGCTGGTGGTGGTGAACCTGGACCCGCTCAATACGCAGAGCGGCTATGTGCAGGTGCCCACCGCCGAGTGGGGGCTCGAGGGCGATTATCAGGCCCACGATCTGCTCAGCGACGCGCGCTACCTCTGGCACGGCGATTTTAACTACGTCGAACTGAACCCGCAGGTCATGCCGGTGCACATCTTTCGTATTCGCCGCCGGGAACGGGATCTCACCGGTTTTGAGTATTTCGCGTGATGCGTTCTGAGGAGCCACCGCTGATCACTATCACTGCGGGTTCGTGGGACGCGATCTTCTGCGATGGGCGTCAGAGCGCCCTGGAGGAGGCGCTGCCGGCCTATCTGCGCCCGCGGCGCTGGTTCGGGGCCAAGTCGCGCACTGTCACGTCGGCGACCATCACCGATGCCGCGCTGCTTCCTTATGCCGATGGTCCGGCCTGTCTGGTTCTGGTCGCCGTCCGTTACACCGAGGGCCCGCCCGAAACCTATTTCGTGCCCATGGCCCATGCCGCCGGCGAACGGGCGCGGGGCCTCCTCAGCAATGCGCGGCACGCCGTGATCGCCCGGCTGGTCATCGATGCCGATGAGGCCCCGGGAGTTATCTTCGACCCGCTGATCGACCACGGTTTCGCTCTCGCCCTGCTGGATGTGGTGTTGTCGCAACGGCGCCTGCGCGGCATCAGCGGCGGCGAGGCCGAGGGCCGTCGTGCCCGCGCGCTGCGGGCCCCGCTGGCCCGCGCCGAGAGCCTGGCGCCGCGCGTTGTCACGGCCGAGCAGAGTAACAGTTCGCTGATCTTCGGCAACGCGTTGATCATGAAGATCTTCCGCAAGGTTGAAGCGGGGATCAACCCCGACCTGGAGATCGGGCGCTATCTCACCGAGGAACGGGCCTTTCCCTACACCCCGCCCACCGCTGGCGCGCTCGAATACCGGCGCGGCGGCGCGGCGCCGGTGAGCCTGGCCATGCTCCAGGCCTATGTCGCCAATGAGGGCGATGCATGGGAGCACACCCTCGCCGTGGCCGGACGCTCCTACGACGGGGCGCACGCCGATCGGCGCCTGCCCGAGATGCCGCAGACCACGGCGGCGTTGCTGGTCGCCGCCGCCGAGGAACCGGCGCCGCTGGCCAAAGAGGTGGCCGGCGCCTACCTGGAGCAGGCCCGGCTGCTGGGTGAGCGTACCGCCGAGTTGCACCTGGCCCTGGCGGCCGGCACGGCGCCGGCCTTCGCCCCCGAGCCGTTCTCCCTCCCCTACCAGCGCTCGCTCTGCCAGAGCATGCGCGCCCTCGCCACGCAGACGTTCCAGGGTCTGCGCACGGTTGCCCCGCGCCTTCCGGACACGCTGCGCGCCCGGGCCGAGGCCGTCCTGGCGTTGGAAGCGGCCCTGCTGGCCCGCTTCCAGCGCGTTGCCGCCGCGCCAATCGAAGCGTTGCGGACGCGGGTCCACGGCGACTTGCACCTGGGCCAGGTGCTCTACACCGGTAGTGACTTCATGTTTATCGACTTCGAGGGCGAACCGGTGCGCCCGATCGACGAGCGACGCCTTAAACGCTCGCCGCTCCGCGATGTCGCGGGCATGCTGCGCTCGTTTCAGTACGCGGCCCATGCTACACTCTTCAACCGCGCCAGCGGCGCTCAGGGCGCTACCGAGGAGGGCGCGCCGATGCGCCGCTGGGCCGATTGCTGGTCCTTCTGGGTGAGCGCCGCGTACCTCGGCGGCTACCTGCGCCGCGCGGCCGGGGCGCCCTTCATCCCCGTCGCACCGGCCGATCTGGCCGCCCTGCTTGAGGTCTTCGTGCTCGAAAAGCTGGTTTACGAGATCGGCTATGAGATGAACAACCGCCCGGCCTGGCTGAGCATCCCGCTCAGCGGTGTCCTGCGCCAGGTTGAAGCCTGATCGGTATGAATGACTCGCGTCTATAGTGGATAAGGAACCATAATGTCGGAAGAGACCACCAGACCCGCGCGCCGCCCCCGCAAAGCCAGGAATGGCACGGCGACGGCGCCCGAAACCGAGGCTGCCGTCGCCGAGCAACCCGAGGCGCCCGGCGCGGCCGAGCAGGCCGTCGCCCCCGCCGAGGCCCCTACCGATACCGTCGTGGCGGTGATCCCCCCGGCGCCGCCGCATCCGCTGCCGTTCCTCAGCGACGACGACCTGTACCTCTTTGGCGAAGGCACCCACTTCCGCATCTACGAGAAACTGGGCGCCCATATTGCCACGTTGAACGGGGAACAGGGCACTTACTTCGCGGTCTGGGCGCCGAACGCCGAGTATGTGGCGGTGGTCGGCGACTGGAACGGTTGGGACCCCGGGAAAAATGCCATGCGCTGCCGGGGGAACTCAGGCATCTGGGAGACCTTTGTGCCCGGCGTGGGCAAAGGCGCGCACTACAAGTTCCACATCGCCTCGCGCTACTACGGCTACCGCGAGGATAAGACCGACCCCTTCGGGTTCTTCTTCGAGGTGTCTCCCCGCACGGCCTCGATCGTCTGGGATCAGGAGTACGAGTGGGGCGATGGGGCCTGGATGCAGACCCGTGGCCAGCTTCAGGGTGTGAGCGCCCCCATGTCGATCTACGAGGTGCACCTCGGCTCGTGGATGCGCGTGCCCGAGGAGGGCGGACGCTCCCTGAGCTACCGCGAGATTGCCCCGCGTCTGGCCGAGCACGTCAAGCGCGCCGGCTTCACCCACATCGAGTTGCTCCCCGTCACCGAGCACCCGTTCTACGGGTCGTGGGGCTACCAGTCCACGGGCTACTTCGCGCCGACCAGCCGCTACGGGCCGCCGGAGGACTTTAAGTACTTCGTGGATTACCTGCACCAGCAGGGCATCGGCATCATTCTCGACTGGGTGCCCTCGCACTTTCCCACCGATGGCTTCGCCCTGAGCTACTTCGATGGCACGCACCTCTTCGAGCACGCCGATCCGCGCAAGGGCTACCATCCCGACTGGGGTAGCTACATCTTCAACTACGGGCGCAACGAAGTGCGGAGCTTTCTGATCAGCTCGGCGCTCTTCTGGCTCGATAAGTACCACATTGATGGCCTGCGGGTGGACGCCGTGGCCAGTATGCTCTATCTCGACTACTCACGGCGCCCCGGCGAGTGGATCCCCAACCAGTACGGCGGCAACGAGAACATCGAGGCGATCATGTTCCTCCGCCAGTTCAACACCGAGGTCTACAAGAACTATCCCACGGCCCAGACCTTTGCCGAAGAGAGCACCGCCTGGCCCATGGTCTCGCGGCCGGTGTACGTGGGTGGATTGGGCTTCGGCTTCAAGTGGGACATGGGCTGGATGAACGACACGCTCAAGTACTTCCGCCGCGACCCTATCCACCGCCGCTACCACCACAACGAGTTGACCTTCCGCGGCCTATACATGTTCACCGAGAACTACGTGCTCTCGCTCTCACACGACGAGGTGGTGCACGGCAAAGGCTCGCTGCTCGACAAAATGGCCGGCGATGTGTGGCAGAAGTTCGCCAACCTGCGCTTGCTCTACAGCTACCAGTACGGCCAGCCAGGCAAGAAGCTGATCTTCATGGGCGGCGAGTTCGGCCAGTGGCGCGAGTGGAAGCACGACGAGAGCCTCGACTGGCACCTGTTGATGTTCCCCTCGCACCAGGGCGTCTTACAACTTCTGGCCGACCTGAACCGGCTGTACGTGAACGAGCCGGCGCTGCACGAGCTTGACTGTGAGCCGGCGGGCTTCGAGTGGATCGATGCCAACGATGCCGAGAACAGCACCTACTCGTTCATGCGCCGGGCGCGCTCCACCGGCGATCTGATCCTGGTGGTGATGAACTGCACCCCGGTGCCGCGCCACAACTTCCGGATCGGCGTGCCCCGCGGCGGCTGGTGGAAGGAGATCTTCAACAGCGACGCCACCGAGTACTGGGGCGGCGGGATCGGCAATGCCGGCGGCGTGATGGCCGAGGAGCACATGTCGCACGGCCGGCCCTACTCGCTGGTGCTCGACCTGCCGCCGCTCGGGGCGCTGTACTTCAAGAGCGAGGGCTGAGGGCGTTTCATCATTTACTACTGCGTCCGAGCGTTGTTGCCGGTTGCGCTCGTTGGGTGGAAGCATTGGCTCAGCCAATGCTTCCGCCTTACCGGGCCAGGGCCAACCCATCACGCGGGCTCGGACGGAGTACTACTCTGGAAGAAATATGGCGGAGCGCTACATCTGCATCCATGGGCACTTCTACCAGCCGCCGCGCGAAAACCCGTGGCTCGAGGCGATTGAGCAGCAGGATTCGGCCTATCCGTACCACGACTGGAACGAACGCATCAATGCCGAATGCTACGAGCAGAACGCCGCCTCGCGCATCCTTGACGACCAGGGCCAGATCGTCAAGATCGTCAACAACTACAGCCGGATCAGCTTCAACTTTGGCCCCACCCTGCTGAGCTGGCTCGCCGAGAAGGCCCCCGCGGTCTACGAGGGCATCCTCGCCGCCGATGAAGAGAGCGCGCGCCTGTTCGGACGCGGCTCGGCCATGGCCCAGTGCTACAACCATATCATCATGCCCCTGGCCTCGCGCCGCGACAAGATCACCCAGGTGGTCTGGGGCATTCGTGACTTTCAACACCGCTTCGGGCGCCTCCCCGACGGCATGTGGCTTCCCGAAACCGCCGTGGATCTCGAGACCCTCGAGATCATGGCCGAGTACGGCATCCGTTTCACCATCCTCGAACCGCATCAGGTCAACTACATGCGCCGCCTGGGCGACACGGTCTGGACCGACGTGCGCGGCGGGCGGATCGACCCGACCCGGCCCTACCTGGTGCAGTTGCCCAACCAGCGCTCAATCGCGGTCTTCATCTACGATGGGCCGGTGTCGCGGGCGGTGGCCTTCGAGCGCTTGCTGGTCAACGGTGCGACTTTCGCCGCGCGCATCGCCGGGATCTTCAACGAGTACCGTCCCTGGCCACAGCTTGCCAACATCGCCACCGATGGCGAA
The DNA here is from genome assembly GCA_034431835.1 of Chloroflexaceae bacterium. Classification (GTDB taxonomy): domain Bacteria; phylum Chloroflexota; class Chloroflexia; order Chloroflexales; family Chloroflexaceae; genus JACAEO01. Next base: position 3,413 of record DAOUDA010000135.1, on the reverse strand, counting down.
ACCTACGGCCATCACCACCGTCACGGCGACATGGCCCTGGCCTACGCCCTTCAGCACATCGAGGAACGGGGCATGGCGAAGCTGACCAACTACGCCAGTTACCTGATGAAGCATCCGCCGACGCACGAGGTGCAGATCGTCGAGCGCACCGCCTGGAGTTGCGTACACGGGGTGGGGCGCTGGAGCACCGACTGCGGATGCAACACGGGTGGCAACCCTGGCTGGCGGCAGCACTGGCGCGAACCCCTGCGCGCGGCCCTCGACTGGTTGCGCGATACGCTGGCGCCCAGGTTCGAGATGCACGGGCGCCGACTGCTGAAGGACCCGTGGGAGGCGCGCAACGATTACATCGAGGTGATCCTCGATCGCTCCGATGAGGTGGTGAACCGCTTCCTCATGCGCCACGGGCGCGGCCCCCTCGATAGCGGCCAGTGCATCGCGGCGCTCAAGCTCATGGAGTTGCAGCGCCAACTGCTGCTGATGTACACCTCCTGCGGCTGGTTCTTCGACGATCTGGCCGGCATTGAGACCATCCAGGTGATCCGCTACGCCGGACGGGCGGTGCAACTGGCCCGCGAGTTGTTCGGCGAGGATCTGGAGGAGCCGTTTCTGGAGCGCCTGGCCCGCGCCCGCAGCAACAACCCGGCGATGGGCGACGGACGGGCGATCTACGATCGCTTTGTGCGCCCCGCGGTGGTCGATCTGCGCAAGGTCGGCGCGCACTACGCCATGTCGTCGCTCTTCGAGAGTTTCGAGGAGCGTGAACAGATCTACTGCTACGAGGTCGATCGCGAGGATTACCACCTGCTCCCCGCCGGCAAGAACCGCCTGGGGCTCGGGCGCATGCGGATCACCTCGACCATCACCCGCGAGTCGGCCCGCCTGATCTTCGGCATGCTGCACCTGGGCGACCACAACATCTCCGGTGGCGTGCGCGAGTACCAGGATGAAGCCACCTACCAGGCCCTGGTGCAGGAGAGCACCGAGTTGTTCCAGCGGGCCGACATCCCCGGCACCATCCGCCTGGTGGACCGCAACTTCGCCCAGGAGGCCTACTCGCTCAAACTGCTCTTCGGTGACGAGCAGCGCAAGATCCTGAACAAGATCCTGACCTCCAGCCTGGCCGAGGCCGAGGCGGCCTACCGGCAGATCTACGAGTATCACGCTCCACTGATGCGCTTTCTTGCCAGTATTGGCATGCCCGTACCCCGTGAGTTCCAGATCGCGGCGGAGTTCGCGATCAACACCCAGTTGCGGCGCCTGCTCGGCGCCGACCATCTCGACCTCGACGCCATCCAGGCCCTGCATCGCGAGGCGGTGCGCTCGGGGGTGACCCTGGATACCGCTGGCCTGGCCTATACCCTGGGCCGGACGATCGACCGCATCACCGAAGAGTTCAACGCCTTCCCCGAATCCATCGAATTGCTCGAACAACTCGACGAGGCCGTGGCCCTGACCCGCTCGCTGCCCTTCGAGGTTGATGTCTGGAAAACGCAGAACGTGTACTACCGCCTGCTACGCAGCGTGTACGTCGAGTTCCAGCGCGAAGCTGCCCAGGGCTACCAGGATGCGCGGCAGTGGATCGCCGCGTTCACCAAGTTGGGACGGCGCCTGCGCTTTCGGATGCCGTAAGGACCGGGAGGGCGCCCCTCCCTTTTCAAGGAGAAGGCTCGTTGTCGTATCAGGCGAGGCTCTACAGCGTAAACAACTCCTCCACCGGCACGAGGCGGAGCGACCCGGTGGGGCAGCGGCTGAGGCAGGCGCGGTCGGCGAAGCCGTGGCAGTGGTCGCACTTGTCGGCGCGTTGAGGGGGATAGGAGGGCTGAAGCGGGATGACGGGGTGGCGACGGGCCGAGTCGATCAGCTTATGCAGGAATGTGCCCAGTGGCCCGCGCACCGGATGCGGATCGGGCAGGGCGCGCATGCTGATGGCGTCGTAGGGACAGGCCGGCACGCACGCGCCGCAGCCGGTGCAGCGATCGGTAATCAGGAGCGTCCCGTCGGGGAGGCGTTCGAAGGCGTTTTCGGGGCAGGCTTCCACGCATTCCGGCCCGGTGTGGCACTGGCGGCAGGCGTCGAGCACGTCGAGCAGCCCCGCGTCGCCGTTGCCGGGCCGCTCAAGGGGCACGCCGTTCAGATGCAGGCGTTGCTGGCCATGTCGTTCCAGACAGGCTTCCTCGCAGAGACGGCAGCCGGGCGGGCACAGTTCGGGCGCGCGCACAAACAGGTGCGAGCCGCGCAACATCCCCCTGGTCACGGCGAGTTGCAACTCGCGGGCGCGGGCACTATCGTTGCGCATCAGGGCGCCATTTTGCAGCCGGCGTTCGACCTCGGCGCGCAATTGGGCCTCGAGCTCGGGGCGGTGCTCGATCAGCCGGTGGAACTCAGCGCCGGGCAGCGCCAGTACATCAGTCGGCGTCAGGGCCCGAACATCGGTGTGGTGGGGCCGGCTGGTAAGCAGGGCCATCTCGCCGAAGAAATCGCCCTCGCTCAGGGTGGCAATGGTTTGCCCGGCCTGTTCGATCGCCACCTGGCCGGTCTCGATCAGGTAGAGCGAGTCGGCGGGGGAACCCTGGCGCAGGATCAGGCTGCCGCGGGCGTAGTGCGTCGGTTGCAGCAGGCCCACAAGCGCCAGACGCTCGGTTGGCGACAACTGGCCGAGCAGTGGCACACGGGCCAGCGTACATTCCACCAATCGCCGCTGGTAGACCTGACGCAGGGCCGCGGCGAGCCGGGGGAGGGTGTCCAGCGCGCCGCGCAACTCGCTCAGGGGGATCTGGAGCAGTTGGCAGTTGCTCTGGGCCAGGGCGCTCATCTGCCGGAAGTAATCCCCAAACAGCGGCCCCTCGCCGCAACAATCGCCGCGGCCCAGGATGCCCATCAGCACCTCGCGGCCGTTTTTGTCGCGCAGCCGCAACTGCAGGGTGCCGGAGAGCACCAGAAAGAAGTAGGGACCGTGTTTCTGCTGGCCAAGCACGGTGGCCCCGACCGGGTAAACCCGAAAGACGCACAGATCGAGCACACGGGCGCGTTCATTCGCCGGCACGCCGCGCAAACAATCGAGGGCGCCGAGAACGTGCACGGCCTCCTCGCGCCGCTGCTGCTGCGCCGCAACCCGCGCCTGGGCCCGTTCCGATATGCGTGTGGTCATCTGCCTGGCCGCCATGGCTCCACGGAGACGTTGACTCAGCCAGGGTATTGTAGCACACGGGGCTCATGCAAAGTCTCCGGGGCGAGCCCCAACATGCTTCGCTGGTCGGGGCGGCGTAGCCGCCCCACCCCCGCGCCGGAGGCGGGCGTTTCATCGGCCATGTTGCCGCACCAGGGCTGATGCAAAGTCAGTTCCGGGAGAGGAGCCGATCACTGGCAGCGGCCATCGACCGCTGAAAGGCGGCAAGGTTGCTCAAGCCAGC
>DAOUDA010000134.1:0-17910 GCA_034431835.1 Chloroflexaceae bacterium | reverse complement strand
AGGTCGCTGGCGGCGCGCCGGCGGCGGCGGCGCTGGGCCTGATCGGGGCGACCGGGGCGGCCTACGCCCTCTGGCACGAGCCGCGCCAGCCGCGGCTGGAACAGGTGACGCTCCGGCTGCCGCAGCTACCACCCGCCCTCGACGGCTTACGCATCGGCCAGTTGAGCGATCTGCACCTCGGCCTGCCCTACACCACCGAAAACACCCGCTGGGCCGTCGAGCGTCTGGTGGCCGAGCAGCCCGATCTGCTGGTGATGACCGGCGACTTTGTGAGTTACGAGCACGCCATCCCCGAGTTGCCGGAGGTCCTGGCGCCATTGCAATCCTGGCGCCCACGGCTGGGCATCTTCGCCGTACCGGGCAATCACGACTACTGGGAAGGTTTCCCGGCCATCCAGCAGACGCTTGCCCCGCTGGGGATCGAGTTTCTGCTCAACAGTCACCGGCGACTGCGTGACGGCGGGGCCGAACTGGTCCTGGCCGGCGTTGACGATATGTGGGACGGCGCCCACGATCTGGCGGCGACCCTCCACGGCGCGCCCGAGGGCGCCTTCACCGTGCTCCTGTCGCACTGCCCCGACCTGGCCGACGAAGCGGCCGCCCGCGGGGTCCATCTGCAGCTTTCCGGGCACACCCACGGCGGCCACGTGTGTCTGCCCCTCCTGGGCTCGTTCTGCCTGCCGCGCCACGGCTGGCGCTATCCCATCGGATACCGGAGCATCGGCGCGCTCCAACTCTACGTCAGCCGGGGCATCGGCGGGCTCCCGTTGCGCTTTGGCTGCCCCCCCGAGGCCACGATCCTCACGCTGCGGCACGCTGCGGAGGCCGGCGCCCCGACCTGACCGTGGCGCCGCACGCTGAAGCATGGGGAGGGCCGGGCCCTCACCGGCCCTCCCACAGCCAGAGGTAGGGGGAAACCCGGTTTCCCCGTACCGCTATACCCCTATAGCCCCATAGCCCCATTCCCCCTTGCCCCCGCCCTGCCCTTGCAGCGCCAAAGCCGGCCCTCACCCGAAAGGTTGTATCATGAACGCTACATCGCCTGCGAACCTTCTCGGGGAAGGATGGTGCCATGACCGACGACATGAACCGACTTGCCGCCCTCTCACCACTGGATGGGCGTTACCGCAGCGACGTGGGCCATCTGGCGGCCTATTTCAGTGAAGCGGCGCTGTTCCGTTACCGTGTGCGCGTGGAGGTTGAGTATCTGATCGTCCTCTCTCGCGCCCCGAGCATCGGGTTCGTACCGCCCCTCGACGCGCAGCAGCAGGCCCAGCTCCGGCAATTGTACCGCCAGTTCAGCGACGCCGACGCGCTGGCCATCGCCGCCTGGGATCGCCGCGTCAATCACGATGTCAAAGCGGTCGAATACTGGCTGCGCGAACAACTGGACCGGCTGGGTCTGGAGCGTTGGAAGGAGGCGGTGCACTTCGCGTTGACCTCGGAGGACGTGAACAATCTGGCCTACGGCCTGCTGGTGCGTGAGGCTCGCGACGGGGCGATCCTGCCGCCCCTGAGTCGCCTGCTGGAACGCTTGCGCGAACTGGCCGACGCCGAGGCGGCCACGCCGATGCTGGCCCGCACCCACGGCCAGGCGGCGACCCCGACGACGTTCGGCAAAGAGATGAACGTGTTCTTTATGCGCCTCCGCCGCGCCGTCGAAGCAGTGCGTGACGCCCGGCTCACCGGCAAACTCAACGGCGCCACCGGCACCTTCGCCGCCCACGCTGTCGCCCTGCCAACGGTGGACTGGATGGCCTTCTCGCGCGCCTTTGTGCGCGCCCTGGAGTTGGAGCCGGTGTTGCTCACCACCCAGATCGAACCCCACGACAGCCTGGCGACGCTCTGCGACGCGCTCAAACGGGTTAACGTGATCCTCGTGGACCTGTGCCAGGATATCTGGCGCTACATCAGCGACGGGTACCTCGCCCAGCGGCCCGCGCCCGGCGAGGTCGGTTCTTCAACCATGCCGCACAAGATCAACCCGATCGATTTCGAGAATGCCGAAGGCAACCTGGGGCTGGCAATCGCTCTGCTGGAGCACATGAGCCGCAAATTGCCCGTTTCGCGCCTGCAACGGGATCTGTCGGACAGCACGGTGCTACGCAACCTGGGCACGGCTTTCGGCTACAGCCTGCTGGGGTGCCAGCGTGTGCTGCGCGGCATGGACAAACTGGCGGTGCGTCGCGAGCGGCTGCGCGCCGACCTGGAAGCGCATCCTGAAGTGCTGGCCGAAGCGATCCAGACCATCCTGCGGCGCGAGGGCTACCCCGAAGCCTACGAGACGCTCAAGATCCTCACCCGCGGGCGTGACCTGACCCTGGAAGGGCTGCGACAGTTCGTGGAGACGCTGGACGTGCGCGAGGAGGTCAGGACGGAGTTGCTCGCCCTGCGACCGGAGAGCTACACCGGTCTCGCCGAGGATCTGGCGCGCCTGCGCGACGACCGCACCACGGGAGGGTGGTGACCTCCTGCGGGAGGATTCGGCAGGGCGCAGCCCTGCCGAATCCTCTTTGCCTCAAGGGAGGGTCCGGGCGGGCGCGGCCCTCCGAAGAATAAAATAAACACAAATGTTTCGATATTTTATGGCTTCCTGATGCGCCAAAACCGAGTTGGAAAATCTGAAGGGGCAAATACCGCGTTGGAATGCGCCAGAGGTATTGACAAGCGCGGTATACTGCTTCACAAAGGCATATAGCGCATATGCTGATCCTTGCTTGGAGGAGGTCTGCACCGATGCAGAAGACCGACTTTATCAAGGCCGTGGCGGAACGAGCGGGCGTGTCGCAGAAAGAGACCAAGCTCGTGGTCGACTCGGCGCTCGAAGTGATCACCGAGGCGTTGGCCAGAGGCGAAAAGGTCACCCTGACCGGCTTCGGAACGTTCGAGGTCCGCTCGCGGCAGGCGCGAGAGGGTGTGAATCCGCAGACGCGAGACAAGATCCAGATCCCCGCCACCAAGACGCCCGGCTTCAGCGCGAGCAGCACGCTCAAAGAGGCCGTAAAGGGGACGCAGGCCGATTGAGGACGTTCGACGCCGCAAAGGCTGGAAGATCGGGAGGATGGCAAGGGTCCGGGAGGACCTTGCCCTCCCGGACCCTCCCATTGTGCCTCAACCGCTGCGGAGGTGGCCCAGCAGCCGGTCGGCGGCGCGTTCACCGCTGACAATGGCGCCTTCGATGAACGGCCCCCCCAGGTAATCGCCGGCAAAGGCCAGCGCGGGCGGCTCGATCGCGCCAGAGGCGAAGGCCCGCAAACGGTGGAAATGTCCCACGTCGAACTCGGGCAGGGCCTCGGCGCAGCGGTAGAGGCGCTGGAACACGCGCCGGGTCACTGGATCGAAGTCGGGCGCGAGACGCCGTAATTCGGCGAGCATGAGGCAGGCCAGGGTGTCGTCGGCGCACTCGCGTAGCGCGGCGGCCGCGCGGCCGCTCAGGCGCAGGCAGAGCACATCGCGGTCGGCGGGGGCGAATCCCGGATCTTTGACCGTGGGGAGCGTGGCGGCGGCGAGAAAGGGCGTCTCGCGGCGAGGAAAGAACACGCCGTAGGTGACGCGCGGTAAGTGGCCACGAACACCCACGGCCAGCAGGGTGGTCATGGAGTAGGTGACCGCGGAGAAGAACGCGCGCCGGTGGTCGTCGAGCCAGGGGAGCAACCGTGGCACGGCGCTGGCGGTTGTGGCGATGACAACCGCGTCGGCGGCAAGGGTGAACGGGGCACTGCCGGCGCGTCCGTGGATCGTGTAGCCTGCGCCGGGGCCAGGCGTAACCGTCTCGACTTCGACGCCGAGGCGCAGGTCGTGGCCGCTGGCCAGGGCCGCCGCCAGTTGCCCCAGGCCCTCGCGCAGGGTGTAGAGGCGCATCCCGGCGGGACGGCTGAGGCCGGCGCGCAGCGCCAGAAATAGCAAGGCCCGCGAGGTGCGCTCCGGCGTCCAGTAGAAGATCCCCGAGAGCGGCGGCTGGAGCACATACTCCAGAACCTCTTCGGAGAGATGCGCGCGGGCATACTCGGCCACGGAAACGTCATCCAGCGCGTAGGCCTTATGCAACGCACGGGTATCGAGCCGCGAGCGGTGGCGCGCCAGCGCCCCGACCAGGTATGAGAGCGCGACCTTGTTGCGCGGACCGACCAGGGGCGTAAGGGCGGCGGCAAGATTGGGCCAGAGCGGGTAGAGGCGACCGGCGCGGAGCGTCGCGGCACTGCGCGGTATGCGTCGTAGCTCTCCCGCCAGACCCAGTTCGCGCACCAGTTCCAGCGTGCGTGTATAAAAATCGGCCAGGAACTCGGCCCCAAGCTCGACGCGACAGCCCTCGACCAGCAGCGTCCGCACGCGGCCCCCGGGCGCCGCCGCCCGTTCCAGCACCGTCACCGTCGCCCCGGCCAACCGCAGGCGCCGCGCCGCGGCCAGGCCGGCAACCCCGGCGCCGATCACCACCACCCTCCGCCCGAACATGGTCATGGTTGTGCGTAAGCGTACTTCGCCGGAGGCCGTTCCCGGCGCCATTGCGGCGTATAATAGCATAGCGCAAGGGAGGGGCCTGTTCTCAGGTGTAGGGTTTTTCGAGGGAGAAGGAGTTTTCGGCATTCCAATGCGCTCAAGGTCCTTACCCCCTGCCCCGCTCAGGGAAGGGAGGAGTTGGGCGTCCCAACGCCCCGCATGGCGAGTGCGACGCGAGGATGCGCCGGAAAACCCTACACCTGAGCGGGGCCTGGGAGGGCCGCCAATCGATAGGGGAGATGACGCAAGGACCTGACAGGTACGCGCGCGGGCGATCCCTGTTCACGCAGCGGTATCCTGGCGCCTGCCCGTCAGGTCTCACATGCGCTCTCTTTTCGATTGTCTGGCGACCCTGCCTTCCCCAACTCTGCGCGCAACATCGACAGGGGCATGGGCGAACCAGGTTTCCCCGGTTCGACGACTCCGCCTTTGGGCCGATGCCCGCAGTTGCGCGGGCATGCTACGCTGGAGCGAGCGTCGTACACGGGGGCGAGCATGGTGCGAAACGCTCTCCGAACCTGTGAGACCCCGCAAGACCGGTGAAAGAGTTTGTTCCCTGGGAGAGCAAAGCCCTCCCAAACCCTCCCCTCCGGCGAGCGGCATACCTGCGCCCTGATCGCCGCGTCCGTAGCTGGCCCACCCTGTAATGGTCGTGGCCTTTGTGTGTCCGCGCTCCGCGCGCCTGGAAAGGGGCCGTGGGGCCGGTGAGGAGCTTTGCCGTGGCTCGCCGCAGCGAGTTTAACATCGCGCATGCCCATCGGTATGATACGCGCAGCGCCGGGCGCTGGTTCATCTCACACATCCGGCGCTACTGGCACTTCGCGCTGGGCTTTTTCATCTTCTTTTCGAGCGCCTGGGCATGTTATTCCTTTGCCCAGGTCCTGATTGGCCGCGCCGCCGACGAGATTCTGAACCCGAGCGCGCCCAACGGCCTGCTGATCGCCGCCCTGCTGGTGCTGGCGGTCATGCTTGGCGATGCCGCCAGCGGGCTGATCGGCCTGCTGGCCGCCGAGAGCCTGGCCTCGCACGTCGAGGCCGACGCGCGGCAGGAGTTGTACGAGAGTCTGCTGGGCAAAAGCAAGGCTTTTCACGACCGGCAACGGGCCGGCGACATTATGGCCCGCGCCACCGATGATACCCGCGCCCTGGGCGACCTGATCGTCCCCGGCGGGTTGCTCGCCACCGAGACGGTGCTGGGCCTCGTGGCGCCGCTGAGCTTCATCGCCCTGATCCGCGTCGAGTTGCTCCTGGCGCCCGTCGCGTTCGTGGCGCTCTACGCGATCACCGCGCGGCGCTACCTGCGCCGGCTCCAGCCGGTGATTGACGCCCAGCGCGAACAGTACGGAACCATGAACGCCGGCCTCGAGGAGACGCTCTCGGGCATCGAAGTGGTGAAGGCCTCGGCCCGCGAGCCCTTCGAGCGCGAGAAGTACCGCCGCAACGCGCGGCTGTTCCGCGACTTTTACGTGCGGCAGGGCTACATCGAGGCGCGCTACCTGCCCTTGCTGCTCTACGGGATCGCCGTGGGTGGGACCTTCCTCCACGCCATGTGGCTCTACGCTCAGGGGACGATCAGCGTCGGCCAGGTGGTCAGTGTGATGGGCCTGGTCAACGTGCTGCGCTTCCCGACCTTTATCTCGATCTTCGCCTTCTCGGTCATCCAGGCCGGCATGGCCGGCGCCCGGCGCATCCTGCGGATCATCAACGCCGAGAGCGACCTCGATGAGAACGACGCCGGGTATCGCGCCGAGTTGCGCGGGGAGATCACCTTCGAGGGCGTCTCCTTCCACTACCAGGGTGAAGCAGGCGACGATGGCGCCCCCGCACGGACCACCAGCGTCCTCGAAGACATCTCGTTCCACGTTCCCGCCGGCAAGACCGTGGCCATCGTCGGGCAGACCGGCAGCGGCAAGAGCGCCCTGACGCAACTGGTGAACCGGACGTATGACGTCACCGCGGGGCGGGTGCTGATTGACGGCGTGGACGTGCGCGACTGGAGCCTGGACGCGCTGCGGGCCCAGATCGGCAAGATCGAGCAGGACATCTTCCTGTTCACCCGCAGCATCGCCGAGAATATCGCCTTCGGCGCGCCGGGGGCCACACGGGCGCAGATCGAGGAGGCCGCGCGGGCGGCGCAGGCCCACGCCTTCATTACTGGCTTTCCCGAGGGCTACGACACCGTGGTGGGTGAACGCGGCGTGACCCTGTCGGGCGGGCAGCGGCAGCGCATCGCCCTGGCCCGCGCCTTTTTGAGCAACCCGCGCATCCTGATCCTCGATGACTCAACCAGCGCGATTGATAGCGCGACCGAGGATCAGATCCAGCAGGCCATTCGCAGGGCCCAGGAGGGGCGCACCGTGCTGCTGATCACCCACCGCCTTTCGCAGATCCGCTGGGCCGACATGATCCTGGTCCTCGACAAAGGGCGCCTGGCGGCCGCCGGCACGCACGACGAACTCCTGCGCCGCTCGCCGCACTACCGGCGGATCTTCGCCCGCTATGAGGTGAACCTGCCACCCCTGGAGGACGAAGCGGGCGCGACCCTGCAAGCGGCATGATGTCGGAGGATGTCGTGCAACCGTCAAGGTTGCTGAAAGAACGTTTGCTTGCATTTCTGTCCCCCTCCCAACCGTTCCCGTTGAGGGGAGGAACCGGACTCCCTCCCCCGGCGGGGGAGGGTTGGGGAGGGGGCAGGTGGTTAAGGTTGCACCCACAGCAACCAGGGAGCCAGTATGGGTTTCATTCTCGATGGGCTTGACGCCGAAGCCTACGATCGCGCCTACAGCGACGGGGTGCTGGTGCGCCGCATCCTGAGCTATTTCCGGCCCCAGGCGGGCAAGATGATCCTTGCCGCGCTGATGGTTGCCGCCACGGCGGCGCTGGATGCCGGGGTGCCGATCTTCATCGCCCGCAGCCTCGACTGGATCAGCGCCAATCCCGACCCCCGGCTGATTGGCTGGCTGGCCGTCGGCCTGGCGCTCCTTGGATCGGCATCGTGGCTCTTCAACCTGGTGCGCCAGACCTGCTCGGCGCAGGCGGTGGGCGATGTGGTGCTGGCCATGCGCGAGGACGCTGTCGAGGCCGTGCTGCGCCGTGATATGTCGTTCTACGACCAGTTCCCCACCGGCAAGATCGTCAGCCGGGTCAACTCCGATACAGCGGCCTTCGCCCAGGTCATGACCCTCACGATGGACCTGATGAGCAGGCTGCTGCTGGTGATCTTCATCGTCGGCTACCTGGCGACGATCAGTCTCAAGCTGACCATGGTGCTGCTGATGCTGACCCCCTTCATCATCGGCGCGGCGCTGGCGTTCCGCGCCATCGCCCGCCGCACCATCACCGCCTCGCGGCGCATGAACGCCGAGGTCAGCGCGCACATCGGCGAGACGGTCAATGGCATCGGCGTCGCCAAGACCTTCCGCCAGGAGCCGGCCATTTACGCCGAGTTCCTGGAGGTGAACCAGCGTTCACGGCGGGTCAACCGTCATATGCGTTTCGTCTTCAGCGGCATCTTCCCGGTGCTCAACCTGATGGCGTCGATCGGCACGGCCAGCCTGGTCTATCTCGGTGGTCTGGAGGTACGCGCGGGCATCCTGACGGCGGGACTGTGGTTCCTGTTCATCCAGGGGCTGCAGAGCTTCTGGTTCCCTTTGACCAGCATCGCCTCATTCTGGAGCCAGTTCCAGCTTGGTCTGGCCGCGGGGGAGCGCGTCTTCGCCCTGATTGACAGCGAACCGCGGGTGGTGCAGACCGGCAACCGCAGCCTGCCGAACCTCGAAGGGGCGATCAGCTTCGAGCAGGTGGACTTCGCCTACCGCGAGGGCGAGCCGGTGCTCACCGGGTTCGATCTGCGCATCCGGCCCGGCGAAACGGTGGCCCTGGTGGGCCATACCGGCTCGGGCAAGAGCAGCATCGCGAAACTGGTGGCGCGCTTCTATGAGTTCCAGGGGGGCCGGATTACGATTGATGGAGTGGACATTCGCGAACTCGACCTGGCCGCCTACCGCTCACGGCTGGGCATCGTCACCCAGACGCCCTTCCTCTTCGACGGCACGGTGCGCGAGAACATCCGCTACGGGCGCCCCGCGGCCAGCGACGCCGAGGTGCTGGCCGCGGCGCGGCACGTCGGCGGCGGCGACTGGCTCGACAGCCTGCCCAACGGCCTCGACACACAGGTGGGCGAACGGGGCGGCAGCCTCTCGATGGGCCAGCGCCAACTCGTGGCCCTGGCGCGGGTGCTGCTGCAGGACCCGGCGATCTGCATCCTCGACGAGGCCACGGCCAGCATCGACCCGCTGACCGAGGCGCTCATTCAAGAGGGGTTGGACACGGTGCTGGCGGGACGCACCTCGCTGGTCATCGCCCATCGCCTCTCGACGGTGCGCCACGCCGATCGCATCATCGTGCTGCGCAAGGGGGCGATCATCGAGGAAGGGTCCCACGACGACTTGCTGGCGCATGCCGGGCACTACGCCGAACTCTACAACACCTACTTCCGCCACCAGTCGCTGAGCTACATCGAGGGGGCGCACCGGGCAGCGTAGTGGATTTTGGATCCAAAATCGCATCACCCTTGCAACACCTGGCGGGCCAGATCGGGCCGATTGGTGATAATGCCGGTTGCGCCAAGGGCGGCGAGGGTGCGCATGCGCTCCGGCTCGTCCACCGTCCAGACATTGACCTGGTAGCCGGCGCGGCGCACCAGGGGGATCAGCCAGTCGAGGCAGGGGAGATCGTAGTAGGGATGCCAGGCGACCGCCTCGACGGCGCGGAGGGCAAAGAAGGGCCAGAGTTCACGGGCGCGCACGGAGGGATGCATCGTGCGGGCGCCCATCAGGTAGCCGCGGGGCGCCTCCGGCGCGACGGCGCGCAGTTCGCGCAGGGCGACCTCGCTGAACGATGAGACGATCACCTGCTCAACCAGATCGAAGGCGGACAGGAGTTCGGCGCAACGGGCGGCCATGCCCGTACTCTTCAGCTCGATGTTGAGCCGCATACCGCTCACGCGGGCGAAGTCCAGCACCTCCTCCAGTGTCGGTGCGCGTTCGCCGCCGATGTCCAGGGCCTGAAGCTCGGCCAGCGTGCACCCGGCAACGGGGCGGTTCTGCCCGTCCCAGCGTTCGGTCGTCTCGTCGTGGAACACCACCAACCGCCCATCGGCGGTGAGCCGCACGTCGAGTTCGATCATATCCGCGGCCTGCCGTCGAGCCAGTTCGAAGGCGGCCATGGTGTTCTCCGGGGCATAGGCCGAAGCGCCCCGGTGGGCGATGATTAGCGGCATACAGAGATCTCGCTTCGGCAGGCTGTACGCAGCAGAAGGGGAGGGTCCGGGAGATGCGCGCTCTTCCGGACCCTCCCCTTCGTTGTGATCTTCGCGCCTCTGGGGTATGTCTCACCTCAGGCGGCGACGCTCTCTTCACTCAGCTTATGCTCAGGGATCGGCAGATCGACGTTCAGGGCCTCCGCAGTGAGCATGGGCTGGAGAATGCGTTGCAACGCCATCACGTGAGCGCAGGTGTTCCAGACGTGGAAAAACGAGCAATCGCAGTGCCAGTGACCGTCTTTGAAAGCGATGGTATGGTTGCTGTTTCCGCCATGGAACGTGACGTTGAGTTCATTAAACTTGATCCGCTCCGGCTCCTCGGCGTAGCGGCGGGCCTTCTCGATCTTGCCAATCAGGTCGGAATGCATCGCGTGCCTCCTGTTATCTCTGAACTGCCGTGTTCAGAACGCTCCGCTCATCAACGAGAAAAACATCAGGGGCGCCGCAGGCGTATGCCTACGCGCCCCTGAGGGAAGTGCTGATTGCGCTGTTCGTTTTTGCCCCCATACCGGCGCCTCCTGAATCAGAGGTTAAGGGGTGCTTAACATAGGCCCATTATAGAACCGTGACAGGGGCGAGTCAAGGGAAATCTTGCACTGGTTCTAAGAGGCGTTTCAGCGCGCCATAACGGGCTACGAGGCGCATGGCGCGCCCCGCGGCAAGAGTGGAGATTTCTTAAGCCAGGGTAGTGCTCACCTGGCGCGCATCCGTGTCGCCAGGCTCAGGATGCGCTGGCCATACTCGGTACCGGGCACGGCCCAGCGTCCGTTCAGGTCGGTGATGGTCAGCGCGACCCCACGGTTGGCAGGAGACATGCCGCGCACCTCCAGGGCGTAGGCGATCAACTCCTGCTGGTAGGGCGTGCCGAAGCCGGCAGGCAGCGCGTAGGCCAGCAAGCGCCCCAGGTGCGCCCGCACGGAGTCGCTGTCCCAGGCGGCAAAACTGGCCCCCTCGCGCCAGACCAGGCCGTCCCAGGCCCAGTTGCGCCCGGGCGGAAACTCGGGTGAGCCGGGGATGGTCGCGCCGGTCACGGCGATGCCGGCGGGGTTGCGGCGGGGCCGGGCGCACCACCAGGAGGTCAGGCTGCCGGTTTCGTGGGCGCACTGCGCCAGGGCCAGGAACCAGTCCACGCCCGCCTCGGTCCCAATGCGCGCATAGGCCTGCACGATTGACGTGATGTCGTAGGGGGTATAGAGCGTGGAGCGGGCGGCGAACCAGGCGATGGCCCATTCAACCGTGCCCGAGGGCGGCGCAAGCAGATAGCCGTTCTCATTGGTCCATACCCCTGGATCGGGCGCGGGCGGCGGCCCAGGCTCGGGATCGGGGGCCGGCGAAGGCTCAGGGGCAGGCTCGGGTGGCGGCTCGGCGTCGCTGATCAGAGGGAGGTAGAGCCTGAACGGGGGCTCCTGAGCGCGAGCGGGGCGCGCGCCGGCGACCGTAACAGCCGTGGCGCCCAGCAGGCGCAAGAGGCGTCGGCGAGAGAGCATGGTCTTCATTCCAATTCGACATGCGCACAAACTGCGCTTGCGACCCACCATTGGGATAAGCACAAGGTTTTTCAGGGAGGGCTTGCCCTCCCTGCCGCAGCTTCAGTTGGCAGGCGCGTAGCCGGCTGCCCTGGCGGCGGGCCGGCGGCAACCGGTGCGCTACGGGGCGCCTGTCGGGTTTAACGCGCCTGATGGGTGTGTTCGGCGTACATGAAGATGACAGGATGGTGGCAATCCCGCGGCGTCCGAAACTGTGCAAAGACTTGACAAGACCTGAGAAGGGGTGTATACTCTTCCTGACCGGTCGGTAAAGTTGCGAAATATTTTGGCTTCTTTTACTTACTGACCGGTCATACAGGATCGTATGGTGCAAGATCTCGAACCCATCAGCAGCCCCACGGCGGTGAAGATCGTTGACGCCGCCAGTCACCTCTTTATGCAGCGGGGCTATAAGGCCGTCTCAATCAACGACATCATCCGCGCTGCGGATGTGACCAAGCCAACCCTGTACTACTACTTCGCCGACAAAGAGGAACTGTTCGTCCAGATGGGGCTGCGGGTGCTGCAGGAGATGGGCGCCCGCCTCACCGCCGCCGCCAATGCTCCCGGCGGGACGGTCGCCCGCCTGCGGGCCCTTGCCGCTGTGTTGATGGATGACCGCGACCGGGATATGCGCATGATGCGCCACGAGATGGCCGAGCATCTCGGGCCGGCCAATCGCAACCGGCTGGCGCGGGCCTTTTTTACTCACCTCTTCCGCCCGATTCTCGGCGTGATGGAGGAGGGCGTGGCCGAAGGGACGCTCGGGCATTTTGCGCCGGTGACCCTGGCCAATCTGTTCCTGAGCGTGTCCGAAGCCTGCCAGGAGTTCGCCGGCGAGAGCCGGATGGCCGCCTGGGCCGCCGAGAGCGGCATTCCCGTGCAAATTGGCCCGATCTCCACCGAGGAGACGGTGGATCTGTTTCTGTACGGAGTTGCGGCGTCAGGGCGCCTCGGCGCCCCGGAGGCTACGGAGACGCATTAAGAACCTGAGGCGCATGGCGTGGGAGGGTTTGGGGGGCCCCGCTCTCCCAGGACAACCCGTTTGAAGCCCACACGACCATAGCCAGGTGGAGGGGAATGGGAAACCACGTTCCCCTGCCCGCCGAGAAGGTCCGGGAGGAATACGCCTCCCATGCACATGCTTAAGTGACGGCGCCTGCGGCGCCTGTTCGACCGACACACATTGAGAGGAACATTCATTCTATGACCACGGTTCCACAGTCTCGACCGGGCGGCCTGCGTCGCCCGACCTTTGCCGCGATTATCGCCCTGATCCTGTTGCTGGCCGTCGCCGGCACCTTCGCCTTCCGCGCCTTCACCGGCGCGCGGGCCAATCCCCTGGCCGACGCCACGCTGGTCCCCGTCAACCGGAGCGACCTGGTGCTGGGGGTGAGCGCCACCGGGCGGGTTGAGCCGCGCGTCCAGGCCGAATTGTCCTTCCCCGCCGCGTCGGGCCGCGTCGCCGAGGTGCTGGTCGTCGAAGGCGATACGGTCAGGGCCGGCGACGCGCTGATCAAGCTTGATAGCCGCCAGCAAGCCGCCGCCCGCGACGCCGCCGCGGCCAACCTTGCCGCGGCCCAGGCCGACCTGCAGGCCCTGCGCGAGGGCGCCACTCCCGAACAGATCGCCGAGGCCCAGGCCCAGGTGCGCGCCGCCCAGGGCAACCTGGCCCAGACCCAGGGCAGCGTTACCGATGCCGACATCGCCGCCGCCCGCGCTGCTGTGGAAGAGGCCCGCGCCCGCCTGGCCGTCCTTGAGGCCGGGGCGAAGAGCGATGCCCGCACCCGCGCCGAGACCGCCCTCGCCGAAGCCCGGGCCGAGCTTGATCGCCAGCGCGCGGCTCTCGCCAGCGCCAAGGAGCAGGCCCGCCTGAACGTCGAGGCCGCCGCCAACACGGTGCGCAACGCCCAGAGCGCCTACAGTACCGCCTTCTGGGACCTCGAGCACGTGCGGAAGAACGGCACCGATCCGCGCACCGGTCGCTCGCTCAACGATTTCCAGAAGCAGGATTTCCAGGTCGCCTTTGACCAGGCTTCCCGGAATCTGGCCGACGCCGAGGCCGCCCTGCGACAGGCCCAGACCGCGTATGAGACGGCCGTCCAGAATGAAATCAGCGGCCTGCAAACCGCCGAGGCCCGCGTGCGCGCCGCCCAGACCGACCTGGATACGCTGATCGCTGGCGCCGACGCCGACGACCTGGCCGCGGCCCGCGCGCAACTCGCCCGCGCCCAGGCCGAGCTTGCCCGTCTGACCGGAGCGCAGCGCGCTGGCGCCCTCGCCGCCCAGCAGGCCAACCTCGAGGCGGCCCGCGCCCGTCTGGAACAACTGACCGCTGATCCGACCACCAGCGATCTGGCCCGCGCCGAGGCCCGCGTGGCTCAGGCCCAGGCCCAGCTCGACCAGGCCCAGGTGGCCCTCGACGACCTGACCATGCGCGCCCCCTTCGACGGTGTGGTGGCCAGCGTCAACGTCGCCCCTGGTGAGAGCGTCGGCCCTGCCGCCCCCGTCGTGCTGATTGACATCAGCCGCTTCCTGGTCAAGGTGACGGTTGATGAAGTGGATATTGCCCGTGTCCGGCCCGGCCAGCCGGTTGAGGTGCTGGTGGACGCCCTGGGCCAGTCCCTGCCCGGCACGGTGCTGCGCCTGGAGCCGTTGCCGCGCAACGATAGCGGTGTGACCGCCTACCAGGTCACCGTCGAGATCGATCCGTCCGGCGCCCAGCTCAAGCCCGGCATGACCGCCAGCGCCACCATCGTGGCCGACCGCCGCGACGATGCCCTGAGCGTGCCCCTGGCCGCCGTGCGCAGCGTTGATGGCAAGAGCGTGGTCAGCGTGGTCGTGGGCGAAGGCAACGAGCGCCGTATTGAGGAGCGCGTCGTCGAGACCGGTCTGCGCGCCGGTGATCGCATCGAGATCCGCGGCGGCCTCGCCGAAGGCGAGCAGATCGTCATTCCCTAGGAAACGCCCGACGTTCGAGCGCCGGCGGCCCCCGCGGGCAGGTATGGGGAAACCCGGTTTCCCCATACCTGTGCCCGGCGGGCGGGGGAGTGGGGAGAACCGCTTTCCCCACCCTTCAACCGGTGATGAAAAGCCTGACACCCCGGCAGGCCGGGGCATGGGGAAACTCGGTTTCCCTCTACACAACGGAGCGCCGTGCTATGCACACCGACTATAGAACCAGACCGATCGTCCAGATCGAAAACATGGTCAAGGAGTTTCCCACCGGCGATGGCGTCTTCCGCGCCCTCGACGATGTTTCGCTGCAGGTTGACCAGGGCGAAATGGTCGCCATCATGGGACCGTCAGGCTCGGGCAAGAGCACGCTGATGACCCTGATTGGCCTGCTCGACACGCCTACCAGCGGGCGCTACGTGCTCGATGGCGAGGATGTCGGCGGCCTCACCCGGCTGGAACAGGCCCGCGTGCGGAACCGCAAGCTCGGCTTCGTCTTCCAGAACTTCAACCTGCTGCCCCGCCTCACCGCGCTGCAAAACGTGGAACTGCCCCTGGTCTACGGGCGCGTGGACGGACGACGGCGGCGCGAACTGGCCCGCGCGGCCCTGGAGGCGGTCGGCCTGGGGGCCAAAGTTGACAATCTGCCCACCACCCTCTCGGGCGGCCAGAAGCAGCGCGTCGCCATCGCCCGCGCCCTGGTCCACAACCCGGCGATCATCCTGGCCGACGAACCCACCGGCGCCCTCGACACCCGCACCGGCGCCGAGATTATGGCCCTCTTCCGCGAGTTGAACCGCGAACAGGGCCGCACAATCATCATCGTGACCCACGACCCGGAGATTGGACGGCACATGGACCGGGTGATCGGCCTGCGCGACGGGCGCCTGGCCGAGAACATTCTGAGCGAATACTACGGCGTCGAGGTGTTCGAGCGCGTCGAGCGCGAGCACGGCCTGGAGCCGGTGCCGGTTCCCGCGCGCCGCCGCGAGGCCGATCAGGAGTAGATTCGAGAGATGATCAAAGAACAGATCGGCATGGCCCTCGACAGCCTCAGGGCCAACAAGTTTCGCTCGCTGCTCACCATGCTCGGCATCATCATCGGCGCCGGCACCCTGGTGGCCGTGCTCTCCCTGGGCAACGCCCTCCAGAGCAGCGTCTTCGAGCAATTCGTGGACCTGGGCACCCGACGCATCGCCGTTGAGCCGGGCGATCCCAATGCCAAAGGCGCCCGCGACGTGCCCGGCTACGGCCTGCTCTCGGTGCAGGACTACCGGGCGCTGGCCGACATGGCCGAATCGCGGCCCGACCTCTTCCGCGCGGTGGTGCCGGAGGTAACGGTAAACACCCAGGTGCGCGCCGGGGCCGTGGCCGTCCAGACGCTGCTGGTCGGCACCACCGAGGCGTACCCCCAGGTCCAGACGGTGCCGATGCTGGCCGGGCGCTTCCTCACCGCCGCCGACGAGGCCGATGGCGCCCGCGTGGGGGTGCTGGGCTACCTGGTGGCCCGCGACCTGTTCGGCGCCGAGCCGGATGCGCTGCGGGCCGCCGTGGGCCGCACGGTGCAGATCAACGGCCAGCCGCTGACGATTATCGGCGTGATTGACGAGAATGGCGGCCCCTTCTCCACCGACGGGCGCGTGTTCGCCCCGGTGAGCACGGTGCGCCTGCGCCTGGTGGGTGATCTGGACCTGCCGGGGCGCGGGTTGCGGATGAGCAGCGTATTGCTGGGCATTACCAGCGAGAAGGTGGTGGACCCGGCCGAGGAGGCGATCGTGTCCACGCTGCGGGCCACCCGCGGCGTTCCCGAGGGGGCGATCAACGACTTCGAGGTGCGCACGCCGACCCAGGCCCTCAACGTGCTACGGGGCATCAACGGGGCCATTACCGGGTTCATCGCCATCGTGGCCGGCATCAGCCTGGTCGTAGGCGGCATCGGCATCATGAACATCATGCTGGTGGCCGTCACCGAGCGCACCCGCGAGATCGGCGTTCGCAAGGCCCTCGGCGCCTCCGACGGCGATGTGCTCGGCCAGTTCGTGCTCGAGGCCCTGGCCCTCAGCCTGGTCGGCAGCCTGATCGGCATCGCCGGCGCCATCGGCATCGTGCTGCTCATTGGCGCGGCGGCGGGCATCGGCGCGCAGATCTCCTGGAGCGCCGTGGCCATCGCCCTGGCCTTTGCCTCGCTGATCGGCATCGGCTTCGGCTTCTACCCCGCCCGCCGCGCCGCGATGCTGCAACCCATCGAGGCCCTGCGGTACGAGTAAGGGCCTCTTTGGATGGCCCGGGTATCCGAAGACTTTCTGGGAGGGCGCCGCCCTCCCGGACCCTCCCACATTCTGCCCCTCAGATCACCATCGAAACGTACTTCTCTTCCAGATACTCTTGAATCCCCGTGGGGCCGCCTTCGCGCCCGAAGCCGCTCTGCTTGTAGCCGCCGAAGGGCGCCTGGGCCGTCGAGGGGATGGGGTCGTTGATGCCCACGATGCCATACTCCAGCCCCTCGGCCATGCGCCAGGCCCGCCCCAGGTCGCGGGTGAAGCAGTACGCGGCCAGGCCGAAGGGGGTGGCGTTGGCCTGACGCAGTACTTCCTCCTCGCCGTCGAAGGGGATCAGCGGGGCCACCGGGCCGAAGGTCTCCTCGCGGGCCACCAGCATCTCGGCGCTGACATTGGCGAGCACCGTAGGCGTCCAGAAGTTGCCCGCGCGCCCCTCGGGGTAGGGGCCGCCGCCGGTGAGCAGGGCGGCGCCGCCGGCCAGGGCGTCGGCGACGTGGCGCTCCACCTTGACGCGGGCCTGCGCGTCAATCAGCGGGCCGATCACCGTGGCCGGGTCCAGCCCGTTGCCCACGCGCAACGCCGCCACCTGTTCGGCGAAGGCAGCGGCGAAACGCTCATAAATCGGGCGCTCGACGAAGATCCGGTTGGCGCACACGCAGGTCTGCCCGGCGTTGCGGAACTTGGAGGCGATCGCCCCGCGCACCGCGCCGTCCAGGTCGGCGTCGGCAAAGACGATGAAGGGCGCGTTGCCGCCCAGTTCGAGTGAGAGGCGCTTCACCGTATCCGCCGACTGGCGGATCAGCAGCTTGCCGACCTCGGTGGAGCCGGTGAAGCTCACCTTGCGCACGCGCTCGTCGGCGAACATCGTCTCCGCGAACGGAACCGGGTCCTGACAGGTTACAATGTTCAGCACCCCGGCGGGCAGTCCGGCGTCGAGGAAGATCCGCCCCAGTTCCAGGGCCGAGAGGGGGGTCTGCTCGGCAGGTTTGACGATTGCCGTGCAGCCCGCGGCCAGGGCCGGGCCAAGCTTGCGGGTGATCATGGCGCTGGGGAAGTTCCAGGGGGTGATCAGCGCGGCGATGCCCACCGGTTGCCGCAACAGCAGCAGGCGCTTGGCGGGCGTGCTGGCGGGGATGGTCATGCCGTAGATACGCTCGGCCTCGCCGGCGAACCAGCTCAGGAAACTGGCGGCATAGGCGATCTCGCCGCGGGCCTCGGCCAGCGGCTTGCCCTGCTCCAGGGTCATAATCGTCGCCAGGCGCTCCTGCTGTTCCAGCATAAGCGCGGCGGCCCGGCGGAGCACCGCCGCGCGGGCCGGGGCCGGCGTCGC
>DAOUDA010000133.1:0-15637 GCA_034431835.1 Chloroflexaceae bacterium | reverse complement strand
GTACGGATGATTGGTTGGCGCCTGCATCGTACCGGACAGGTGTTCACGCCGGGGCAGCGGCTTGCCGCCGACTTTGCATCAGCCCTGGGTTGCCGCACGCGCCCTGGCAGGCGCGCCGGGGCTACCTGGTATAATAGTAGGGCCGATGCGAAGCGGGCATGCCCCATACCCCACCGCCGGAGGCGGATGTGCATCGGCCCCGGGTATAATGGTAAGGGAGGGTTGGGGACGGCGAAGCCTTCCCAAAAATACACCTCCCCGCGTAGTCGCGCGAACGAATTCGTTGTCACGCTTATCTGCATCATCCATGGCACTGCGCACCCTCACAATTGATCTGGAGCGCGGGCACGCTCGCCAGAACCTTCCCGCCACCGTCGAGCGCGATTACCTGGGGGGTCGCGGCGCGATCGCCTGGTTGCTCTGGAACCATCTTCCGCCTGATACTCCGCCACTGGCGCCCGAAAACCTGTTGATCTTCGCCGCTGGCCCCCTGGCCGGACTGAATGCCTTTGCTACCGGGGGCTTTGTCGTGGGCGCCCGTTCACCGCTCACCGGCTCGATTGGCTATGGCTGGGCGGCCGGGCACTGGGGCGCCGCGCTCCGCAGCGCCGGTTGTGATGTGCTGGTGGTGCGCGGGCGGGCGCCCGAATGGGTCTATCTGTATATCGATGGAACCAGCGTGCGCCTGCGCCCTGCGGCCCAGTTGCTGGGCCTCGACACCGTGGCAACCGAGGCGGCGCTGCGCGCCACCCTTGGCGATGATGTACGGGTGATCTGTCTCGGTCCGGCGGGCGAAAACGGGGTGGCCTACAGCAGCATCGTTGCCGAGGGGCGCTACATGGCCGAACCGGCCGGCACCGCCCTCGTCATGGCCCAGAAGCGCCTCAAGGCGATTGTGGTCCGTCCAGGCGCCGGCCCGCTCCCGGCCCACGATGAGCAGCGCCTGGCCGCCGCGCTGGAGGTCATTCGCCGGCGCGTGGAACGGAGCCTGGTCGCCGCGGGCATTCGCGAAGCGGGCGATCTGCACCTGCTCGATCGGGCCGGCGCCCTCGGGGCGCTCAGCGGGCGCAACGGCCGCGATGGTCCGGTGGCGCGCGCCGTTCCGGAACTGCCGGGCGAGCGGCGCAGTCGCGGGTGCGCCGGTTGCCCGATGCCGTGCTATTTTGACCTGGAGACGCCGGAGCGCACCGCGCCCATGCCCGATCTGGAGACGGTCGCCGGCTTCGGGGGCCGCTGCGGCATCAGCGATGCCGGGGCGCTCACGGCGCTCGCCGAGCGCTGCCTGCGCCTCGGCCTCGATCCGGCCTCGACCAGCGCCACGGTGGCCTTTCTCATGGAGTGCCAGGCCGAGGGGCTCAGCCTGTCCAGCACGCTTCCCTGGGGCGATGCCACGGCGGTGCTAGAGGCGCTTGAACGGCTGGCCACGCCCCAGGAGCGGCGCGATCTGCTCTCCCTGGGCGTCGGTGAGATTGCCGAGGTGTTCTGGGGCGGAGCGGCCTTTGCCCCTCAGATTAAGGGCCTGGCCATGTCGGCCCTCGATCCACGGGCGCTCACCGGCTTTGCCCTGGCCATGGCCACGGCCCCCATCGGCGGCGACGTGCGCTACAGTATGCCCTACGCCGACCTGGTCGAGGAGCCGCCCGCCTGGCTGCCGGAAGCCCCTCCCTCCCCCTTGAGCGCCCAGAACCAGGCCCTGCGGCTGATCTGGCACGAGCGCTTCGCCGCCGCCCTCGACGCTGCCGGTGTCTGCCGGCGCCTGGGCCTGCTGGCCTACCAGGTCTCGCCGGGAGAACTGCTGGCCATGATCGGCGCGGCAACCGGCATGGCCGTCTCCGCCGCCGATGTGGTGCGCCTGGGTGAACGGATCGTGACGGTGGAACGGCTCTTCGCGCGACGTTACGCCGATAACGGTGGACACGACGACCTGCCCGCCCGCTGGCGCGAGCGGCCGCTCGTCGAGGGTCCCGCCGCCGGACAACTCCCGCCCCTCGCCGACCTGCTGGCCGAGTATTACCGCCGCCATGGCTGGAACGCGGAGGGCGATCCGACCCCGGAGCGCCTGGCCGAGTTGGGGATCAGGCATGGCTAGCGTCCGGCAGCAATCCGCGACTGAGTTGCCCCGCCGTATGGTGATCAAGCTCGGCACCAGCGTGCTCACCGCTGGCACCGACCGGCTCAACCGTCCCTACATGGTCGGTCTGGCGCGGCAGGTGGCGAGCCTGCGCGAGCAGGGCTGCCAGGTGCTGCTCGTCTCGTCGGGGGCGATTGCGGCTGGCCGCGAGCGGCTCGGAAGCGCGCCGCACCAGCGTTCGCGCGCCAATGTGCCCCTCAAGCAGGTGTTTGCCGCCGTGGGCCAGAGCCGGCTCATGCACCTCTACGAGCAACTCTTCGAGATCTACGGGCTGCAGGTGGCCCAGGCCCTGCTCACCCGCGATGACCTGCGCGACCGGCGACGCTACCTGAATGCCCGCAATACCCTCACCCTCTGCCTGGAACGCGGCATTGTGCCGATTGTCAACGAAAATGATGCCGTGGTTACCGCCGAGATCCGGGTAGGAGACAATGACAACCTCTCGGCCCTGGTCGCCGGCCTGGTGGGGGCCGACCTCTTGCTGATCCTCACCGACATCCCCGGTCTCTACAGCGCCGACCCGCGCAGCGACCCTTCTGCCGAACTGATCCCCGAGGTGCCGGTGATCGACGAACGCATCTGGGCCGTTGCCGGGGGCGCCGGCACAGCCCGGGGAACCGGCGGCATGCGCACCAAGATCCAGGCCGCCGATCTGGCAACCCGCTCCGGCGCCACGGTGGTCATCGCCTCGGGCGCCGAACCCGATGTGATCCTGCGCGTGGCCGGCGGTGAGCGCATCGGCACCCGCTTCCCCGCCCATGCCAGTTACCCCGACGCGCGCCGCCGCTGGATCCTCGCCGAAACGGCGCGCCTCAGCCGGCTGGTGGTTGACGCGGGCGCCGTCAACGCCCTGGTGCGCGATGGTCGCAGCCTGCTGCCGGCGGGGGTCGTCGCCGTGGAGGGCGAGTTCGACCGGGGACAGACCGTGCGCATCTTCGCCCCCGATGGCCGCGAGATTGCCCGCGGGCTGACCCAGTACCGCGCCGCTGATGTGCGCGCCATCAAGGGGTTGCACTCGGCTCAGATTGCCGAGACCCTGGGCTATGACTATGGCCCCGAGGTGGTGCATCGCGATGATATGGTCGTGTTACTGTGATCGCGATCGAACAGGAGGGGCGCGGGGAGGCGGAGCCTCCCCGCAACCACCCTCCCACGGGCATGGGAATTGGGGAACCTGGTTTTCCCCTTCCCCTCTAACCGGCCATTCTTGTGTCAAAAGCCCATGCCAATTGAAATCCGTCCCCTGCGAAGTTACGGCGAGTACCTGGCCTGCGAGGAGTTGCAGCGCGAAGTCTGGGGCGCGTTTGGCGCGGTGCCCTACCATATGCTGCTCACGGCGCAGCGCAACGGCGGGCTGGTGCTGGGGGCCTTCGACCACGACGCTCCCGGCGCGCCGCTGGTCGGCTTCGTGTTCGGCTTCCTGGGCCGCGATGCCGCCGGGCGCCTCAAGCACGCCTCGCACATGGCCGCCGTGCTTCCGGCCTACCGCGACGCGGGCATCGGCGAGCGCCTCAAATGGGCCCAGCGCGAGCATGTGCTGGCCCAGGGCCTCGATCTGATCACCTGGACCTTCGACCCCCTCATTGCCCGCAACGCCCGGCTCAACCTGCGTAAACTCGGGGGCCTTTGCCGCACCTACATCCGCAATATCTACGGCCCCGAGCCGGAGGACCCCCACGGCGAACTGCCCAGCGACCGCTTTCTGGTGGAGTGGTGGGTCGCGTCGGAGCGGGTGGCTGCCCGCGCCGGCGGAACCCGGCCCGACGATGATCTGCGGGGCCGGGCGCCCCTGGTCAACCCCGATCCCCGCGAACCGTCGATCGAGCCTGTGGGCGAGCGTTTCTTGCTCCAGATCCCCTCCGACATTGACGCCCTCCGCGCCAGCGACATGCCAATGGCCCGCGCCTGGCGCTACCAGGTGCGGGCCATCGCCGAGGCGGCCTTTGTCGCGGGCTTTGTGGTTACTGACTTCGCACCCGCGGGGGCGGTGGGGCTGTATCTGTTTGAACGGCAACCATAACGAGACTTCGTCCTGGGAAAAGGTGCGGGACCGCGCCCCTCTGGCATCTCCCAGGACCAAAATCTTTCAAATACGCTCTTCGCCCCCACCCCTACCTTCCCCCGCTGAGGGAGGGCGTCGGGCGCCTCCCCCCAACGGGGCGAGGTTAGGAGGGGGGCGTGCCGCGAGCAGCGCCTTGAGGGCCATTGCTCCTGAGGTCCTCAAGCTGTGGGGTCTGTTGCGTGTCCGTTCAGGGGAAGTGCGGAGCACTGCGCCCTGGCGAGCCCAGAACGGGTTGCCGCCGCGGGCGGGACAGGTGGTTGCGGGGAGCCTTCGCCTCCCCGCGCCCCTCCCAACCGTTACAACGGATCGGCGCCGTCAAGGCGACACTGATCGCAGTAGACCAGCGACTCCCCCTCCACCACCACCACGCCGTCCTGGTTGGTGATCGTCGTGTGGAGAGTAGCGATCGGCTTATCCTCGCGCACCTCCGTCACCTCCACCGCGGTGGTTACCGTGTCACCGAGATAGATTGGCTTGCGAAAGTTGAGCGTCTGCTTGAGGTAGATCGTGCCGGGACCGGGCAGCCGCATGCCGAGGACGGCGGAGATCAGCCCGGCGGCGAGCATGCCGTGGGCGATGCGTCGCCCGAAGCGCGACTCGCGGGCCGAAAGTTCATCAATGTGAACGGGGTTTTGATCGCCGGTGATCGCGGCAAAGAGTACGACGTCGGCCTCGGTGACCGTTTTGCGCATACTGGCCCGCTGACCGACGCGAAGAATGCGATCCATAATTTGCTCCTGCTGTGGCGCCAAAGAAATGCGAGAGATGCCTCTATCATCCTAGGTAGTGCGGTTACACGCCAGGGGTGAAGAAGAAGTTTCCTGGGAGGGCAACGCCCTCCCAGACCCTCCCACGCGGCAGGGGCGTGGGGAAACCGGGTTTCCCCATACCCCTCCCGACGACCGGAAGGAGGGGGGCTGGGAGGGCGTTGCCCTCCGCGACCCTCCCACGCGGCAGGGGTATGGGGAAACCGGGTTTCCCCATACCCCTCCTGACGAGCGGAAGGCGGGTTACTGAGAGGGCGGTGCCCTCCCGGACCCTCCCGAAGGGGGCATCCGCACGGGCCTCAGGGCAGGCCGGCGGCCCACTGCAGCACGACGGCGGCAACGTCGGCGGGGCGTTCCATCGGCACCATGTGGCCGGCATCAAGCTCGACCAGGCGGGCGTGGGGCAGGCGCCGCTGGAACTCCTTCCACGAACGGTCAACGATCAGGTCAGAGTGGATGCCGCGCAGCAGCAACAACGGCGCCCGCAGGCGCCCGAGGGCGTCCCAGGTATCCACGGGGATGAGGGAGAAGATATGGGCCTCCCAGGCGCGGGGCCAGGCCAGGGTCAGGCCCCCGTCGGGCGCGGGGCGGAGGGCGCCCTCCAGGTAGCCTTCGAAGGCCTCGGGGGTAAACTTGGCGAAGACCCCGCGCCCCTGGAAGCGAGCGCGGGCCTCGTCGCGGCTGGCGAAGCGATCACGCCGCCGGGCGGCGCCCCGGGCAATGGGGAAGCGTCGGTGCAACCCGAGGCGGCGGCCGGCCCAGAGCAGGGGCAGCATGTGCCGAGGAAAGATCACCGGGTCGAGCAACGCGACTCCGCGAAACAGGTCGGGCCGGTGCACGGCGCAGTAGAGGGTGAGAATGCCGCCGAGGGAGTGGCCGACAGCAATGATCGGGCCATTGGCGACCTGCTGCAGATCGTCGAGCATGTCGCGGGCCAGGTCGCGCCAGGCCCGCACGTCGGGCGGGGCGCTGCTGGCCCACAGGGGCCGCGGGCGGTAGCCCAGGACGCGGTAGTGAGGGATCAGACAGGCTGCCAGCGGGCGGTACGCTTCGGGCGGAAAGCCATTCGCCGGCGCCAGGTGCACAAGCGCCCCGGCGCCGCCAAAGTCGAGGTAGTGAGGATGCATAGGCCCATTGTTGACTGGTAGGGCCGAAGGATCGGCGCAGCCGATCCTTCCGCCCTACGGGAGGGAGCGCGACCCTACCTCAGCGTCCCTCGTCGCGCCGGCGCGGGCGCGGGCGATCGCCGCCATCGCGTGACGGGCCGCCCCGATCCGGGCGCGGGCCGCCGCTGCGGGGGGCCGCCCCGGCAGCCTTGCGGTCCTCGGGCGACTCGCCGGTGAGCACAGCGCGGCGGCTCAGGCTGATCTTGCCGGTGGAGGGATCAATGTCAATCACCATCACATTGATCTCATCGCCCAGTTGCACCACGTCTTCGACGTTCTCCACCCGTTGTTCGGCCAGTTCACTCACGTGCACCATACCGTCCTTACCGGGGAGGATGTTGACGAAGGCGCCGAAGGGCTTGATGCTCACCACCCGCCCCAGGAAAATGTCGCCGACCTTTGCCTCGCGGGTCAGCGCCTCGACCATGGCCACGGCCTGTCTGGCGGCCTCGCCATCGGCGGTGGTGATGAAGACCCGGCCATCGTCCTCCACGTCCACCTGGGCGCCGGTGGCGTCCACGATGCCGCGGATGGTCTTGCCGCCCGGTCCGATGAGCGCGCCGATCTTCTCCACGGGGATCTGCAGGGTGATGATGCGCGGCGCGTAGATGGACAGTTCCTTGCGCGGCGCGCTGATCACCTGGTTCATCTTCTCGAGGATGAACAGGCGCCCCGCCCGGGCCTGGGCGAACGCCTCACGCATGATCTCGAAGGTGATCCCGGTGGTCTTGATATCCATCTGCAGCCCGGTCACGCCCGTCGCGGTGCCGGCCACCTTGAAGTCCATATCGCCGAGGGCATCTTCGAGGCCCTGGATGTCGGTCAGTACGCGGTACTGGCCGTTCTCGCCGGTGATCAGGCCCATGGCCACGCCGGCCACGGCGGCGCGGATCGGCACGCCGGCGTCCATCAGGCTCAACGAGGAGCCGCAGACGGAAGCCATCGACGACGAGCCGTTGGAGGAGAGCACCTCGGAGACCAGGCGCATGGTGTAGGGAAACTCCTCCTGGGGCGGCAGCACGGCGTAGAGCGAGCGTTCGGCGAGGGCCCCGTGCCCGATGTCGCGGCGGCGCGGCGCACCCAGGCGGCGCACCTCGCCCGTCGAGAAGGGCGGGAAGTTGTAGTGATGGATGTAGCGCTTGGTTGTCTCGATGCCCAGGTCGTCGAGGCGCTGCTCCTCGCCGGGCGAGCCGAGGGTGCTGATCGTCAGCACCTGGGTCTGCCCGCGGGTGAAGAGGGCCGAGCCGTGGACGCGAGGAATGACGCCCACCTCGACGCTGATGGGGCGGATCTCGTCAAGGGCGCGACCATCCACGCGGATGCCTTCGTCGAGAATGGCCCGCCGCACCTCCTCCTTGAGCAGACTCTCGAAAACCCTGGCCACCTCCTTGCTGCGGGCAGGGATCTCCTCCTCCGGTTCATCGGCGGTGAAGTGGGCGATGGTCTCCTCCTTGAGCGCACTAGTACGGGCCTCACGCTCCTGCTTCACCGGGCTGCGCACG
This sequence comes from Chloroflexaceae bacterium, assembly GCA_034431835.1. Lineage (GTDB taxonomy): Bacteria > Chloroflexota > Chloroflexia > Chloroflexales > Chloroflexaceae > JACAEO01. Next base: position 8,009 of record DAOUDA010000133.1, on the reverse strand, counting down.
GCATCGCGGAGCCGGTGGCCCAGCCAGGCGCTGACGGCGTCCTGCAGCGACGTGTCGGTGAACGGGGGGACGAACTCGCGCTTGGGCTTGCCGCAGAGGCGCACCAACTCCTCCTGCAGTTCGCAGAGTTGCCGGCAGACGGCGTGGCCCTCCTGCACGGCGCGCAGCATATCCTCTTCGGAGAGTTCGTTGGCGCCGGCCTCGACCATCAGCACGGCGTCCTTCGTACCGGCGACCATCAGGTCGAGCGAGCTGCGGGCCATGTCGGCCATCGAGGGATTTACCACCAGTTGCCCGTCGATCATTCCCATCTGCACCCCGCCGACGGGGCCGAGGAAGGGGATGTCGCTGATGGCCAGGGCCGCCGACGCGCCGATAATCGCCAGCGGGCTGGGGTCGTTCACCATGTCAATGGAGAACGTGGTGACGATCACCTGCACTTCATTGGTGTAGCCCTTGGGGAAGAGCGGGCGCAACGGGCGATCGGTGAGACGGGCGATGAGGATCGCGGTCGTGGTTGGCCGGCTCTCGCGTTTGAAGAAGTTGCCGGGGATCTTGCCCGCGGCGTACATCTTTTCCTCGTAATCCACGGTGAGGGGGAAGAAATCAACCCCTTCCCGCGGTTCCTTAGCGCCCACCACGGTGGCAAGCAACATCGTGTCGCCATAGCGCACGGTCACCGCCCCGTCGGCCTGTTCGGCGAACTTACCGGCCTCCAGCGTGAGCGTGCGGCCGGCAATTTCGGCGCTGACCGAAAAAACCTGTCGTTCTGTCATAGATCTGTGTTATCCTCCTACACTTGGTACTGCCACGAGACGGCGTCTCGACGGGGGCAGGGGCCTGCGACCCCTCCGGCGAGGATATGGGGCAACCCGGTTGCCCCACACCCCTTCAATCGGCGAGCAATCGTCTCAGCGGGGGGTGGGGGCCTGCGGCGCTCGCCCTCACTTCCGGCAGGAGCGTAGGAAAACCAGGTTGCCCCACACCCCTTCAATCGGCGGCCCATGGTTGTGCAATCGTTCCACCGCCGCGTGGCGCCCGATAATCCGGTCCCGAGGAGGAGGGTTCGGCACTGGAGCCTGTGAACGGACACGCGGCCCCTGCACACGCTCCAATCCCGAACGTCCTCCGCCGGGAAAACAACACGGGAGAACCGGCGCTGCATCCATGCCGGAACTCCCGTGGCGTTCACAATCGATCCATCGCTTCAACCGCCTAGCGGCGCAGCCCGAGACGATCGATCAGGGCGCGGTATCGCTCCTTGTCGCGACTCTGCAGATAGTTCAGCAGCCGGCGCCGGCGGCCAACCAGTTTGAGCAGACCGCGGCGCGAGTGATGGTCGTGGATGTGAATGCGCAGGTGATCAATCAGTTGATTGATCCGCTCCGTGAGCAGCGCCACCTGCACGTCCGGCGAGCCGGTATCACTGCCGTGAACCTGGTAGTCGCCGATAATGTGCTGCTTTTCGTCCTTTTCGAGCGCCATCCATTCCTCCCGGATAATCGCGAACGGGCCTGGCGCAGCCCGCCGTTCTTTGCTTTTTCAGTTACATAATTATAGCATATCTTGACGTTGGGTGAGGACAGGGGCATACGTGGCCCCAACACCGGTTGAGAAGGTGGGGAACCCGGGGTTCCCCACGCCCCTGCCTATGGCGAGCGCGAGCGGCCCCGACAACGGTTGAGAACGCGGGGAAACCGGGTTTCTCCAGGCCCCTGCCCGTGGGCGGGCGCGAGCGGCTCCAACCTCAGAAGGCGTGAGGTGGAGAAACCCCCTTTCCCTGCGCTACCTCCCGGGCGGAAACACCGCCACCTCATCGCCGGACCGGACGGGCGCGGCAAAGCCGCCGTGATGGAGCACCTCCCGGCCGTTGTGCAGAATCCGCCAACCCGGGCGTGTAACGTATGCCGGAACAACTTCCGTCCAGAGCGCATCGCTCTTTTCCTCGGCGCGCCAGACACGTTCGAGCGCTTGGGCGCGGGCCTCGGGGAAGTAGTTGAACACTTTGCGCGCCACGTCGCCGACACAGGCGCCAGGCGCGACCATCACCAGGATCTCCTGCGTCCCGAGTAGCGGGCGCAGGCGTCCGAAGAGCGTGCAGCGCACCGCCAGCGCGCCGGTCCGCAGTTCCTGGGCGGCGCGGTAGCCGAGGAGCATCTGGTTGAGTTGCACGCTAAGATATTTGCTCCAGGCCGCCATAGCGTTGCCGATCGCTTCCGCCGAAAGGTCCTGGCGCCCCAGGGTGTTGGCGAAGGCGGCCTGCACCAGCCCGATCGAAGCGGTCACATATTCGGGCGGGGTGTGAATGCGCCGGGCGCCATGACCGGCATGGGCCTTCCCGGCGTGGAAAAGGTACGCCGCAAACTCATCGCTGGTGTCCAGACCGATGGTTCGGGCCAGCCAGAGGGTGAAAAAGCGTCGGCGCTCTTCCAGATGCTTTTCGTCAATGTGGTGCTCCCAGCCGAGGATGGCGGCGGTCTCCGGGACGTGGGCCAGATGATCGTAGACGTCCACCACCAACTGGTGCGCGTGTTTGAGCAGCGCCGCGCTCGTTCGCGCCGCTGCGGCCCGGTCGCGCGCGTTCCATCCCACAAAACGGAGCAGACGGCGCCAGGCTTCCTCCGGTTCGGGCATAAGTTCGTGAAGTTCAAGATCGGGCGCGTCCATTCGTCCACCTCCACTCCAGGGCCAGCAAGGCCGGGTTGAAGGGGTGCGGAAAAACCCGGTTTCTCCGCGTCCCTTCAACCAGCAGGGCGCGCCGGCTCAGCGATGCGGGTACCGGTGCGGTCCTCAGAACCTCCGGGTACGGTTGTGGCGCGTGTGTCACAGGCGGGGGACTTTGCGCCTGACCGCCTCCCAACAGCAGCCGCGGAAGCAAGGGTTTCAGAGAGGACGTGCCCTCCCCCAGAAACCTGTCTATGAAAAATTCACAAGGATAGCTTGTATGAGCTTAATTTACCCCGCTTTGGCGGCCGCGACTACGACATTTGTCACACACGATGGCACACGGCGCGCTCGTTTCCTACTACCCCCAGGTGTACAGGCGCAAGCTCCTCGACCAGAGGCGCGGGCTGCGGGCCTTGCTACTCCCCCCAGGTGTGCAGACGCAAGCGGATCCCCAGCCACACGCCGCCGAGCATCGCCGCGGCGAAGACCCAGCCCGCGACGGCGAAGGCGGAGATGCCCGAGAGCAGGGTGCCCACGGTGCACCCCAGGGCCAGTAGCGCGCCCCACCCCTGCAGCACCCCGCCGACCAGCGCGCTGCTCGCCCCGCGCCACGTCGGGCGCGATGGGCTGAAGCGTTCGGCGACCAGGGCGGCGGCCAGGGACCCCGGCACCAGGCCGCCGATCAGCAGGCCGTTGTTGGTGATGGTGCGGACAACCTGGGTGGCGCAGCCGGCCAGCGTATCCAGCCCGTAGAGCCGGGCGGGCAGCAACCCGGCGCCATCCAGGGCGGTGCGGGCCAGGCTGCCGAGTTGCGAGGTGACCCCGAGCGGCTCGACGCGCAGGTAGGCCACCGCGCCGATGAGACCCACCAGCGCCCCGGTGACGAGGGGCGGCCAGCGTTCCCGCAGCAGGGCCTGGCGCACGCTCGCCAGGGTTGGGCGGGCGGCGGCGCGGGCCGGGATTTCGGGCGCGCCGCGCAGCAGCAGCAGCGCCAGCCCCGCCAGCAGCGCCAGCTGGATCGCCAGCGCCCCCCCGTACCCCAGCCAGGCCGGCAGCCAGAGCACCGGCGCCTCGGCGATCGCCAGGCGGTAGAGCGGGTTCCAGCTCAACAGGCCCAGACCCAGGCCGGCGGTGGCGCCGAGCAGGGCGAACGGGGCACGGGTCGAGCCTTCGCCCAGGCGGTAGAGGTGCCCGCTGATGCACGCGCCGGAGAGCGCCATCCCCAGGCCAAAGGCCAGGCCCGCCACCACCAGCACCCAGCTCACCGGCCCGATATGCGCCTCGGCCGGCAGGCGCCCCACGAACGGGCTGGGCAGAAAGACCCCCAGCACCAGGGCGTAGCCGATCGAACCGGCGGCCAGCGCGGCCAGAATGGCGTAGCTCGGACCGGTGTTGCGCTGCTCGATGCCGTCGCGCAAAATGCAGAAGAAACAGAAGCGGCCCCGCTCGAAGACGATCCCCAGCGCCAGGCCCAGGAGCAGCGACAGCGCCGCCGGCGCGCCCCGGCCCGGAGTGGCATGGAGCCTCCAGGCCAGGGCCAGCAGCGCCACCAGAATCAACGCCGCCGCCGCCGCTCGTAGCGCGCTAGCGTAGCGTGGCAAGAAAGCCGCAGCCCGATCGCTCGGGCTGCGCGTGACAGGAGGGAGAGTCATAGGATGCTAGTATGCTAGAATGCTAGCTTATCAGGATGCTAACGTGTTACCGGAGAGACCAGAGCCGTGCTCGGGGCCGTCCCAATGCGGTAGTGACGGTGTTCGCTCGGATGTTCTGTCCGCTGCCTCAACCCGCCGGGAGGGTGTGGAAGGGCGCAGCCCTTCCACACCCTCCCGGATCTCCTTACTGCCCACCCCAGACCGTGCCGGTGGGGTTCTCGATCGGGACGCCGACGGTGTTGCCCCACTCGGTCCACGAACCATCGTAGAGGGCCACGTCGTAGCCGAGGATCTGGCTCAGCACGAACCAGGTGTGGCTGGCCCGCTCGCCGATGCGGCAGTAGGTGATGATCGGCTTGCTGCCGTCAATCCCCTTCCCGGCGTAGAGGGCGCGCAGTTCCTCCTCCGACTTGAAGGTGCCGTTCTCGTTCAGGGCCTGCTTCCAGGGGATATTGACCGCGCCGGGAATGTGGCCGGCGCGCACGGCCAGTTCCTGGAAGCCCTCGGGGGCGAAGATCTTCCCGGAGAACTCATCGGGCGAGCGGATGTCAATCAGGACCTTGTCCTGCTGGCCCTCGACCACCTGCAGCACATCGGGCAGCTTCACGCGCAGGTGCTCCCGCTGGCTCACGGTAAAGTCACCGGGGGCGGGAGTGGGCGGGGTGAGGGCCAGTTCGCGGTTCTCGGCTTCCCAGAGGGCGCGCCCGCCATCGAGGAGCCGCACGTCGTTGGCGCCGTACTGCAGAAAGACCCAGGCGCCCCAGGCGGCGAACCAGTTGTTGTTGTCGCCGTAGAGCACGATCGTGCTGTCGTTGTTGATCCCCGCTGCCCGGGCCAGTTGCTCGAAGCGCTCGGGGCTGACGATGTCGCGGCGCACCGTATCAACAAAATCGGTGTGCCAGACGAAGTTGACCGCGCCGGGAATGTGGCCGCGCTCGTAGACCCCCGGCGTGACGCTCACCTCGATCACCCGCACCTGGGGATCGTTCAGATGATCGGCAAGCCAGGCGCTGCTGACCACGGCCTTGTCGAACCCGCGCCCCGGGAGCGTCTGTGCAACAGAGGGCGGTTGGGCGGCGGGTTGCTGCACCTGCGGAGCCGGCGCCTGCGCGGCGGGTTGCTGCGCCACCGAGCATCCCGCCAGGATGACCAGCGCGGCCAGCGCCGCGCCCACCACGGCGCCGATCCGACCCTGGAAGCCGCGAACGAGCATGGGAGCCTCCTCTATTCTTGCGTAAGAAACTCAAGATATAAATAAGACTAATATGATTTATTTAATCAACAAAGTGAAAAAATCCCCTCCCCGCGAGGGGATTTTTTCCCGGAAACATCGGCAGTTGCAAGGGGGATGGGGAAACCTGGTGTCCCCAGCCCCCTGCCCGGAGGGAGGGTCCGGGAGGGCCTGGCCCTCCCCGGGGACCTACGGCGGGTGCGGCCCCGGCGCGCCGTACGGGAGGGTCCGGGAGGGCCTGGCCCTCCCCGGAACACTTCCTTCATTCATCTGGCGGGCCGCAAGGCCCCTAACGCCAGAAGCGCCCGATCAGGTTCGCCAGGAGGGTCAGAACCAGACTGATGAGGAGCATGGTTCCCAGGGGGATGTATACGGTAAGACCCGGGCGCTCGATCACGATGTCGCCCGGCAGGTGCCCCAGCCAGGGCACGCGCCCCAGGAGCAGGAACAGAAACCCCAGCCCCACCAGGGCCACACCGATGCCGATCAGCCAGCGTCCGATTTCACCAAACATAGGCTACTCAACTATCGCTCCATTCGGCCTCGACCCACAGCGTCACCCGATCGGGGCGGCGCTGCCGGTGAAGCTCGGTCCGCAGCCGCGCCACCTCCCGTTGCAGCGCCAGCATGCGTTTGCGCATGTACAGGATCACCAGCACCGCCTCGTGATCCAGGCCCAGGTCGCTGATGAGGCGATGCACCCGGCGCAACTCGGCCAGGTCATCCTCGGTCACCTCCGGACCCTCTTCGATCACGCCCAGGTCCAGCAACTGCCGCAGCGTCTCGATCGGCAGGCCGGCCCGCGCGGCAAGTTCATCGAGCTTGGTTCGACGCGCCAGCATTGTGGTGCTCCTCGGGGTAGCAAATATAAACATACGGTCTACGCAACCCCAGGGGTTGCGCTACACACCTCACGCCGCCCGGCGCCGGGCCAGGTCGCGCAGCGCCTCGATTTCCGCGTCCGAGAGCGCCTCGGGCAGCACCAGTTTGACCCGCGCGAACAGGTCGCCCTGCTCCGTGGGCCGGTCGAGCCGCGGCATACCCTTGCCTTTGAGCCGGAACACGCGATCGGCCGGGGTGCGCGGGGGGATCTTGAGCTTCACCGTCCCCTCCAGGGTTGGCACGCGCACCTCGCCGCCGGCCGCCGCGGTGAGGAAATCCACCGGGACGACAGTGGTCAGATCATCGCCATCGCGCTCGAACTGCGGATGGGGTTCCACTTCGACCACCAGGTAGAGGTCGCCCGGCGGCCCGCCCGCGCGTCCGGGGCGGCCCTGGCCGGCCAGACGCACGCGGGTGCCGGTTTGCACGCCGGGAGGGATGCGGGCCTCGATCCGCCGGTCGCCGACTTGTAGCGAGCGGGTAGCGCCACGAAAGGCCTCTTCGAGCGAGATGGCAACCGGCGCCTCCACGTCGCGCCCGCGGCGCGGACGTTCCGGCCCGCGCGCCCGGGGCTGGCCGTAGATGGAACTGAAGAACTCGGAGAACGGGCTGCCTTCGCCGAAGAGATCTTCGAAATCCTCGGGGGCCACGTTGCTCGTGTAGACATACTGGCCCGGCGCGCTCTGCCACTGCGACCAGTTGAAATCGCCCGCGCCGCGCTGCTGCCAGTTCTGGTACTGCGCGCGTAGCTCGTCGTACTTGCGACGGCGTTCGGGGTCGCCGAGGGCCTGATAAGCCTCGTTGATCTCCTTGAAACGCGCCTCGGCCTCCTTGTCGTCGGGGTTCACGTCGGGGTGGTGCTGGCGCGCCAGGTTGCGATAGGCCTTCTTGATCGTCTGTTCGTCGGCGTCGGGTGAGACGCCCAGGATGGCGTAGTAGTCTTTGAATTCCATAGGCTGGCACCGCCTGTCTGACCTGGGGGGCATGCCGGGGAACCAGGTTTGCCCCGGGGCGCGCCTTCTCCATGGCTACCATTATAGCCCCTTCTGCAGCCGCGCCGCCCTCAAAGGAGTGCATGGCCCTCCCTTGCAATGCGCCCCAGGAACCCTGTCGGGCCAGGCGGGTGGCCCGGCCGTCGTCGTGAGTGCATGGCCCTCCCTTGCAATGCGCCCCAGGAACAGTATAATGACTTCCATCGCAATGAAAGCTAGAAGGGAAGCGTGACCCCTGCCCCGCGGGCGGGGGCCGCGGGGAAACCAGGTTTCTCCGCGCCAGACAACCGAATGCCACGGTCCGTGTGGCCATGCTAGGGGCGCCAGAAGAGTCTGGCTGAGAGTGCGGCCCGATTGATGCCGCTAACCCTCGGAACCTGACCTGGATCATGCCAGCGTAGGGAAGCATCGGCAGTTGCCTTCAACGCCGCTGATCCCTGCGATCGGCGGCGTCTTGATTTTCTGCACTAAGAGCCTATCCGAATAACTCCGGTAGGAAGGTGGGGAAACCGGGTTTCCCCACGCCCCGCCCCTCAGGGAGGGGCTGGGAGGGCTACGCCCTCCCAGAAAAGGAATCGGACAACC
>DAOUDA010000132.1:0-54695 GCA_034431835.1 Chloroflexaceae bacterium | reverse complement strand
CTCGTACCCACGCTGCTCGTCCCCGCGCTCTCGCTCGCCTTTGTGGGGCTGGTGCAGGGCGCGAGCATCAGCGCATCGGTCGCCAACCCCGACGGCAGCTTCCCCAACGCGTCGGGCGACTTCGTTGGACAGGGGGCGGCGGGCATCGTCGCCGGGGTGCTCCAGGGGATGCCCGTGGGCGCCTCGATGTCGGCCACGTCGCTGGTGATCGGCGCGGGCGCCCGCTCGCGCCTGGCCAACATCGTCGCCGGCGTGGTGATCGCCCTAAGCATCCTGCTCTTCGGGCGCCTGGTGGGCCTGATGGCCATGCCCGCCCTGGCCGGGCTGCTGATCATCATCGGCTTCCGCACCCTCAAGCTCGGTCAGGTGGTGACCGTCTGGAAGACCGGGCTGGTGCAGCAGACCGTGATGCTCCTGACGTTCATCGCCGGCCTGCTGGTGCCCCTTCAGTACGCGGTGCTGATGGGTGTGGGCCTGGCGGTGCTGTTGTACGTCTTTCAGCAGTCGAACCGGGTGCGGGTGGTGGCCTGGCAAATGACGCCGGGGCAGTACCCGGTCGAGGTTGAGCCGCCGGCGGAGGTTCCCGAACGCCAGGTCACCATCCTGGTACCCTACGGCAGCCTGTTCTTCGCTGCCGCCCCGGTCTTCAACGCCCAACTCCCCGCGGTAACGGAGGGCTCGCGCCACGCGGCGGTGATCCTCGTGCTGCGCGGCGAGACGGAGCTTGGCAGCACCTTCATGGAGGTGCTGGCCCGCTACGCGCAGGCGCTGCGAGAGCGAGAGAGCCGGCTGATGCTGGCGGGCGTGGACCCGGCGGTGCTGACCCAGTTGGAACGAACCGGCCACCTGCAGACGATCGGCCGGAACAACGTCTTCCTGGTGGACGAACGGATCGGCCAGTCGCTCCAGGAAGCGGTGGACGCCGCCGAGCAGTGGATCGCGGCCCGGTAGGGGCGCAGCCCGCTGCGCCCCTACCGCTGCGCCCCACGGAACGCGGCCAGGGGGTATAATTCCGTTGGGACGCACCTATCCAGGTTAAGGTGGAACATGACGAAGTCACGCATCCGGGTGCTCGTAGTTGACGACCATGCGGTCGTGCGGGGGGGCCTGCGCTTCTTGCTCGGCGGCGTTGACGACATCGAGATCGTCGGCGAGGGGACCAGCGGCGCCGAGGCCCTGGAGCTCGTGGCTAAACTGGCACCCGACCTGGTGATCATGGACATGATGATGCCGGAGATGGACGGCATTACCGCCACACGCGAACTGCGCCGGCGCTTTCCGGATGTGCGCGTCCTGGCGCTCACCAGTTTCAGCGAGGGCGCCCTGGTCCAGCAGGCACTGCAGGCGGGGGCGATCGGCTACCTCTTGAAGGATATGCAGGCCGGTGACCTGATCGGGGCGATCCGCACCGCCTTCGCCGGCGCGCCGGTGCTCAGCCCCGACGCCACCCGGGCCCTGGTCAGCGCCCTCAACACACCGCCGGCGCCAGGGAGCGACCTGTCCGAGCGTGAACTGGAGGTGCTGCGCCTGATGGTCACCGGGCTAAGCAACGAGCAGATCGCCGAGCAACTCCACATCAGCCGCAACACCGTGCGCCACCACGTCCACAACATCCTCGGCAAGCTGGGCGTCGCCAACCGCACCGAAGCAGTCGGTGTGGCGGTGCAGCACAATCTTGTCGGGTAGAGGATAGTTGCGGCGCGATACACACCGTCCCGACAACCAGGGCGATCCTTCGCGGGTCGAAGTCGCGTTTGACCATCACGCCTCGTCCGTCAGCAGCTTGAAGGCCAGGTGACGCCCGCGTTGCTGGCCCAGGGCCAGGGCGAACCACAGGCCGGCCAGCGCGTCAACCACGGCCGTCTGCTCGGGGCCGCCCACCCACACCGGGCGCAGGCCCACATCGGCGATCAACTGCTCGACCTGACGCCGCGCCTGGCCGTCGGGGCCGCAATAGAACAGGTCGGCCTGGATGTCGCCGAACCGCGGCCGGGTGAAATTCTCCCAACCGAGGGTATTGAAGGACCGGAAGACCTGCGCCGTCGGCGCGTGGGCCGTGAAGCTCTCGCGGCTGTGCATCGTCGCTGCCCCGACCTTGTTAGCCGCGTCGATCACCACCTTGCCGGCCAGCGCGGCGGCGTTCGCCGCGATCGTCGCCTCCATCGCCTGGCCGGGGATCGCGAAGACCACCACGTCGCCGAAGGCGATGGCCTCGGCGACCGTGGCGACCGACGCTGCGCTCCCCAGTTCCCCGAGCAGGGCCTGGATCTCCGGGCTGTCAACCGCGCGCACTCCGAAGCGCATCGTGTGACCCGCCCGCAGCCACGCATGCGCCAGGGCACTCCCGACCTTGCCGGCGCCCAGGATAGTTATCTGCATTGGTCTGGCTCCTTTACCTGCCTCATTTCGTCTTGCGTTGCCCCTCACACCCCTTCACACCCCCAGCGCCTCGATCACCAGACGGGCCGCCGCGGCGCCAGAGTACTGCTGCTGGCCGGTGATCAGCCGCCCATCACGCACGGCGAAAGGCGCAAAGCGTGGCCCGACCACAAAGTTGGTGTTCTCCAACTTGCGAGCCTCTTCCTCAATCCAGAAGGGCTGGATGTGCTGGCCGACGAGGGCGTCGGCGTACTGCTCTTCCGAGTCGGCGAAGCCAGTCCAGGTCTTGCCCTCCACGAGCAGCGCGCCGTCCGACAAACGAGTTTTGAGCAGGATGCAGGCGCCGTGACATACCACGGCCAGCAGTTTACCGGCCTCGTAGAACCTGGCAACAAACTCGTGCAGCCGCGTATTGTCAATGAAGGTGTACATTGGTCCCTGGCCGCCCGCGACAAAGAGCGCGTCGTAGTCGTCGGGGTTCACCTGGTCCAGACTGGGGGTATTCTCTAGCATCGCGGCGTGGTGCGGCGAAGTAAGAAAACCGAGGCTCAGGATATCGTGGGCCGAGTACTGACTCGCATCACGCGGATCGCTGAAGCCATCAATCGCGATCTTGCCGCCCTCGGGCGAGGCGATTGTCACCTGGTAGCCCTTCTCGGTAAATTCCCAGTACGGATGGACGAACTCGGCTGCCCAGGCGCCGATCGGCCAGCCCGTCCGCGCTGAGACGGCGGGGTTGGAAACGATGATCAGGACGCGCCTGGGTTTCTCCGGGTTCAGCACGCTCAGATTAGGGGCCATGGGGGTGGGTCTCCTTCGGTCGCATGCACGAAAAACTCTCCTGGGACTTTACCGCACATGCCTGAATGCTCCTGGGAGGGCTTTGCCCTCCCGGACCCTCTTATCTTGACGTGATCGAGCATAGCCCCTACACTACCACTGCGTCAAGAACGTACTTTTCAGGAATGTACTTCCCAGAAAGTAAGCAGAGGGGCACGGGTCATGGCAATCAGCAACCACGCACAGCTCCGCAAGGCGCATGTGTGCCCGGTCGAGGCCGGGATCGAACTGCTCAGCGGGCGCTGGAAGGCCCGCATCCTCTGGAAGCTCTACAACCGCACCATGCGCTTCGGCGAACTGCGGCGCGAACTGGCCGGGATCACCGAGAAGATGCTCGCTCAGCAACTGCGGGAACTTGAGCGTGACGAACTGGTGACCCGGACGATGTATCCGGAGATGCCGCCTCGCGTGGAGTACAGTCTGAGCGACTTCGGGCGCACGCTTGGTCCCGTGCTGGAGACGCTGGCTGGCTGGGGCAGCGACAACCGCGAACGCATCGCCAGGATTATCGCCCGTGAGGATGTGCCGGTGGCGAAGGAATAGGGCCGTTGCGGATTGCTACGGCGAGCGTATGCGATGTGTTCAATCTACCAGACTGGAGCGCGCCGCAGCGGGCGCAGAATTCCTGATTCGCATATTGTCGGCATCACTGTTGCGGGAAAACGCAACTCTCTCGCCGGGTCGAGGGTGACGCCAGGGCGCAAAGCCGCAACGCACCGCTTCCGCCTTTGCGGCTTCGGTCAAACCTTTCCAGAGGGAGCCAGTTATGGCCATTGACACGAAACAGGCGAACCTGCGGCTGATCTGGGAACAGCATGGCGAAGTCGTGGTGAGCCTCGATCCGCTCCAGGGCCACTGGACGGAGGAGCAGTACCTGCTCATCACCGACCAGACCAACCGGCTGCTGGAGTATACCGACGGCGCTATAGAGGTCCTGCCTATGCCGACCGATGAACATCAAAATATCTCGCAGTTTCTGTTTCTGGCTCTGCTCGCATTTCTCCAGCCGACTGGCGGCAAGGTCCATTATGCCCCGCTGCGCCTGCGCGTGCGGGCGGGAAAGTTCCGCGAACCCGATCTCCTGCTCGTCCGCGATGCCAATGACCCGCGCCGCCAGAACCGCTTCTGGCTCGGCGCCGACCTGGTGGTCGAGATCGTCAGCCCCGATGACCCCAGGCGCGATACCGAAGAGAAGCCGCGCGATTACGCCGAGGCGCGCATCCCGGAATACTGGATCGTGGACCCCCAGGCGGGCGCGATTACGGTGCTCGCCCTCGAAGGCGACGCCTACGTGACCCACGGCGTCTTCCATCGCGGCGAGCGCGCCGTCTCAAAGCTCCTCGATGGCTTCAGCGTAAGCGTGGACGAGGTGTTCGACGCCGCGTAGGAGATTGCGGATCGGGAGGGGTATCGAGGTCGGCATAATCGGCGGAGGGGTCACCTGGAACCGAAATCAAGCAAACGGGCGGCTTCGGGCGCGACGGCGGAGGGATCGCCGCGCGCAGTTCAGACGCGCCCAGGGACCTCACCCGGGACGACGTTTCCCTTTGCTGGCGGCGGCGGTATATCATTCAGGCGACCACCACAGGGACGCCTTTCTCTGACGCTCTTTCGCAACCGCTACCGCATCGAGTCGGCTCGCAAACCGGGATGGGACTATTCTTCCCCCCATGCTCTAACAAAACGCTAACGTTCCGTTTACAGCCGACTAACACAGCTTCACTATCTAAAGAGGTGTGTGCACCTGCGTGACCATGTGCCGCACCCCCTGGAGTCGGGATTTGCCTGATGAACCACAACGGAGTGTCTAAGTCTTCTGCAACAGCCTGATTTCAGCATGATCGAGGGAGCATGAGCTATGGCGAAGCAACTGGTCTTTGATCAGCAGGCCCGCGCGGCGCTCAAGCACGGCATCGATACCCTGGCAATGGCGGTGAAGACCACCCTTGGGCCCCGTGGCCGCAATGTCGCGCTCGATAAGAAATGGGGCGCGCCCAATGTCACCCACGATGGCGTCACCGTCGCCAAGGAGATCGAACTCAAGGACCCCTTCGAGAACCTGGGCGTGCAACTTCTGAAGCAAGCGGCGATTAAGACCAACGATGTCGCCGGTGACGGCACCACCACCGCCACGGTACTGGCCCAGGCGATTATCAACGAGGGTCTCAAGCTCGTTGCCGCTGGCGCCAACCCCATGCTGCTCAAGCGCGGTCTCGACAAGGGCGGCCAGGCCCTGGTGGCCCGCATCAAGCAGCAGGCGATCACCCTCAAGGGCCGCGAGGAGATCCGCCAGGTAGCCACCATCTCGGCCCAGGACGCCGAGGTCGGCGAGTTGCTGGCCACCGTGATGGATAAGATCGGTCGCGATGGCGTGGTAACCGTCGAAGAGGGCAAGAGCACCGTCCTCGAGCATGAACTGGTCGAGGGCATGCAGTTCGACCGGGGCTACATCTCCCCCTATTTCGTCACCGACTCCGCCCATATGGAGGCGGTGATTGACGACCCCTACATTCTCATCACCGATAAGAAGATCAGCGCGATTAACGACCTGGTGCCGATCCTCGAGGCCGTACTGGCGACCGGCAAGAAGGATCTGGTGATCATCGCCGAGGACGTGGACGGCGACGCCCTGGCCACCCTGGTGGTGAACAAACTGCGCGGCACGCTCAACGGTCTGGCAGTGAAGGCCCCGGGCTTCGGCGACCGCCGCAAGGCCATGCTGCAGGATATTGCCATCCTCACCGGCGGCACGGTGATCTCCGAGGAGATTGGGCGCAAGCTGGAGAACACCACCCTGCAGGACCTCGGGCGCGCCCGCCGCGTCAAGGCCGATAAGGACAACACGGTGATCGTCGAGGGCCACGGCGACAGGCAGGCCATCCAGGCCCGCATTGCCCAGCTCAAGCAGCAGATCGAAACCACCACCTCGGACTACGACCGCGAGAAGCTCCAGGAGCGCGTGGCCAAACTCTCCGGCGGCGTGGCGGTGATCAAGGTCGGCGCGCCCACCGAGGCGGCGATGAAGGAGCGCAAGGCCCGTGTTGAGGACGCCCTGAACGCCACCCGCGCCGCCGTCGAAGAGGGCATCGTGCCCGGCGGCGGCGTGGCCCTGCTCAACGCCATCCCCGCCCTCCAGGAGGTGCAAACCCAGTTCGACGAGGAGCGCATGGCCCTCAACGTCCTGCGCCGCGCCCTGGAGGAGCCCCTGCGCCAGCTCGCCGCCAACGCCGGCGACGACGGCTCGGTGGTGGTGGACCAGGTGCGCGCCACCCAGCGCAAGCACAACAGCCACAACTACGGCTACGACGTGCTTACCGGGACCTACGTGGACCTGATGGCCGCCGGGATCATTGACCCGGCCAAGGTGGTGCGAACGGCGCTGGAGAACGCGATCAGCGTGGCGGGCATGATCCTCACCACCGAGGCGCTGATCGTGGACGCCCCCGAGCCGAAGAAGGAGAAGACCCCGCCCGTGCCCGATGAGTTCTGATCGGCGCGTCGAGCACGTCCTCGCGCAAGCAGGGGGATGGGGAGACTCGGTTTCCCCATCCCCTCTTAGTTCGACTTTATCCATTCAGTAGACGACAAAGGAAAGGCAGGGTACACCTGGCTGGGACCCAACTTCCAGGAAGGAACCCGCCATGCGCAACCTGCCACGACCGATTATACACGTCCTCCGTCGGTTCGAACTGCTGTTTAGCGAGCGTGTATGGGAATGGGCGAAGATCCTGCTGATCGGCGCCATCCTGGCGCCTGGCAAGCGCACGGTCACCTCGGCGCTGCGGGTGATGGGGCTGAGCGACGATGCGCAGTTCCAGAACTACCATCGCGTCCTCAACCGAGCCGGCTGGTCGCCCTACGCCGCCAGCCGTATCCTGCTGCGCCTGCTCCTCGACGCCTTCGTTCTGCCCGATGCGCCCATCGTGCCTGGCCTCGACGACCATATCGAGCGCCGGCGCGGGGCCAAGATCAAAGCCAAGGGCATCTATCGCGACCCGATCCGCTCCTCTCGCTCGTTCTTCGTCAAGACCAGCGGCTTGCGCTGGTTGAGTATGATGCTGCTCACACCGATCCCCTGGGCGCAGCGCGTATGGGCATTGCCCTTTCTGACCGTGCTGGCACCCTCCGAGCGCTATCATCAGGAGCTTGGAAAGCGTCACAAGCAGCGCACCGACCGGGCTCGTCAGATGGTCTTCCAGGTTCGTCAGTGGCTGCCCGAGCGCGTGCTGGTCGTTGTGGCCGACAGCAGCTACGCCGCCCTCGAACTGCTTGCCGCCTGCCAGAGCCTGAGCAAGCCGGTCACCGCGGTGACGCGCTTGCGCCTGGATGCGGCCTGGTACGACCCGCCCTACGCTCACCCGGCAGGACGGCCGGGACGGCCGCGCAAGAAGGGCGCGCGGCAGCCGACCCTGGAGCAGCGGCTCAGCGAACCGACCACAGACTGGCGGCAAGAGAGCGTGCGCTGGTATGGCGGAACGACGCGAATGGTGCGGCTGGCATCGGCAACGGCGGTCTGGTAGCACCGTGGCTTGCCGCTGGTCTCCATCCGCTGGGTTCTCGTCACCGACCCCGACGGGAAGTTCGAGGCCCAGGCGCGGCTGAGCACGAACCCGGAGGCTACGCCGAAGGAGATTGTGGAGTGGTTCGTGATGCGCTGGCAGCTGGAGGTGACGTTTGAAGAGGCACGGGCACACTTGGGCATCGAGACCCAACGCCAGTGGTCGGACCTGGCGATCCTGCGCACCACACCGGTGCTGTTGGGGTTGTTCTCGCTTGTGAGCCTGTTCGCTCATCATCTGCTCCAAGGGCGAGAGATGCCAGTGCGGCATGCGGCCTGGTACAGCAAGGCGCTTCCGACCTTCAGCGACACACTGGCCTTCGTCCGCCAGCAGCTCTGGCCGGTCAGCATTTCTTGGATGTCGCCCGCGGAAGCCGACATAGTCAAAATCCCGAGGTCGTTACTCGCTCGCCTGACTGATGCCCTCGCCTACGCCGCGTGAGCGGCGCAGATGGATAAAGTCGAACTAAGACGAGACTTCGTCTCGGCGGGGGGGCGGGGGCCTGCGGCCCCCGCGAGATCCCCCGTTTGCTGCGGCGCGGTGTCCTCCTGCCGCAGCGGAAGGGACATGTCGGAGGGGGCCTGGCCCTTCCGAGCCTCCTCGAAGAGAAGCAGCCTCGTTGCAATTCTAATACTTACTATCGTCGTAGCGCTCGAATCTTCCACTATTGTAAAGCACAAATATACTTGCCCGTCCAACGGATCGGTAAATCGGCGTGTAGATCATAGCGCCCTGCTCAAAGAATTGAATGACGCCCGGCGTCTCGCCGTCCAACACGATCTCCGGGCTCGTCCAGGCTCCCAGGGCTTCGCGGACACGGGGCCGGTAGAAATAGACGCGCCCGAAGCCGCGCACGGGCTGGTTCGGATCGGGGCCGGGCGTTGGCGCGGGCCCCAGGTCGGCCACGGCCGCAGGTGAGAGCGCCTGGTACGGGCCTTGCTCGAGCCCTTCAAACACGAAGATGTAATCGCGCCAGCGGGTGCGATTGCTCAAATCCCAGTACAACATCGTCCCGCCCTCGAAGAATTGCACCGATCCCTTTCCGGGGCTTTCTGCGACCAGAGGGCATCCCAGGCCGACCCGGACGTTGACGTTTTCCCTGAACAGCCGCCCGAAACCGCCGGCCAGCAATTCATCGGGGCAGGCGGCCGCCGAGGTGGCCGTGGGGGCCGGCGAGGGGCTGGCCGTGGGGGCCGGCGAGGGGCTGGCCGTGGGCGCCTCGGTGGGGCCGAGCGTCGGGGAGGGGCTGGGCGTGGCCGTGGGCGCCTCCGTAGGTGTGACCTCCGGCGTGGCCGTGGGCGCGGGGCTGGCCGTCGGCGTCGGGGTCGCGCTCGCCGTCGCCGTGGACTCAACGACCGCGGACAGGGTTGCCGTGGGCGGCTCATTGGTGGGACCGGGCGTCTCGGTGGGGGTCGCGCTGGGTAGCGGGGGGACGCTGGTGGAAGGCGGCGGCGGGGGCGGCGTCACACCGCCCCCGGGGTCGCGTCCAGCCATGATCCAGCCCAGGGTCAGCGCCAGCCCGCCCAGGGCCAGCGCCGCCGCCACCACCGCGAGCCACGGGCCGGAACGCATGCCGCGCCCCGGTGGCGCCCCCGGTCCTGGCGGCGCCGCGGTCGTGGCGCCCGGCGCCGAAGAAGCCAGGAAGGGCGTCTGGAGCGCAGGCGCAGCGCCGGCCAGTGCCAGAGCAGGCGTGGGGCCAGGCAGCGTCGCCTCGCCGGCGCCCTGCGCCACCAGCCGTAGATCACGCACAAAGGCCCCGGCGCTCTGGTAACGATCGTTGGGGTCGCGTGCGGTTGCTCGGGCAAGGACCGCATCGAGACCGGGGGGCAGGGCCGGATTGAGCTGCGAAGGCGGGGTCAGTTGCCCGTAGAGGTGGCCGAGAAGCACGTCCTGGGCGCTGCCATCGAACGCCCGGCGACCGGTCAGCGCGCGGTAGACGAGCATGCCCAGAGCGTACACGTCGCTCGGCGGGCCGACCGGGCCTCCGGCGATCTGTTCGGGGGCCATGTAGTCGGGTGTACCGATCAGGGCGCCCGTTGTTGTCAGCCCGGGTGCGGCGAGTTGCTTGGCGATCCCGAAATCGGTCAACAGCACTCGTGGTCCCTCGGCGGCATCACTGAGAAAGATATTGCCCGGCTTGACGTCCCGGTGGATCACCCCTCGCGCATGGGCGTAATCGAGCGCCTCCGCCACTGGCGCCAATACGTCGAGCAGCGCATCCAGGCTCATGGTGCCGCTTTCCTGGAGCCAGTCCTGCAGGGTCCGGCCGGTTAGCAACTGCATGGCGATGAAGACCATACCCTCTTGTTCGCCTACGTCGTAGACCGCTACGATGTGCGGATGGGTCAGCGAGGCGGCCGTGACGGCTTCGCGTTTGAAACGCTCCACCACGGCGGGGTCATCGCTGTAGTGGGGATAGAGGATCTTCAGCGCCACGTCACGCTGCAGCACGGTGTCGGCAGCCCGATAGACCGCGGCCATTCCGCCCCGGCCAAGCAACTCCTTGATATAATAGCGACCGAGACGCTGATGGATGAGGGAACGTACCATGGGTGGGTGCGACCTGCCGATCCGGGCGGATTAGAGCTATTGTAACATACGCTCTGCCTTCGGCAAGTTATGTCATGCGTCCATGAATTTTCTGGGAGGGCCACGCCCTTCCAGTCCCTCCCGTCAGGCGGGGGCGTGGGGCGAACCGGTTGCCCCAGACTCGTCCGGGAGGGTGCAGCCGTGCCCGGAGGCGGGGGCGTGGGGCGACCCGCTTGGCCCATGTTCCTGGCACTCTTGTGCAACGAAAACACTAGTCATGAATGAAACGTTACGCGCCCGGCTTTTGGCGGCGGGGCCGCCCCTGCACGACCTGGCCGCGGGACGCATCGGCCCGGCGCTGCCGGCCGCGCTGACCGCCGCGCTACGCCTCACGCGGGCCGAACGTGATCGGCTGGTGATCTTTGATCCGGCGGTCGCGCCGCTGATCCGCCCGCTGAGCGACGCGGAGGACCTGGCCCCCTGGCACGTCGGCCTTACGGGGCGCTGGATCATTGCCGTGCCGGCATCCCGGGCCGCCGATCTCCCGGCGCGTCACCCGTACCTCGCCCGGCATCTGGCGAGTCTGCCCGCGCCGCCGGGCGGCGCGCCAACCCAACCCTGGTGGGCGCTGCCGGCAGACTGGGAGCGCCCGCCCGAAGCGCCGCGGATCATCATCAGCGGCGCGGTAGTGGCCTGGGACGAAGCCACCGGTCCGGTCGGCGGGGCGGCGACGGTGATTGCGGCGGCCGATCCGTACTGGCTCGCGGTGCTGGCCTCCGCCGTGGGGCGCTCGCTGCTGGCCACAGGCGTGGCGGTGGAGGACATGCCCATTCCTGACGCACCGGGTCCGGCGCGGGCCAACCTGGCGGGCCTGGCGCTGAGCGCGGCCACGCTGGCCATCCAACGGGACGAACTGGAGCGCGCCGTCACGCGACGCCTCGTTGCCGACTTCGGGCCGCCCGGCGCCCAACCGGGGCCGCGGTTGCGCCGGTGGTGGGAACTGAGCTTCGCTGAGTTGCACGCGGCGGTAAACGAAGAACTCCGCAACGACATCCCCGAGCGTTACCGCCCCACCTGGGCCGAGATCCACGCCGATGAGCAAGCTACCCACGCCGACGCCTCCGCTCGCCTGGCCGACCTGGAACGAGCCATTGATACGCAGGTGGCGGCGCTCTGGGGGGTGGAGTTGCGAGAGTTGTGAACATGGGGTTGTGGTCCTCACCCACCCCCGGACTCCTCCCTCTCCACCGAACGGTAGAGAGGGAGGGGGCGCCGAGCGCAGCGAGGCGGGGGAGGGTGAGGACGGCCCCCGCCGGGACCGGCTTCCATCTGCGCGCCTTCATCGTGTCCGTTCCCCTCAGTATCCTATCAGCGCCACACGAGACGACCCGTGCTATACTTGGGCCGTTTCAACCCGGTGGGGAAGCCGGGTTTCTCCATGCCCCCGCCTGAGGGGAGGGTGCGGGAGGGCCCGGCCCTCGGTTATACAGGGCGCTGGCGGGAGGGTGCGGGAGGGCCTGGCGCTCCCGAAAGAAAGCTGCCCACTACAACCAGGGGCGGTGAACCACCAGGTCGGCGATTGGGAAGCATGTTCAGAGAACGTAAGATCAGACGCACCTACGGCGGCCACCCGGTTCCGCGGCGGCCCGCCTATCCCCGGCTCCTCGGGCGCCGCGCGGCGCCTGCAACCAGGGCAACGGGCATCGCTGCGAAATTCGTGCTCGTACTGCTGATTGGCACACTGGCAGTAATCGTGGGCATCGGGGGCGTGGCCTACGCGGCCTATGCGAGTACCGCGGCGAGCCTCAAACCCCGGCTCGAGGCCCTGGAGAACCGCCAGTTGTTCCAGTCGTCGCGGATCTACGATCGCAACGGCGTGCTGCTTTACGAGTTCTTCGACGCCGGCAAACGCACCAAGGTCTCGATTGACGAGATCTCACCGCTGCTGATCCAGGCGACGATTGCGATCGAGGATAAGACCTTCTACTCCAACCCCGGCATCGATCTCCGCGGTATTGTTCGCACCCTGGTCAGCAGCCTGCAGGCGGGCGAAGAGACCGGCGGGGCCTCGACCATCACCCAGCAGGTGATCAAGAACAGTGTGCTCACCGCTGAAGAGCGCGCTCCCGAGCGGCGCTATGAGCGCAAGCTCAAAGAGATCATCCTGGCTCAGGAGCTTGACAAGCTCTACACCAAGGATCAGATCCTCGAGTTGTACCTGAACGAGAACTTCTACGGCAACCTGGCCTACGGCATCGAGGCCGCCAGTGAGGTCTACTTCGGGGTGCGCGCGCGCGACCTCAACCTGAACCAGGCCTCGCTGCTGGCCGGGTTGCCGCAGTTGCCAAGCGTGTACAACCCGATCAACTACCTGGAGCGCGACGCGCAGGGCGGGTACCTCCCCGGCGTGGCGGTGGGCCGGGGCTGGCTCGACGCCGACTACACGCTCCCGGATGGCGCTCCCGCGCCCCGTCGGCGGCAGGTGGCCGTGCTGCGGCGCATGGTGGAAGACGGCTATGTGAGCGAGGCCGAGGCCCGCGCGGCCCTGGCCGAGCCGCTGCGCTTCGCGCCGCAAGAGGTTCCGCTCAACGCGCCCCACTTCGTCTTCTATGTGCGCGATCTGCTGCAGGAACGTTACGGCCAGGAAACGCTGTTCGGTGGAGGGCTGCGTATTACCACCACCCTCGATCTGAACCTGCAACGGATGGTGCAGCAGAAGGCCTACGAACGCATCAGCGAACTCCAGGCCCGCAACATCCATAATGCTGCCGTGGTGGTGATGCAACCTGATACGGGCCAGATCCTGGCCATGGTCGGCAGCGTTGATTACAACGCCATCGAACCAACCTCCACCCCGGGCGAAACTGGTAACGTTCTTGATGGGCAGGTGAACGTGACCACGCGCGAACGGCAACCCGGTTCGGCGCTGAAGCCCTTCACCTACCTGGCGGCGATGGAGCGCGGCATGACCCCTGAAACGGTGATCTGGGACGTGCCGACCGAGTTCCCCACCGGCAACGCCGGCTTCGACGAGTGGTACGCGCCGCAAAATTACAACGGCCGCTTCAACGGTCCGGTGCGCATTCGCACCGCTCTGGCCAACTCGTTGAACATCCCCGCGGTCAAGGCCCTCAAGTTCGCCGGTGTTCAGGAAACGCTGGACCTCCTCGACCGCGTGGGCATTAAGTCTGGTTTGAAACGAGGCAAGGACTTTTATGGGCTGTCGTTGACCCTCGGCGGCGGCGAGGTAACGCCGCTGGAACTCACCACGGCCTACAATACCCTCGCCAGCGGCGGGCGCTACTATCCGCCGGTGGCGGTGCTACAGATCACCGATGGCGAGGGCCGGACGCTTGACGTATTCACCCCGCGCCGGGGCGAACAGGTGGTTGATCCCGCCCTGGTAACAATTATTAGCGACATGTTGAGCGATGACCGCGCGCGGCAGCCCATCTGGGGCCTGAACAGCCCGCTCAAGCTCTCGCTGCCCGCCGCGGTGAAGACCGGCACCACCAACGACTGGCGCGATGCCTGGGCCGCCGGCTACACGCCCTTCGTCACGGTCGGCGTCTGGACCGGGAACAACAACAATGAGCCCACCGCCAGGGTCGAGAGCCTCACCGGAGGCGGCATCATCTGGCGCAACGTGATGGAGGAGATCTTCGCCTGGATCAGGGACGATCCGCGCTACCGGGCCCTGTTTGCCGCTCCGTTCCCTGATAGCGTGATCCCGACCGAGTTCCGTCTGCCCGAGGACGGCAGCGTGCAACGCCGCCCGATCTGCGCCTTGCCAGGCCCCTACGGCGGCTACAGCGAGGAGTTGTTCACCCGCTCCATGCTCACGGCGATGATCACCCCCACGCCGGAGAGCTTGTTCGGCGCCCCCCTCGCGCCCACGGGCGCCCCGCCCACCGCTCCCGATCAGGATCTGTTACTCGCCGACGTGAAGGTACCCTGCAATGCCTTTCAGCGTGTCACGGTGGTGCGCATCCCCGACCCGGACGAGTGGGGTCGCGATGGCCAGTTCGTCGGGCGCGGCGCGACGTCGCCCGAAGGCGCCCAGGAGGGAGAGGCGACCGTCTCCGCGGAGCGTTTCTGCCGCCCGGTGGGCGACGTGAACTACCCCCCTGAACTGGCGCGCACGCTGGTCATCTGGAAGTTGCCGCCACCCGATCCGGACATGCGCGAGCGTTTCAGTTGGCAGGGCGGCGGGGTGTCGGCCCTGCGCGTCGAGGCGTTGCCCGCGTGCGACCCGGCGATGTTCGCGCCGCCCGTGCCCGTACCGCCCGTGGCCGGAGCGATCATGATGCCCGACCTCAAGCGTCTCGGCGAGAGCCAGGCCCGTGGATTGCTCACCGCGCTGGGGGTTGATCCAGGCAGCATCTATATTGACTACCAGACGCGATCGAGGATCCCCGACGTGTTTGATCAGTTCGCGCCCTACGCGGTGGTGAGCACCCTGCCGGCCGCTGGCGACTGGATCATTCCCGGCACGACGGTAATTCTTGGCGTGCGCGCCCCCGAGGTGTCGAGCGAACCGGCGCCCGGAGGGCAGCCGGCGCCTCCCGAGGCGCCCGCGCCGCAACCAACGGCGCCCGCGCCGCAGCCAACCGTGCCCGCGCCGCAGCCAACCGAAGAGACGGCCCCGCAGTTCCCCACCCCTGCCCAGCCACAACCAGGGTTGCCGCTCCCGCCTACTCTGCCCCAGCCCATACCGCCGGGCAACAATCCGTAACCCGGGGAGACCAGGTTTTCCCATATCTCCGCTGGCGGGGAGGGTCTGCGAGGGCGAAGCCCTCCCGGACCCTCTTCCCCGACCAGGGCATGCAATGAGACCTGCTGGATGCTCCTGGTGGTACGACAATCTGGTCTTGATGGATAGTTTTTTGCGGGGAGGGCGAAGCCCTCCCACGCCCCCTCCCGCCGCATCCATCACCATCATCGTGACAGCCGACTAGCCTAATTGATCGTTTCGGTGCTGCTGGTGCAGAGGTAGATCACCCGCTCGCCGATGTTCGTGGCCCGGTCGGCGCTGCGTTCCAGCGCATGGACCACTTCGAGCAGGTCAATGACCGCCTCAAGCTGCTCGGGTCTGGCCTGGGCCTCGGCGATGAGTTGCTCGCGCAGGCGGTCTTCGAGTTCATCGACGCGCTCGTCGGTAGCGGAGAGGCCGTGAGCCAGATTGGTGTCCTGGCGCAGAAAGGCCTCCAGGCTGGTATTGATCATCTGAATGGCCAGCGTCGCCATCTCGTTGATCTGAGGGGGCGGGAGAAGCAGCGTGGTCCGGCGCACTGCCCGGCGCACGCGGCGGGCGATGCTGTTGGCATAATCGCCGATGCGTTCAAGCTCGCTGGCGATGGCGGTCACGGTAGTGATCAGCCGCAGATCACTGGCCACGATCGGCTGCTGGGTAGCGAGCAGGCGGATGGTGCGCTCTTCCAGGTCGCGCCAGGCGGCGTCAATCTTCGGGTCGTCGCCGGTGACACGGGCCGCTTCCAGCGCGTCCCAGGTCTCCAGGGCGTGCAGCGCGCGTAGCAGCGCCTGCTCGACCATGCTGCCCATCCGCAGCAGATCTTCGCGCAGGCTGTTGATCTGGCGCGCATAGCGTTCGCGCAACATGTACCCGTCCTTTCTGCCATGATGTGAAGCGGCGTAACCGCCCTGCACCCTGCCGTCGGACATGGACTTTGCACAAACCAGACTCTGGCCTCATGGTATCACATATGTACTTGCCTTGCACGATGTGATAAATTAGACCAGAGCTTATGCAATAATACTGCTGGCACACCCGGGAGCGCGGGCCTTCGTCCACAGACGGGCGGAGGCAGGCTTACAAGGGTATGTAACGGTCGGGCAGGATATGCGGCTTCGGATGAGGATGGAACGTCATTCTGACACCGGGATAGGGGCCGGGCAGGTCGCTCGGACGCAGCCAGAGCCGGCGCCAGATGCGTCCGTGACCGAGTTGCCGCCGTGCTGCGCTGAGGCCGCGAGGAAACAAGCTCACCAGGCCTTTCCCGGTCGGGACCGGCAGCGTGGGCGGAACTCGGAGGCGGTCGGGGCTCGTTTCCAACAGCTCGGCGTCCGCTTCTCGCGTCCCACAGCCCGGCACCCACAAGGTTGCCACCGCCAGCACCAACCAATGCCGTGCCACCCGTTCCGGCTCGGTGCGGCGTGTCTTCTGCCACTGCCAGCCCATACGTTTCAGCGCCCTGAAGCCCAATTCAATCCACATCCTCAGCCCGTACCAACGGTGCTGAACCGCTCGCGGGCTCAGGTCGGTCAGCAGCACCCGGCGTTCCTTGTGTCCCACGCCCCAAATGATGATCAGGGTCCCGTTCTGCCGAGCCTGCTCGCCAAAGACATCCGCCTGACCAACCCAGCCACGCCCCTGCACTGGCACCAGATGGGCCGGCGTCACCGTCTTCGTGCGCCCGGCAGGGCGCACGGCGATGCCGTCGTTCAGTCGCAGGAGCGGGTGAAGCTGACGCTGGCGGAGGTGACACCAGAGTTCGGGGCTCCACACGCCGCGGTCAACCAGCACCAGGGTGCGCCAGTCAGGCGGGACGGCTGGGGCCAGATGGTCGATGAGGGCCAGGATATGCGGCATCCAGGCGCCTTTCTCCTGCGCCGGGACGATGTGCCAGGCGACCGGAATGGCGCAGCCGCGGTAGAGCACACTGATGACGAGGGCAACGACACGGTCCTGATGGGAGACAGCGTCAATAGCCAGTGGCAGGGTCGTGGAGCCCTGCCACCAGGTGATGACCCGGCGCAACAGGGCCGGAAAGCACTGGGCAAGTTCGACCTGCGCGTCACAGGGGCGGGCCTTGTCACGCCCGTCCTTCAGCCACTCACGCAGCCGCTGCCGCGCGGCGTCTGGTTTGAGGAACACGACGAGTTCGACCAGGATGGCAGTCAAGCAGGCACGTTTGGCCAGCACGGTGCCGTAAACCCACAACGCCAGGCCGAGGGCGTGGGCCGGTCGCAGCGCCGGCAACTGCTGCGTTAGCTGCTCCTCAATTTGATACAATGCTCGTGGAAAGCGCATCACACTCCCTGGCTTGAGAGGTTCTATTCACCCTCATCTTGCCACTGTGATGCGCTTTTCGCCAATCCCACCTCGGCGTTACGTACCCCTGTAAGCGGGAGAGACCCGGGATCGCAGGTCTCTGGTCTATATGCAGATGGGGCGCCCGTGCTCCTGGCCACGCCTATGCGAGAGTTCGCCAGTAGTATAATGCAACGTCTGCCTGCGGCGGCAGGATTGGGACGGCTACCCCACCAGAACCAATGAACACCCACAGGGCTCGAGCAAGCCACAATGCTGTCAGACGTTGCAACCCTCTTAGACGTAGCTTCGCTGTGGGGAGGAAGAAACACCGTGGCGCTGCCAGGTGAAGCCTCAATACCTCTACTTTGTCACGTTGCTCCTGGCGGGGGGTGCGGGGCCGCAGGCCCCCGAAGATCCTTCCCAGGGGGAAATCGCGGAATGGTGCAGCCCCTCTGAACCTCCTGGCAGCGGAAGCGGCGGCAAGCAACAAAGTGGAGATACTCCAGCAACGTGCAAAGGTAACGTGATGCGTCTCCGATGGATAAGCATTTTGCCTGCCTTTGTGCTGATGTTTGCCGCAATCAGCATAACAACCCGCGCTCAGCCGCCGCTCCAGATCTACCTGCCGGTTATGGGCATGGCTGCCCGGCAATCGCTGTTCGCCGTTCAGAGCGATCCAGGCTTTCTCTCTCGTCCAGAGATACGAGCGCGGGCCGCTGATCTTGGCGCACGATGGGTGCGGCTGGATGGCTTCATCTGGCACGAAGTTCAGACTCAACGGGGTGGCCCCTACAACTGGCAGGCTCTTCGACGTGTGGACGACGCGCTTGCGAGCGCGCGTGACCTGGGTATGACGCCCGTAGGCATTATCCGTGGCGCGCCAGAGTGGGCGGCGGTGGTTCCCTCGAACTGTGCCGCCATTCGTGATGAGTATCTCGGTG
The DNA here is from genome assembly GCA_034431835.1 of Chloroflexaceae bacterium. Classification (GTDB taxonomy): domain Bacteria; phylum Chloroflexota; class Chloroflexia; order Chloroflexales; family Chloroflexaceae; genus JACAEO01. The sequence continues at coordinate 36,393 of DAOUDA010000132.1, read as the reverse complement.
AATTTGCGGCTTTTCTGGAGGCTCTTGCATGGCGGTATCGCGGTCAGGTGGATCACTGGGAGATCGGGAATGAGCCAGACGTGGATCCTGGCCTTGTCCCGAGCGACTCTCCCTATGGATGTATGGGAGACGTACACGATCTCTACTATGGAGGTGAGCGGTATGGGCGGATGCTTCAAGTCGCCACTCCTGCCTTACACCGAGGCAACCCTGAGGCCAGGATCATCTTTGGCGGCCTGCTGTTAAGCGAAAGTGATACGAGTGATGCCAGTATGGGTAATCCAGAGCGCTTCTTCGAAGGGGCATTGCGGGCCGGGGGTGGAGCGTATTTTGATATTCTGGCCTACCATACGTATCCATCCTACAGCGGCCAGCCGTTGCTTGATCACGACATCGCCGTTCCGGGCCCCTGGCAGCACCTCGGTGGTTGGACGGTCGGGAAGGTAAACTTTCTGAGCGAGGTCATGTCGCGCTATGGGGTACGCAAACCCCTGTGGCTCAATGAAACCAGCCTGATCTGTTCTTCGAATTCATTGTACTGTGCAACGCCAGATGCGGCGTTTTTTGAGGCCCAGGCCCACCATCTCGTCCGTACCTTCGCCCGCGCCGCCGCGGCGGATGTCAGCCAGGTCACCTGGTACACGCTGGAAGGCCCGGGCTGGCGCTGGTCCAGTCTGCTCGACGGAAGGCAACAGCCGCGGCCCGCGTATGTCGCCTTCCGGAACATGGCGCGCATGGTTGAACCGTTCAGCGAGGTTCGCCGCGTGGAGTATGGAGTAGGAGTCGAAGCCTATCGTTTTGTGCAAGGCTCGAAGGTCGTTGATGTGCTCTGGTCACAGGGAGGCGAGCGGCGGGTCGTCAGAGTTCCGTTTATCCGCGCCATCGGGGCAAGGCGCCTTGATGGGAGCAGTATCGCTGGCCAGATCGTTGATACCTCGATCCAGTGGCAGGTAGACTTCGCGCCCATACTCATTGAGCGTCGCCCGTAATGGGATTTTGGATTTTGGGGTTTGGGATTGCCGTATATGGCGTTCCAGGTGGCGGGAAACAAGGGCGCGGGGGTTATACGGCCCCCCGCGCCCCTCATGAACACTACGCGACTGGCCGTGGCTCAGGCCGGCTGCGCCGCGTTGACCTCGCGGCGGAAGGTGAACCCGTCGGGGCCGGCGTCTACGACAATGGTGTCGCCCTCGTGGAACTGGCCCTGGAGCAGTTCCAGCGCCAGGGGGTTCTGGATGCGCTGCTGGATGGCCCGCTTGAGCGGGCGCGCCCCGTAGATGGGATCGTAGCCCTCCTCGGCGAGGCGGGCGCGGGCCTCCTCCGTCAGTTCCAGGCCGAGCTTGCGATCGGCAAGCAGTTTGCGCAGCCGCCCCAACTGGATCTCGACGATCTTGCCGATCTGATCGCGGCTCAGCGGGTGGAAGACGATCACTTCGTCAATGCGGTTCAGGAACTCTGGCCGCAATTCGGCCCGCAGCTCGGTCAGCACGGCCGCGCGGATCTCCTCTTCGCTGGCCCCTTGCTGGGCCATCTCCTGGATCATCGCCGAGCCGACGTTGCTGGTCATAATGACCACGGTGTTCTTGAAGTTCACCACCCGGCCATGCCCGTCGGTAAGGCGTCCGTCGTCGAGCACCTGCAGGAGCACGTTGAACACGTCGGGATGGGCCTTTTCGATCTCGTCGAAGAGGATGACGCTGTAGGGCTTGCGCCGTACCGCCTCGGTGAGCTGGCCGCCCTCTTCGTAGCCGACGTAGCCGGGCGGGGCGCCGATCAGCCGCGCGACGGTGTGCTTCTCCATGTACTCCGACATGTCAATGCGGATCATGGCCTGCTCGTCGTCGAAGAGGAACTCCGCCAGGGCCCGCGCCAACTCGGTCTTGCCGACGCCGGTGGGGCCGAGGAAGAGGAACGAGCCAAGGGGCCGGTTCGGGTCCTGCAGGCCGGAGCGCGCCCGGCGCACGGCGTTGGCCACTGCCTGCACCGCCTCGTCCTGACCGACGACGCGCCGGTGTAGACGCTCTTCCATGTGGATGAGCTTCTCTACCTCGCCTTCGAGCAGCTTGCTCACCGGGATGCCCGTCCAGCGCGAGACGATCTCGGCGATGTCCTGTTCACGCACCTCCTGGCGCAGGATGCTCGCGCTCTGGTCCAGGCGCGCCTCGGCTTCCTGGAGTTGCCGCTCCAGGCTGGCCAGGGTGCCGTACTGCAACTCGGCGGCCTTGTTGTAATCGTACTGGCGCTGGGCCTGCTCGATGGCCGCCCTGGTCTGCTCGATCTGCTCCTTCAACGACTGGATGCGCTCGAGTTCGCGGCGCTCGTTCTGGAGCTGGATCTCCAGACGGTTGCGCTCCTCGCGCAGGTTGGCCAGTTCTTGCTCCAGTTTCTCCAGCCGCTCCTTGCTGGCCCGGTCGGTTTCCTTCTTCAGGGCCTCGCGCTCGATCTCCAGTTGCATCATGCGCCGCTTGAGGTCGTCGAGTTCCTGCGGGTCGGAGGTGATCTCCATGCGCAGGCGCGCGGCGGCCTCGTCGATCAGGTCAATCGCCTTGTCGGGCAGGAAGCGGTCGCTGATGTAGCGTTCGGAGAGCACCGCGGCCGCCACCAGGGCCGCGTCGGTGATGCGCACGCCGTGGTGGGTCTCGTAACGCTCTTTCAACCCCCGCAGGATGCTGATGGTGTCCTCGACGCTCGGCGGGTTCACCACGACTGGCTGGAAGCGGCGCTCCAGGGCGGCGTCCTTCTCGATGTGCTTGCGGTACTCATCGAGGGTGGTTGCGCCGACCATGTGCAGTTCACCCCGGGCCAGCATCGGCTTGAGCATGTTCGAGGCGTCCATGGCCCCTTCGGCCGCGCCGGCGCCGACCACGGTGTGCAGTTCGTCCACGAAGAGGATGATGTCTTCGCGCTCCTGGATCTCCTTGAGCACGGCCTTGAGCCGCTCCTCGAACTCGCCCCGGTACTTCGCCCCGGCGATCAACGCGCCCATATCCAGCGCCACCACGCGCTTGTTCTTGAGCGCCTCGGGTACGTCGCCCCGCACGATGCGCTGGGCCAGCCCCTCGACGATGGCGGTCTTGCCCACGCCCGGTTCGCCGATCAGCACCGGGTTGTTCTTGGTGCGCCGGCTGAGGATCTGGATCACCCGGCGGATCTCCTCGTCGCGCCCGATGACCGGGTCGAGTTTGCCGCGGCGGGCCAGTTCGGTCAGGTCGCGGCCGTACTGCTCCAGGGCGGCGTAGGTGCCCTCGGGAGTGGGGCTGGTGACGCGCTGGGTGCCGCGCACCTCGCGCAGGGCGGCGAGCAGTTTGTCGCGCGTGAGCCCGGCCTGCTTGAGGACGCGCTCGGCGCCGCCGCCGGCGTGATCGAAGATCGCCAGGAGCAGATGTTCGGTGGAGACGTACTCGTCGCCGAACTGGCCGATCTCGTCGTAGGCCCGCAAGAGCACCGTGCGCATGCGCGAGCTGTACTGGGGTTGCACGTTCGCGCCGCTGACACGCGGCAGTTTGTTGATCTCGGCGTTGACCTGCTGCTTGAGCGCGCCAACCGCCAGGTTCAGGCGCGTAAGGACCTGGGGGACGACCCCGTCGGTCTGTTCGAGCAGGGCGTACAGCAAGTGCTCGGGTTGCACCTCGCTGTTCCCGTTGCGTTCGGCGATCGTCTGCGCGGCGATGATCGCCTCGGTGGATTTTTGCGTGAAACGACTCGTATTAAATGACATAGGCGTATTCCTCCCTGTCCACAATGCTGAGCGTATCGTAACACGCGCGCATCTGCCGCGCACTAGTGGGGTGTTAGCGTTGTGTTAGACTCCTGGGCGGCTTCGCTCACCAGGAGGTGGGAAGGAAGACTCCTCGGAGGGCTGACCTGCCCGGACCATGCCGCCGGGCAGGGGGGATGCCCGGGAGGGTTGCGCCGTGCCAGCCGGGAGGAGGGCCGTGGGGCAACCTGGTTTCCCCACCTGTTTTTCTGGAAAGGGCGCAAGTCTCCCATCCCGGGGGTGGAGAGGCGGACCGGCGTGGCCCTGGCCGCGCCTCAGGCGCCCAGGAAGCGCCCGACAAGCGCCAGGACCAGCAACACGAGCAGGAACGCCAGCAACAGAGCGCCCAGCCCGCCAGCGGGAGACTCGCTCTGGGTGACAATGATCTGCGGCGGTGGCGGAGGCGTCCGCGATTGCAGGGCCACGGCCAGGATGAACATCAGGATCAGGATGATGAAGATGTTGCCCTCCATAGTGGGCGCTCCTTTCTCCTCGGAACCGCGCCATGGCTCGGGCTTCCAGCCAACCGGACCGGTCGCTTGAGACCCTGACTCCGCGGTTCGTGCAGCCCGTCGCCAGCGGGTGTTGCCAGCACGGTCGTAAGGCGCGCAGCAATCGGATGCGTGTCAGGGCGTTCTGCGCGGTGGCGAGCGGCTCTTGAAGTCGCTCTATAGTTCTATCGTTGCCGGTGTTACAGCAAAGGGTGGGTGCCAGACACTTGCAAGAAGACCGCAGCGGGCGAAGGGCGACGTGACGCATCCCGGGACGCGAACGACCATGCGTAGGAGGTTCGAGGACAAGGGGGTGAGGGACGTAGTTCGAGGGAGAGAGGGTTAGGGGGACAAAGCCTCGCTGGCGGCATCAGACAAAGGGGCCGGCGGCGGCGCGGCAAGCCGCGCAACCAGCCGCCGGCGCCGCCGCTCAAGGTCGGGATCGTCCGGGACCTCATCATCGGGGAGATCGATGAACTGCATCACGGCGAGCAAACGGCGCTCGTTAGGGGTGCAGCGTTCGATCTCCTCTCTGGTGAAGTACAGGAGCAAGAGCGCTTCTGCGCTTCGCTCCCAGGTAGTCTGCTCCATACGCAATGGTCCTCGTATGCCGGGCGGGTATGGGAAGCGGCGCCGATGCCGGTCCCTATGCTCCCCGCGGCACGCAGTTCGCCGAGCCGGGTGGGTGGGCGAAACTTCCGGCTTCACCGGCGAGAGGGCGTGGGCAGCGCGTGTGTGCCTGATGGCTGGCCCTTCTCCTCCGTAAGACGTGGAACAACCGAATCGTTCCGGCCAGGACCGCGCTTGCCGGTTTGCTGGAGGACGTACTGGAGAATGGTCCTGCCGATGGACAGGGGTAGGCGACGGATGCGCTCACGAAGATCCCCGCAGCGTCGCTGGAACGTGGTGACGCGAACCAGATCCGCACGCGATCCGTGCCGGGTGGCACATCGGGGAGCATCACCTCCTCAATGATCAGCACCGGGCCGACGTTCGGCGCCGTTTGCACGTGGGCAACCACGCCGCCGGCCTCGGCGCCGAAGATAACGGGCTGCTCGTCCTGGACGGCGATGAAAACGCCGCGCACCCGCAGGTCGCCGCGCTGTTCCAGCGCCCGGGGCAGAAGCACGTCTATGGTTGTTATTCCATTATACACCGGTGTGAAGGGAGAGGCCCAGGCGCCGCAGACCCCTTCGTTCGCCGGGTTGCCCGCGGTGACCACAATGCCGCGCGCGGTGGCGGCGCCGCGCGGTTCGCGCACGTACACGCTCGCCGGACCCGGGCGGCCCGGGGCCTCAAACACATACCCCTGGTCGTTCACCTGGCTCGGCGCGCGCCGCACGATCTCCGCGCCATCGGCAAAGCGAAAACGGACCAGGTCCGGCACTGTGCGCGCGTCGCCGGCGAAGCGCCCCACGACCTGTACGGTTGACCAGCGCGACTCGGGAATGACGATTGTCTGCTCCGCGCGCAGACCCATCTCGGCGCCGCTGATCACTACGGTTTCCCCCGCTCCCTGGCACACCTCGGGTGTCGGTGTGGGGGTAGCCGTGGCGGTGACGGTGGGGCCGGGGGTGGCGCTCGCCGTGGCGGTGGCGGTAGCGGTGGGGCCGGGGGTGGCGCTCGCCGTGGCGGTGGCGGTAGCGGTGGGGGTGGCGCTCGCCGTGGCGGTAGCGGTAGCGGTGGGGGTGGCGCTCGCCGTGGCGGTGGCGGTAGCGGTGGGGGTGGCACTGGCGGTCGTCTCAGGTTCGGGCGCAGCCGTCGGTTCCGCCGCTTCCGCGGGCGCGGTAGGGCTTTCCTCGGGCATCTGCGCCGGGGCGCGGATCGGGGTCGCCGGCAGGCGCACCTCCAGGCGCGGCGTGGCGGTCGGCGGCAGGGAACCATCGCTGCTCGGCGGCGCCGCAAGCGGTGAGGGGAGCGTGAGCGGCGTGGCCGTTGCCGCCGGGGTCGGAGTTGCCGCGAGGGTTGCCGTGGCCGAAGGCGCAGCGACGCTCTCCGCCGGTGTTACGCTGGGAACCGGGCGGGCCGGGGCCACTGAGGGCGGCGCGAGCGTGGGAGAGGCGGAAGGCGGCGTGGCCGTGGCCGAAGCGGTGGCTAGCGACGGTGGTTCGGCGATCCTGGCGAACGGCGGAGGCGCGACGGTTGCGGTCCGCGTTTGACCAGGCGCCTCCGCGATGGGACCGAGGCCCAGCGCCGAGACCAGCGGTTGCGCGACCACCGGCCCGACCGTGACGATCATCATCACCAGCACCAGCCCCAACGAACTGCCCAGAATGGCCCGCAACTTCTGCAAGGCGCGCGTCTTCCAGACTCGCAGAGTGCCGGGTCTGGCGTTCAGCGCGTGCTGGATCTCCGCATCGCTCCAGCCCTCCAGAAAGCTGCGTTGGATGTACAGCGCGAGACCGGGAGACAACTTCCCGATGGCCTCCCGGATGCGCCCGCGCATCTGCTCATCAAACTCCGGCGCGCCATCACCCAGTGCTTGTAGCTGTTCGGCGGCGATCCGATCGCGTCCGGCTGCGTCCAAGACACTGCGATCCCGGATCAGGTCGAGCATGGCGTAATGTGCCAGCACATTGAGCCAGCGACCCAGACTGCTGAGTTCGGGTTGGTACTGCGCGCCCCGTTCCACCGCGCGTACAATGGTGTCCTGGGCCAGATCTTCCAGATCTTCCGCGCTCAGGTATTGCCCATGCTTGCCCCGTTTGAGCGCCTGCTTGATGTGTGGCGCGTACTCGAGCAGCAACACCAGTGCCGGTCCCGTCAGGCCGGTGCGCAGGCAGAAGATCGTGAGCTTCTCGGAGACGGATCGGCGGAGCGCGAGCGGAGGTTCGGCAGTATCCGCGTCGAGGGAACGATCGTCGCGGGCCGCAGCGCGGATCGCCGGCGCTATCTGTGCGGCAAGGTCGTCCGACAAGAGACCATCAAGGCGCTCCCGCAGGTGCTGGTGAAGCGCTGGAGCGTAGGCTGCCAGCAGCCGCCGCATACGCGGGTCATCGTCGGATTCCGGCGGGAAGTCTTGGCTCATCTGTTCTGAGTCAGTCATCCACGTCCCCTTCTTGCCGTGTCGGGAAGGGAGGCGACACCCCCGCGCGCGCGACAAGCGCTTACCGCGCGGCGTGCGCGCGACACCTTCTCATTGATCCATCGTCGCGAGTGTTACACTTCGCGACGTGTACGACCTGGTCTGGCTGTGCGACGAGGAGAGGCGGCCTGGCGTCGGGGAGGCAAGCCGGTTGCCCTGTTCCTGGGGCGCTTCCACTGATGCTTGCAGGTGCTCGAATCGCTGTGATGTTGCATCATACGGGGTGGCCACGTACGATTATAGTTGTGGCAGTAAAAACATGTAAGATTTCTTTCTGGCAATTTGCTGGCAAGATACTGGAAACAGCAGGGCGTCTGGCACTGCTCATGTGCAGAGACGTGGCCAGGGAGGGTCTGGCAGGGCGCAACCCTCCCAGGAACGTTACTCCAGGTTCCAGAGCAGCACCGTCCCATCGAGACTGGCGCTGGCCAGGGTCCGTCCATCGGGGCTCCAGGCCACGCTCTGCACCCAGTCGTTGTGGCCGGTGAGGGTGGCGATAGGCATGCCATCGTGACGCCACAGCCGGATGGTCGAGTCGGCGCCGCCGCTGGCCAGAGCCTGCCCGTCGGGACTCCAGGCGACCGTGTAGACATAATTCTGGTGGCCGGTGAGGGTGGTGCACAGGCTGCCGTCGCTCACGCGCCAGAGCCAGAGGGGTTCGCGGCGCTCGCCCTCGCCAAATCCCGCCACCTTGCCGATCGGGCTCCAGGCCAGGTCGGCGGCCCAGTTGCGGTGCTTGCGGAGTTCGTTGACCAGGCGGCCCTTGGCCAGGCGCCAGAGGCGCACGCTGTTGTCGGCGCTGGCGCTGGCCAGGATCTGCCCGTCGGGACTCCACGCCACTGCGTAGACGTAACTGGTGTGCCCGGCGAGGTTATCGAACGTTGGCGGCTCGCCGAGATGCCAGAGGCGCACCACGCCGTCGCCATAGCCCGCGGCCAGGCTCTGCCCGTCGGGCCGCCAGCCCACGCTGTAGAGGCGAACGGTCACCTCGGGGCGCATCTCGTGCGCCGGCCCGTCGTCGGCGGTCTGCCAGAGACGGAGGGCGCCATCGGCGCTGGCGCTGGCAAGCAGGTCGCCGTCGGGGCTCCAGGCGATTCCGTGAACGGCTTCGGCGTGGCCGTCGAGGACGCGCAGCGCCTGCCACTCGCGGGCGCGCCAGAGGCGCACACTGCGATCGGTGCTGGCGCTGGCGATCAGTTCGCCATCGGGGCTCCAGGCCACGCTCAGCACCCGGTCGGTGTGACCCTCCAGACAGGCCAGCGGTGTGCCATCAGCCGCCCGCCAGACGCGCACGGTGCGGTCGGCGCCGCAACTGACCAGCATGCGCCCATCAGGGCTCCAGGCCACCCCGTGCACGAAACTCGTGTGCCCGGCGAGCGCCCGGCCAATGCGCGCGCCGCTGATGTAGCGCTGCGCCCGGCCCTGAAGATCGCGGCAGAAGGCCTCGGCACTGGGGTAACGCTCCTGCGGAAAGCGCGCCATGGCCCGCATGATCGCCTGCGAGACCTGCGGCGACACACGGCGATTCACCTTGTGCGGCGGCTTCAGCGGATCGCGCACGCTGCTCATGCGCCGGGGCGCGCTGAGGGGGTAGCGATTGGTGAGCAGATGGTACAGCGTCGCGCCCAGGCTGTAGATGTCGCTGCGCTGGTCCGTCCCGCCCGACCAGTCGAATTGCTCCAGAGGCATATACTCGAGCGTTCCGAGGCCGTGGAGCGTCTTGCGCGTGCGCTGCACGCCCTGCTTGAACAGCCCGAAGTCCACCAGCTTCACCTGGCCCTCTGGGGTGACGCGGATATTGTGGGGCTTGATGTCGCGATGGATGATCGGCGGGTGCTGGCTGTGCAGGTAGCTGAGGAGATCGCAAAGCTGCTCGGCGTAGGCCACCACCAGTTGTTCGGAGAGGGGCCCCTTCTGGCGGGTCAGGATCTCGTCGAGGCTCTGGCCCGGCACGAACTCCATCACCAGGTAGCCGCAGCCATCGGCCTCGAACATCTCGTAGTAGCGCGGCAGATTGGGATGGCGCAGGTTGGCGAGGGCCTCGAACTCACGCTGAAAGCCCCGCACCGATGGCGCCTCGAAGGTTTCCTTGATCGCCACCCGCCGTTGCGGGTTGCGCGTATCCACCGCCTCGTACACCGCGCCAAAGCTGCCGTGGCCCAGGTCGCGAACAACTTCATAGGCGCCGATCCGGTCGCCCGGGTCGCGCAATTGGACAGCGAATTGCAGGGAACGCCCGCAGCGAGCGCAGACGGTTGCGTCGTTGGGGTTGATCGCGCCGCAGCCTTCGCCGTTTCGCTGATCTTCACAGATGCGCATAATCTCCTCATATGCCGTTCCACGATGCGTGGCGGTATTGTACGCGACCCCGCCCAACCAGTCTGTCGGGCGGGAGGGAGGGGAAAGCTGATTGCCCCGCCCTCCTCCGACCGGTTTGGGGGAGGTAAGGAATGCTATAATCCTCGGGCGAAACACCCTGGGTCCGAGCCTGGCGATGGAAGGGTCTGGGATGGCGAAGCTCTCCCAGGAACCATGCTTATCTGGCGGCGCGCCCGCGGCGAGTGGTGGGGAACCCTCCCCCAAACCTTTCGCGCCTCGCAGCGGTACATACAGCGAACAGGATGGTTGCCGTATGCGAGGAGGCGATGATGGAACTTGCGGCGCTCTGGCGTTCACCACGGCTGCTGGCAGCAACGCTATGTTTCGTTCTGGGAGCGGTGATCCTGGTGGCCGGCCTGGCCCCCCGGCTGCTTCCCCAACCGGCGCCGGCGCCCGCGGGCGCCGATCCGCTGGAGGGCCTGGACCCCCTCGCGGCCCCGGCCCTTCCCGACGCGGCGAGTGACGCGCCCGCCGATCTGGTTGTCTACATCAGCGGGGCGGTCTGGCGCCCTGATGTCTACCAATTGCCCGCCGGAGCGCGCGTGAATGACGCGGTCATGGCGGCAGGCGGGCTGCGTCCCGAAGCGGCCCGCGAACGGGTGAACCTGGCCGAGCCGCTGCGGGATGCGCAACACGTGCATATCGCCTCGGTCGCCGAGGTTGCCGCCGAGGCGCCCGCGGCGCCTGGCGCGCCAGGGGCGGCTGCTGGCGGATTGCTCGATTTGAACCGCGCCAGCGCCGCGGAGTTGGAGGAACTGCCCGGCATCGGGCCAACCCTGGCCGGACGCATCGTCGCCCGGCGCGAGGAACAGGGACCATTTCGCGCGGTCGAGGAACTGCGCGAGGTGACGGGGATAGGCGAGAAACTCTTCGCCCAGATCGCGCCCCTGGTCACGGTCGGTCCCTGAGTCTGGCCTGGAGCGGGGGTACGGAGAGGAGCAGGAGAATCCATGCGTCGGACCAAGATCGTGGCGACCCTCGGGCCCGCCACCAGCACCCTCGAACGGATCACCGACCTGATCAAGGCCGGGATGAACGTCGCGCGGCTGAACTTCTCCCACGGCGCCCATGCCGACCATGCCGCCAACATCGCCCTGGTGCGCAGCGCCGCCGCCGCCCTGGGCCGCCACGTCGCCATTTTGCAGGATCTCCAGGGCCCCAAGATCCGCACCGGCCCCCTGGTGGATGACCGGCCCGTGGAACTGGTGGCGGGCCAGCGCTTCATCATCACCATCGAGCCGATCCCCGGCGACGCCGAGCGGGTCAGCACCACCTACACCGAGTTGCCCAGGGACGTTCGCTCCCGCGATCGCATTCTGGTCTCCGATGGCCTGATTGAACTGCTGGTGGTGGGGCGGACCGAAACCGAAGTGGAGACGCAGGTGCTGCACGGCGGTCGCCTGAAGCCCAACCAGGGTATCAACCTGCCCGGCGTGCGGGTAAGCGCCCCGGCGGTCACCTCCAAGGACATCGAAGATTTACGCTTCGGGCTGGAACAGGGCGTGGACTACGTGGCCCTCTCGTTCGTGCGTAAGGCCAGCGATATTACCGACGTCAAAGCGTTGATCAGCCAGACCGGCAAGAGCACGCCGGTGATCGCCAAGATCGAACGGCCCGAGGCCCTGGAGGTGCTGCCCGAGATCCTGGCCGTCGCCGACGGCATCATGGTCGCCCGCGGCGATCTGGGGGTGGAGATGCCCCCGGAGCGTGTACCTTTGATCCAGAAACAGATCATTGACGCTGCCAACCGGGCGCTCATTCCGGTGATCACCGCCACGCAGATGCTCGAATCGATGATCCAGAACCCGCGGCCCACCCGCGCCGAGGCGAGCGATGTGGCCAACGCCATCCTCGACGGCTCCGACGCGGTGATGCTCAGCGGCGAGACGGCCATCGGCGCCTATCCCGTCGAGGCGGTGCAGATGATGGCCATGATTGCCGACGCCATCGAGGGGGCCGACACCCATCACGGCAGCGACATCGCCGCGCCGCGCTGGGCCATCCCCGAAGTGCAGAGCAACCCGCGGGCGATTGCCGCGGCGGCCGCCGCCATCGCCACCATGGTGCCGGTGCGGGTCATCGCCACCCTGACGCGGAGCGGTGCGAGCGCGCGTCTGATCTCGCATTATCGGCCACGAGTGCCCGTCCTGGCCTTCAGCCCGAGCGAAGAAACGGCGCGCCGCGCGGCCCTGTACTGGGGGGTAATGCCCATGGTGGTGCAGGAAGCCGAGCGCCTCGATGACCTGGAGCAACAGATCCAGCGCATGCTCCGCGATCGGGGCATCGTGCAGCGTGGCGATACCATCGTGCTCACCGGCGGGCATCCTGTCTACCGCTACGGGCCAACCAACTTTCTGAAGCTGATCCCGGTAGAGTAGGGCCGCTCCTGCGTCCGAGCCGCGTGGTAAGGCCGAGGCATAGCCAATGCCTCGGCCTTGCCGTGCCAGGGCATACTCCTCGCCTCTCCACCTCCCCGCCTCCTCACTCCTCAAGCGTCCGCCCTCTGTCGCCCTACCGTCCCCCCGACGGCAGCGCCGCATCCGCGCAACATCGGCCCCGGGCGACTATAGTGAAGCCATACAAAGACCGTAACACTCCATCCGATGTGTAGAAAGGAGGAACAAACCGCAAGATTTCGATCGAATGGAATGGTCGGGACAACGAGGCCTGCTGAATGACACTCCTCTCTGACCACCACCGTGAACGAGTCGAAAGGAGGAACCATGGACCCTGGCCCGCGGCGCGCGGGCAAAAGCACATCCAGGAACCCCGTGATGGTCGGCTGGTAGCGTTACTCGTCTTGTGCAAGCGCGTTTGTTGGCCGGCGTCTGGAAGCGAGACCTTCCAGGCGCCGGCGGAGAGGAGCCTTTCTCATGCGTACCAATCTGTATCAAGTGCGCCGGGCATTGCTTACCGGAACGATCCTCTGGCTGGGGCTCGCCGTGTTGAGCACGCTCACACCCACATCGTTCGCTGCCGCTCTTGCGCTCCTTGCCGTCGCCGTGCTGCTCTACACCTTGATCGATCCCTCCGGCGAGCAGGCCGCCGTGCCGGTGATCCTGCTCGCCCTGGTCTGTTTTGGCAGCGCGGCCGTTAGCATCGTGCTCCTCTTGCATCGTCTGGAATGGTTGAACGAGTGGTCGTGGCTGCCGGCCATCGGCGCCGGCTGGGCCCTGACGCTCGCCGGGGTGCTCCGGCACTACGACCGCCTGATCACGGTGTCCACAGGGTTGCAGCATATCTACATCGGGCCGATCCGGAGCCGTACCGTCCAGGGCTACAGAAGGATCCCGCCGCCGTTCCCGCTGTTCGAGCGTCTGCTGGCGGTAGTGCCGACCCGTCGCTTGAAGCTGGACTTCGCGTTGGATGATGTCGGCACGTGCCCGGACCCGGCGCCCGTGCCGGACGCCTGGCGGTTCAACGGAGTCGATCCTCCGTCCCCCCCGGAGCATGCCGCCATTCGGAACCTTCACCGGGTGGATCTGGCCATCGAATTCTGCATCGATCCCGACTACTGGTGGATGGTGAACCAGATCCCCTGCGACACGCTTGTCAACCAGTTGCGCTCGGAATACGGCGCGCAGGGGCGCAACGCCTGGCACGATCCTCGCTATTGGAGCGACCTCGCCAGGGGGTATGTTCAGGAAATTGCCGAAGAACTGACCCGCAAGCTGGTTCATGACTCTGACTGGTCGGCCCTGGAGGTATGGCGCCGCAAGGATGAGCTTGCCGGGCGCCTGTTCGAGAACCTCAGGGAGCAGGCGGCTGTGTACGGCGTTCTGCTGCACAGCGTGGACATCGTTGATGTCGTGGTGGACCAGCCGGAGGTGGTGCGGCGCGCGCGAACAATCGAATTGATGGGCGCGACCTGGCAGCGCGAACAGGCCCTGGTGCTGAAGACCTTTCACGAGACGCTACAGCGCCTTGGATTGCGCCTCACGCCGGAGGACATCGAACATCTCTGCCGGGTCCACCTGTGGGATCTGGTCAGCCACCTGCAACGCTACGGTCACCTCGATTTCATCGTGCAGGATCTGGTGAATGGGGGTGTGGCCTTCCGGTCCAATGAGCGGCTCAACTGAGTCGCGGCGGCCCGCCCCCTCCAATGACCACTGGTTGGAGGGAAGGAGGGGAAAGCCGCTTTACCTACGCCCCTACCGGAGGAAGAGGGTCCGGGAGGGCGCCGCGGTCCTCCCAGGAAAACGTCTTTTGGCGGTCTCAAGGGTCGTGAGCTCATCTCTAAGGGTACGCGCGCCTGATGGCCTCGATAATCGTGATCAGCTTCTCAAGATAGGCCGCGCCAAACACCCGCTTGATGGTCGGCGTGAGCGTGATGAGCGCATCGCAGTACAGATCGCGGGTACTGCCGTCAAACAGGCGCGTCAGGCGGAGGTAGTAGTCAACGCTGCGCGGCTCGTCGGGTGTCCAGCGCGCGGCGATTTCACTGAGTACATCGAGGTCAAGCTGATATGGGGCCCGCATACCAACCGATGTGCCGGTCTGTTCAACGGGCACTGGAATTTCGGTGGAACGCTGCACGGCGTCTGGCAATCCGGCCTTCAACTGTTCGATCAGTTCCGGCAGGGCAGGTCCACCGTCATCGGCAACGTCTGCTGGCGCCGGTTGGCTGGAAAACTGCTCGGCGCGCAGTATTTCCAGCAAGGTCTTCAGCTTCTCTGAGCCAGGCCGGAGCCACCGGCGGTGCAGGTCGTGCAAGCGTCGGCTATGTTCTGCCCGGGAGGACCGGGCGATCTCTTTGAAATCCAGGTGGAAAAGATGCTCAGGCACGTCGTCACCTTGCCCCAACCAGCGTTCCAGTTCATCACGTTCGCGCTGCGAGCGATAGGTACTGGCATAGCGATCCGCCTGCTGTCTGGTCACCAGACCCCGGCGCACCAGATCGGCAACCGCTTCCGGTGGAAACGCCGGTTGCAGCGAGGTCAGCACCAGGGCGCAGGTGGTCACGCCGAGGATGCGCGCGCTGTCCTGAGCAAGGCGCTCGGCTTCGCGCCATGCCGTCTGTACGGCATCGTAGAGATCGGCAAAGGCGTCGAAGCCATTGTCAAAGGCCTCGATCCAGCGGCGGTCAGTGAAGATCCGTTCGCCAACGAACATCTCTGGCGCAGGGGCATCGAGCAGAAAGCTGGGCGCGTGCCGCAACACGTGTCGCGGCAGGTGGCGCAATTCGCGTTCGCGTGTCTGTTCATACTGCTGCCGGTACCATCTGGCGACGGCGGCGCGCATCGCGTCCACGGGCCTGCAATAAATGCCCCCCTGGCGGGCATCTTCGAGGATGTACTCACGCACGTCGGGGCTGCGTATCTGGTAGCGCGAGCCCGTCTGGATGTGGCGCCCCAGGCGGTCGCACAGGCGCCGCAGGTGTTCAGGATCGGGAAGCTCCAGGATTTCGTGCAACTCCACCAGCGACAGGTCGGCCGGCGCGATCGCCAGCAGTGCCTGGAGCCGTCGTAGCAAGGTCCGGTCAG
The DNA here is from genome assembly GCA_034431835.1 of Chloroflexaceae bacterium. Lineage (GTDB taxonomy): Bacteria > Chloroflexota > Chloroflexia > Chloroflexales > Chloroflexaceae > JACAEO01. Next base: position 21,195 of record DAOUDA010000132.1, on the reverse strand, counting down.
CGACCGCGCGCCGCTCCATGTCCTCCAGATCGCGCCGGGTGATGGCCTGGAGATCTTCGAGTGACGCCAGCGGTCCGTCACGAATCCGCTCGGGATCACCGCTGCGCGCAATCGCCGCGACCCGCCCTGGATGGCCCTCGGTTGCCTCCCAGATCTGGGAAGTGCTCGATTCTTCTATGTCCCGGCGCCGGTATGCGCGAAGCAGGCTCGTGATATCCTCGAGCTCGAGCCTGTCAAGATGAAAGACCCCGGCGTCCTGAAGCACTGCGGCACAGCGCGCCCGGTATTCGCTAATGGGCAGGCGCGTCGTTACGATCAGCGCCGTTGCGCGCAAGGGAAGCGTCGGCAGCAGATGATCAAGCTCGCACCACTGTACGTGATCGCTCTCATCGAGGGCGTCAATCAGGATAATGAGGCGATACCCGCCTTCAGCCACGTTCTTATCCACCAGACTCCAGGGAACCCTGCGCTCATCCGCATCGGGGCGGATCAGGCCCATCAGTTTCAATTGACGGTTGATCTGGCGAATGGCATCACGAACCTCTGTCCGGCGACCCTGCTGAAACACGTAACCAGTGACTTTCCAATCGATCCGGTTGACAAAGCTCTCCCAGAGATGGCGCATCAGGGCCGTTTTGCCGTAGTGTGGCGGCGCTTCGACAACGTAGCTGCCCGGCTGCGAACGGAACCGCTCCAGCCAGGATTGGATATGGGCCGGGGGGACGTAGTCAGCATAGAGCTGGTTGTTGAGCAGGTCCTCCCAGCCAGCATCGAACAAGTTGTCGTCGGCAAAGGTCATGATGCGTCGAACTCCACCGGGGGCTGCGGGGAGTCAGGGCCTTCTCGCCCCCTCTTTTTTCGCCCGCGGCGGGCAAACGCCGGGCGAAGCCGGGTCGGGCCCGTCGCCGCGGGCGGGACCAACGGATCGCGAAGGGGGCCGCTTTCCTTACCTCCCCAACCCGTTACCTTAAAGGGCCGCGCAGCGAAACCGTGTCTTACACAAAGTATAGCTCATCTGTTCATTTTGATAAACCCCTCGGATTGGATAGCAAGCGGACCTCGAAGCGATATAATAGGGATGGTCACGTAACGTTGTGCGATAAGCGATTGTTGCTTCGGCGCCTACCTCCGTTGCCGTCGCGGAGAGCGGAGAGAGGTATGGCCCCTCTACAACCTCCTGGTTCCGCCTGCGGCGGATGCGCGCCCTGGCGAAGCCAGAACGAGTCCGCCATTGCGTAGGGAACCGGATCGCGGGGGGTGTGCCCTTCGCGCCTCCCCCGAACGGTTGCGCGAAAGGCCGCGCGGGGTGCAACCATGCTAAGCCTACCGGAATGGCTGCAACTGGTTGGATTGCAGGGACGCAATCCCTTTGCGAACAAGCAGGCCGATGAGGAACGGGAGTGGCTCGAAGCCGTATTCGTCGAGCACCCCGCCTATGATGCCATCGCCCGCGAGGTCGAACCTCGCAGCAGTATCCTCTACGCCGACCGGGGCGCAGGCAAGACAACGACCTGCGCCATGTTTGAACGGCTCTGCTTCGAGGAAGCCGAGCGCCGCCGGCCCCTGGTGGTACGCTTTCAGGAATGGATCCCCCTGGTTGATCTGCGCGAACAGCCCTTGCATACGCAGGTCAACCGCTATCTGGAGGCGCTGTTTTGCCATACCGTGGCCGCTCTGCTGGAGATTGCTGACGCGCCGTGGATCGTCCCGCCATCCGATTCGTTTTTGCAGGCGTATCTCACCTGGTTTTGCACCCACTATGCCGACCGGCTGACCGATCAGGAACTGCGTGGTCTGACCGGCGCCAGCCGCTTGTTGCCGCGGCCCGTTGAGAGCGGCGAGGTGGCCCGGCGCCTGGGCCAGTTACCGCCGACGCAGCAACTGCGCTGGCTGCTGCGCGCCTTGCAAGCCGCCGGCGTGCGCACGGTGTACGTCCTGCTCGACCGTGTGGACGAGGTGGCGACCACGGTGGCCCAACCCGAGCGCGGCGCCGATCTGGTGTTGCCCTTCCTGGGCAATCTGGAATTGCTCGAGTTGCCAGGACTGGTGTTTAAGTGCTTTGTTCCCGGCCCCATCGTTGACGTTCTGCGCGCGCGCGGCCAACTGCGCGAGGATCGCATCGGCTGCTATGCGTTGACCTGGTCCGATGTCCAGGGCATGACTCTGCTGCGGAAGTTGCTGCAGAACCGGTTGAGCTACTTCAGCAACGGGATCGTGCCGAGCCTGGCTGCTCTTTCCGATGCGAGCCTGCGCGACATTGACGATGTCATCAGCCGCGCCGCCGCTGCCTCGCCGCGCCGCCTCTTGATCCTTGCCGAGCGCCTGCTGCTGGAACGGGCCAGGGACGCCAGTGTTAACGATCTGCTGATCCAGCCCCGCCACCTCCAGAGCGTGGTGGCCCCAGCGGCCACGCCTGCCGAGCCTGAGCCTCCCTCCCCTCCCGCGCCTCCCTCGGCGCCTGTTGCCACCCACGACGCGCACAGGGTGCCGCTGCTCACGCTGGGCGCGGACGGCTGTGTCGCGCGTGGCGGCGTGCCCATCCCGGGGTGGCAGCAGTTGCCCACCCGCCAGCGCGAGGTGCTGGAGTATCTCTTTCAGAGGCCGGACGAACGCTGTACCTACACCGACCTCGCGCGCGACGTGTGGCGCCTTGAAAGCACCGGCGATGACACGGTGCGTAAAGTTGTCGAACGGCTGAGCAGATTCCTCCATGAAGGACTCAAAGAGGAACGTTACCTCGAACGGGTCACCGGCGGCTATATTCTGCGCCACGCGGCCAGGGAGCGCCGGTAGCTTCGCTGCGCATGCTCCCAACGGGTCCGCCATACCGCCGGACATCCGCCGGATGTCCAGCGGATGTCCGGCGGATGTCCCCTTTCAATCCTGGTCTCCCGCTCAATTCGCTATATCATTAGAATTGGTTCAAAGTATGCTGAGAAGAGCGTTTGTGAGAGGGCGCGGCCCTCTTACAAACGCTGCTGTTCCATCAATGTGAGGTTGTATCGCCAGCGGGTTAGTAGTTCTCCTTTGTCACTTTGCCCCTGGCGGGGGTTGCGGGGCCGCAGGCTCCCTCTGAACCTTCTCGCAGCGGAAACTGCGGCAGGTGATAAGGGTAGTACAACGAGACTTCTCCCGGTGAGGGAGGCGCAAAAGAGCGAAGCTCCTCCGCAAGTTCCATTCCGGCGCGGGGGCCGCTGGCCGCCGTACCCCTCGCTGAGACGAAGTCTTGTTGCATTGCTCACATCATCATACCGAACAGTAACCTTTCCTGTACCGAGGCCTTCCCGGAGCGGGAGCGCCGGGCAGCGTCCGACACGCCTCTCCCAGACGGGTGCGCCACGGGCCGCGCGGCGAACCTATGTCTGAGGTCTCGAGAGAAAAGAATACTGTCAGGTCCCGGGGTCGCTGTTCTCCTGAGCTTTGTTTCGCTGCTGGAGCCATACCATGCCGGTATCACCTGACTTTGTTAACCGAACCGAAGAGATCGACCAGATTACCGCGCTTGTTGAAACGCTCAACCGGAACACCGAAGCGTATCTGCCTCAGTGTATCGTCAACCTGCACGGCCCGCCAGGGATCGGGAAGACCGCGCTGTTGCAGCAGTTGCGCCATCGCCTGCGCGGCTTCAGCACGCCGCTATTGATCGATTTGCATGCGTCCTCGAGCCAGGGAAAGCTGGTCCAGGAAAAACTTGCCTTCCTCACTACCGCCATCCAGGAACTTGAACGCCTGCCCGAGCCTCCGGATATGACGACCGCGCGCGATGCCCTGGCGCTGGCGGAGATGGTCCGTGATGATGCCGCCGTTGACGAAACCCTGACAGCGTTGCTGGCCGCGCTGCGCCAGCGTTCCCGGCAGCGGGCCCTCCTGCTGCTCATTGATTCATGCGAGCATGCTTCGGAGGCGCTGTTTGCCTGGCTCGAACGCTTCTTCCTGCTCCCCCTCGTGCACGATCCGGGCGGAGAGCCCGCGCGCGTTGTAGCGGTGTTCGCCAGCCAGATTGTGCTGCGCTGGCGCCAGCACAATGTGCGGCGTCGGGTGCAGCCGCGCCGGCTGGAGCCGCTCTCGCTTGAAGCCACCCAGGAACAAGCTGGCGATAAGGCCCTGGGTAGCGCCCTGTATGAACTGACGTCCGGTTACCCGCTGGCAAACCGGGTGGGGCTTGCCTACCTTGAACAACAACGCGCCCCGATGGACGACCAGCGCGCGTGGCTGGAGCAGCGCCAGCGCGACCTGATGGAGGCGATGCTTGAACATCTCCAGCAGCACACCGCGGTGTCCAGGCTCAAATTGGAACCGCAGCCGGTTCCCGAGCAACAGGGTCGCTGGGATAGCTGGGCCATTCTGAAGCCGCTGGCAGTGCTGCGAGAGTTCGACGTGAGTTCCATGCGCGAGATCCTCGGCGCCTATGATGACCGTTATCGATCCGCCAGCCAATCCGATTGGTTGATAACGATCCGTGAATTGCTGCAAACGCGCCTGGTTGAGTGGAACAGTTCCCTGCGGGCCTACCAGATCGCCCCGGTGATCCGCCAGATCTTCGCGCGGGCGCTGGCGTTGCACCAACCTGAAGCATATGCTAGACTGCGCAGTGTCGCGGCGGATTACTACAAGGCGCAGATCGGCGCCGTTCCTGGCAACCAGCATATCTATATCGTTGAATATGTGTTTCAGCGGCTGAGCCATCCCGACGTCACCCCGGACGCCGTTCCCCCGCTGCTCGAGGAGATTGCGCACCTGCTGGCGAAATACTACGCCAATGCCGATCGCAGCCACCTCGCCCAGGAGGGTCTCGCGGCGCTCGAGGCGATGCTGAACGATGGGCAGCAGAGCGAAGGGCAGGAGTTGCGCGCGGCCCTGGCGCGTCTGGGTTATCCGCCTGAGGCCCTGTTGCGGATCGTACAGAACTTTCGTCAAACCTGATCTCCTGAAAAGATCGATTGTGTATTCTTCTTATATCTGATCTCGGTAGAAGTTTTAGATGAGGAAGGTACCAAAGTCCTATTGCCCTTCCTGAGTTGAGTATGGAATTCTAAAATTAGGATCTGCGGATCCTTCAACGTTCACTCTTGCCAGCCCTCTACCACAGGATCTGTATCTGGGCGCCGTTGGCGTCGCAGTGAGAAAACCCTTCTCACTGCAAACGGCCTGCGGGCGTTGCATCTGGCCTGATAATGAGGGAGCGTGCGATGGAGATCGAACCGCGAGCGGAGGGAACTCTTCCCCGTCGCTCCGAGGTCATCTTCGGGCGCGAGGCCGATCTGGATTTCCTCGCTCAGCGGGCCAGCGCCACCAGCGCGACGTCGGAACTGGTCTGCATCCTCGGCGAGGGCGGGTTGGGCAAGACGCGCCTGATCGAAGCCTTCGCCGCGTATCTGGACCGTGAGGGCCTTCCCTTCGCTCCCCTGATTGACTTCTACCACGTTGATAACTTCCGCGCCGGGGTGATCGAGGAAACCATCGCCCTGGGCCTGCGCGCCCGTACCCCGCCGCGTTTCTGGGACGGGTACATGCAGGCCCGCCAGCGCCTCGAGGACGCCCGTTCCGGCGGCCAGGTGTTCGACGAGGTCCAGCGCGCCGTGCGCGAGGCCTTCGTGGAGGCCTACAATCAACTGGCCGAGGCCCTGGCCGGCGAGGGTCGCCGGGTGGTGCTGCTGTTCGATACCGTCGAGCAGGCGATCAGCCTGAGTGATGGCGCCGATCGCCGCTTCGATCTGCCCTACGATGACCTGAGCGTGGGTGGCGAGGTGTGGCTGCGCGCCACGCTGCCACGGCTCAAGAACACCTTGATCGTGCTTGGCGGCCGCGCCGAAACCCTCTACGGCCAGCCCGTGGGCCTGTACGCCGATCTCGGCGCGCGGCTTCCCCGGCACACCATCGCGCTTGGCGGCCTCGACCGCGAAGCCGCCGCGGCCCTGGCGCGCCAGATGCTCGCCGATGCCCGCGCCGGCGCCGATGAACAGACCGCCGAGATCGCCAGCGCGCTTGACCTCGATGACCCGACCAAGCTGCGCGCCTGGTACGAACTGTCACAGGGGCAACCCTTCTGGATTGCGGTGCTCTTTACCCTGGAGTTGATCGGCGGCGAGCCGGGCGGGGTGCTCAATACCTTGCAAGAGGAGGTGGGCCGCCTCGCTCCCGATGCGCCTCTCCCGGATGACCGGCGCGAGGCGTTACGCGCCGCGCTGCGCGAGCGTTTTCTGGGGGCGATCACCCAGGACGCGCCGGCGCTGCTGGTGGCCCTTCAGTGTATGGCCAGCCTGCGCAAGGGCCTGACGCCCGACCTGCTCGAGCGCCTGCTCGCGCGTCTGAAAATCTCCGATCCGCCCGATCCCGCCGTACTGTTCGCGCGCCTGAGCCAGCTCGCCATGGTCAAGCTGCGCCGCACCCAGCGCTACACGCGCCGGGGCGACCGTCCCAACGATCCAAGCGATCAGGAGACCATGCTCTTCCTGCACGACGAACTCTACGCCTGGCTCGATACCCATCCCCTGGTTCGCGACGAATCGCGCCAGGTGGTCCTGACCACCGTGCGCGAGTGGTACGATCGGGCCATCGCCCGGGTCAAGACGGAACGTCAGGAGGCGGTGGAAGCCTGGCTCTTCCTCGATGCCGGCGCGCCCGAGGCCGCGCAACGCGCGGCCGAGCGCGACGACGCGCAGCGGCGCCTGCACCAGTTGCAACGTGATCGGCTGAGCTATGTCTATGCCGGCGCCGCCGAGGGGCCGGGCGAGGCCGCCGCCTACCTGCAACTCCTGTCCTATGAAGCGATCTTCGCCCGTGATGCCGGCCACGTGGCGGCGCTGCACCAGGAGGTCCTGCGCAACCTCTATCGCCGCCCTGGCGCGCAACCCTCCGCGTCGTCCCTCGACCCGGCGGACGAACTGGCCTTCGCGGCCCTCTGGCTGCTGCGCACGGCCGTTCAGTATGAGAACCTTAATCGCACCCACATGTTGCTCGAGCGCCTTGAGCGGTTTCGGACCATGCGCGAGCAAGCAATGGGCGCCGGGCGGGCCTTCTTCGAGTTGGCCACGGCGATTGCCCATCTGTATACCGGAAGCGCGACCCGGCCAGAGGAGCGCCGGGAGATTGAGCGAGCACTTGACGAAGCCGAGAAAGCGCTGGCCAGTACGCGGGACGCCTCTGCTGCGCTCACCCTGGTCGAGCGGCGCTGGCTGGAACTGCTCGAGTCCCAGACGCTCAACTTCCGCGGCTACTTCCACCGCCGCAACTACGAACTGGCCGAGGCCGTGGCCCACTACCGCCGGTCCATCGCCCTGAGCCGCCAGGAGAAAGGACTGCCGTTCCCCCAGTTCCATGCCACGACCCTCAACAACCTGGGCTTCGCGCTTGCCGAACAGGGCGACACCGAGGAGGCCGAGCGGGTGGTCAGGGAGGCCCTGATGATCCGCCTGCGCCACGGCACGGCCTACGACGTAGCCTACAGCCGCATCGTGCTGGCGCGGGTGTTGCTCCGGGCGGGCGAACCGTTCCGGGCGCGCCATTACGCCGAACAGGCAGCCGGCTATATGCGCAGTAAGGGCGGAACGCGGGGGCTGTTGCACGCGTTGACCGCGCTCGCCGAGGCCTGCCGCAAGGCCGGCGAGTTGCTCGACGACGCGCCCCTGGAGCAGGACCGCGTGTTCGCCCAGGGTCTCGCCGCGCTTAAGGAGGCCGAGCGGGAATTGGGGAAACTGAGCCTCCCGCTCGCCGAGACCGAGCGGCTCGTACTCCAGACACGCGGTTGTCTGTACCGCAGCCAGGGCGTGGTCTGGCTGCGGCGCGGCCTGGTCTTCGCGGATCGGGCCGCCGAGCTCTTCGATGCCGGCCACCACTGGCTGGAACGGGCCCTGGCGGTCGCCAGGGAGCACCACGAGCCGCCGCTGGTGCAGATGGACATTCTGGAGGATCGAGCGGCCCTTTATGTTCGTCAAGACCAGTATGACGAACGCCTTTATCGCCTCCTGGACGAGGCCGAGGCGCTCGCGCCTGAACCATATCGCGCCCAGGAGGGCCTCGGGCCGGTCGAGGTGGAGCGCGCCACGCGGGGCTACTGGCGCGAGTTGGGGCAGTGCCAGTTGCAGCGCATGCTCAGCGCCTTCGGCAAGTTCGACCCCGGTGAGTCTCCCGTTGTCCCCCGGCCGGGCGTGGAGCAGCATGGGCCGTTCGATCCGCGTCAGCGCGTGTTGATCCCCCCTCCTGGCGATCCGAAGTTTCTCGGCGAGGCCGCCGAGCATCTGGTGCTGATGATGGCCTACCTGTGCCGCTACAACCGCCACTCCTGGATGCTGGTCACCGCCCGGCGGCTCACGTTGCGCGAACTCCTTTTGCGCACCGTCGGTGAGCTTGACCGCTTCGCGCGCGCCGCCTACGAGGCTGCCCGGCGCTACAACCTTCTCTACGACGAGAGTTTCGCCGTGGTCGAACAGGTGATCGCCGTTGCCCGCACCAACCTTGCCCCGCAAGGGTAGGAAGGCTGGAGGGGTCATGCGTGACGACGATGGCATATTTCCCGACCCTGGCGACGAACTGTCTCGCCCCGAGGCCCGCGCGTTGCTGCTGGCGGCCCTCGACGAGCCGGTCTACCGCGGTCAGGTTTATCACCTGATCGGTCCGGGTGGCATCGGCAAGACCCATGAACTGCGCTGGCTCCACGACCAGGCGTTGGAGCGCCGCCGTAGCGGCGCCGGCGACCTGCTCGAGACGGGGATCATTGACCTGGCCCATACCCGCTACCAGCAGCCCCTGCTCCTGATGGAAACGCTGGCGGGCCGCATCATTCACTCGCTGGGTGGCCGGAGCAAAGAGGCCTTTGCCCTCTTCTTCGAGGAAGCCAGGTTCTACCTGAATCTGGTCGAGGCAGGCAGACAGCAAGCGGAAAGCCTCGACGCCGTGCGCGACCGGTTCCTGGAAGGCTACCGGTTGGCCACTGCCGGCCAGCGCCTGCTGATCACCATTGATACCCTGGAGCGGCTGGACCCCGGTCTGCCCGAGGTGGCGCCCTACGATGTGCTTCATCTGGAGCGACTGGAAGTCTGGCTGGCCAGGTTGCTCGCCGCCCTGCCCAACAGTCTGACGGTGATCGCCGGACGGCCGCGCCCGCGCCAGGCCCGCGAATTGCAGCGCCACCTCGGCGACCGCTTCGCCCGCCGCATCGTCCTGCCTCCCCTGGGGCCTGAAGAGATCAAAGCGATTGTCGAACAGTACGACCCCCCTGAAACGTTCCGAGATTTGCCCTGGTATGACTCTATGCTGCAACTCTCCGGCGGTCTGCCGGTACGGGTTATCGTGGCGCTGGAGATTGCACGCGTCTGCAACTTCGACCCCGAAAGTCTCCCGCCGTCGTTGCGTGACCCGCATACCGCGACGACCGATCGGCTGGGACAGGATTTCGTGGACACCTTTGTCAAGTCGCTCTACGAACGTGATCCCGCTCTGGCCCGCCTGCTTGCTCAAGCCTGCTATTTGCGCAAGGGGCTGGACCCGGAACTGCTCCGGGCCCTCGATGACGAGCCGGAAGCCGAGGTGCGCACACGCCTGGACCAACTGCGGCGCTTTGGGTTCGTCAAGGTCAGCGGTGAACGACTTCTGACGCTCCACGATGATGTCTACGACATGCTGGAGGGCCAGTTGGGCGTGGCCGATGCCGATCGCTGGCGCGCCGGGGCGATCGCCTTTTTTCAGCGACGTCAGGCAGACGTGCTGAAGGACATCGAGCAGCAGGGTATGGATCTCAGGCGCCTGGGCCGGTTGCGGACGGCGCAGATTGACCGGCTGTACTACCAACTTGCGCGCCAGCCCCTGCTGGGAGGGTACCAGAACTACTGTGAACTGGCCTACGGCGCCATCTTCACCCGTGATCGCGAGTTCGATATGCAGCTCCAGGACGAACTGGCGCGCTTCTTTGACCCGCAGAGCAAGAGTGGCCAGATCTTTCGCGATCGCCTCAAACTTGAGGATTATGCCTGGGAACGGATCGTGTATGACGAGGCGGCGCGCTGGGTGTTTCGCTGCATCCATTCCACCGAGCAACTGGGGGGCGGGCCCGCGCGCGCCCTGGAACTTGCCAGCCGGATCGAACAGGATTTCCAACCCTTGCTTGCCGACGATACTCTGGCCCATGCCGCGCTCGAAACGGCGCGTCTGGAGGTCGAGGGCCTGGCAGCGGAGGAGGGGCAATTTGCAGCGGTCGAGGCCCGCTACGCGCGCCTGGCGCGGTCACTGGAGCAAATTGAAGCGGACGCGGCGGCCGCCGCGCCGCAGCGCCCCATCCACGAATACCGCCGCCAGCAGAGCCGCTTTCTGCGGGCCTACGCCCTGAACAACTGGGGCTACCTGGCGCGCCGGCGGCTCCAACTGAATACGGCCATCGCCCGCTACGGTCAGGCGATCGCCCTGTACAGGACCCTGGGTGATGAGACCAACATTCTCCAGGGTACGGCCCTGAACAACCTGAGCTTCGCCTACCGCCTGCAAGGCGATCAGGAAACGGGCCTGCTGTTCGTGGAGGAAGCCATCCGCCTGCTCCACGGCGCCGGGGCGCGCTACCGCGAGGCAGCGGCCTGGAACACCCAAACCCAACTCCTGCTGGACCTCGACGATCTGTTTGGCGCCAAGCGCAGCATCGCGCGGGCGCGCGCGCTGCTCAGCGACTTTCCCGGTACACGGAACGCAGCGCTGCAGGAGCTTATAGAAGCCAACTTTCAGCGCTGGCGCGCCTATCGTAGCCGCGACGACGCGGCCGAGAGCGAGGCGGCCTTTGACCAGGCGCTGGCCGCCTACCGCAAATTCTTGGAGTACTTTGACCAGAGTCCAGGTGAGCCCGAGCGGAGCATCGAGGGCCGCCAGGGCCTGGGGTGCGCCTACCGCAGCCGGGCCAGGGTGCGTCGGATGCGCGGTCAGGCGGCTGCTAACGCCGACCTTGAGGAGGCTTGTCGCTGGTTCTGGGAGGCGCTGCGCCAGCTCCACGACGCTCCGTGGGAACGTCTGGTCGATCCGGGGGAGGAGGATCGTTCCTGGTTCCAGGAAGCCCTGGCCCGGATGAACGCCAGTGATCGCGATTATCTGGCGAATCTATGCGAAGACCTTGCTCATGCTTACGTGCTCCAGAAGCGTTATGCTGAGGCGTTCCGAGCCCTGGATCTGGCCGACCAGGCTATTCCGCCAGCGTTTGATGTGCGCCAGGGCGCCGGGGCCGTCGAGACCGCGGCTACCCGCGAGCACAAACGCTTCTGGCTCATTCGTTCGAAGGTGGACTTGCAGCGCGGGATCTGCTACCTGGGAACGGGCAAACCCGAGGCGGCATGCGAGCAGTTCCTGCGGGCCTTTGCCTGCCTGCTGCGCTTCGCGCCCGAGTCGCCCCAGTTGCGCGTTTACCGCCTGGTTGCCCGGCAATACCTGCAGCAGTACTATTTGCGACGCCAGGCTGATGCGCCTGCACTGCCGGACCTGCGGCAACGGGCCTACCTGATGGCCCAGCGCCTGGGTGTGCGCGAGGCGTTCTTCAAGCTGGAGCAGGTCTTTGATACCGTCGAGCAGATGTTGACGCTGCTCTAGCCCGAGGCCTCAACCATGGCCCCTGTGATTATCACATCCGATGAGCAGTTGTCCCTGGCGCCAAACGACTGCGGCTGCAGCGAGCATCGTGGTCTGAGCCGGCCCGTGCCCGAGGTTGCCTCGAACGATTGCGGAGGTTCCGGCGCGGCTGCACCGCAGCCCGGTTTTGTCTCAGGGGCGCTCCTGCGGCCCCATCCCCGCCTGCGCGTCCTGCCTCTCATCGAGAGTTACCGGGTGGCGTTCGTGCCGTCGCATGGCCAGGTTGCCGTGCTCGACGCCGCCGCGGTTGCCCTGTTGCGTCGCCTGCCCCTGGCCCCCGCCGCCGGCGCTCCCGGCGAGCGCCGAGCCCTGGCATCGCTGATGCGCGCCGGGTTGCTCACCGATGGGGCCGCTCCCCTCCCGGTTGCGCCACCCCCGCCGGCCACCCTGGTGGCCTGGTTTCATCTGACCAATGCCTGCAACTTGCGCTGCGGCTACTGCTACATCCGCAAGGGCCGGGCCGCGATGACCGAGGCCACCGCGCGCGCCGCGGTGGATACACTGGTGGCCACGGCGCTGCGACACGCTTTTCCCGACCTGGTGATCAAGTATGCCGGCGGTGAGCCGACGCTGGCCCTGCCCGTGCTCGCCGCCACGCATCGCTATGCCCGGGAGCGGGCCGCGGCCCACGGCCTGACCCTGCGGGGCAGCGTGCTGAGCAATGGCGCCCTGCTGACGCCAGCGGCCGCGCGTCTCCTCCGCGACCTCGATCTGGACCTCATGCTCTCGCTCGATGGCCTGGGGGGAATCCATGACGGGCAGCGTCCTACGGTTGGAGGAAGGCCCTCGTTTGCCCGAGCGCGCGCCGGGATCGAACGGGCCCTGGCGGCCGACTTGCGCCCGACGATCGGCATCACCGTCACCGGGCGGAGCGTTGCCGGGTTGCCCGATCTGGTCGCCTGGCTGCTGGAGGCCGAGTTGCCGTTTGGGATCAGTTTCTACCGGGAACCGTCCGGCGGCGGGGAGGAGAGCTGGCGCCTGGAAGAGGAACGGCTGATCGCCGGCATGCGTGCGGCCTACGCGGTGATCGCCCGCCGTCCGCCCCCGTGGAGCCTGCTGGCCAGCCTGGTCGATCGCGCCGATCTCAGCGCCGCGCATCCCCGCTCGTGCGCCGCCGGCCACCACTATCTGGTCATTGACCACCAGGGCCAGGTGGCCGCCTGCCAGATGCGCCTTGATCAGCCGGTAACGACGCTGGCCGCGGAGGATCCCCTGGCCGCCATCCGCGCCGATGCGGGTCTGCGCAACCTCGCGGTCGACGACAAACCCGCCTGCCGGCAATGTGACTGGCGCTACTGGTGTGGCGGCGGCTGCCCGGTGGCGATCCACCGGGCCACCGGAGGCTACGACGCGCCCTCGCCCTACTGCCGGGTCTACCAGGAACTCTACCCCGAAGTCATTCGCCTGGAGGGGCTGCGCCTGCTGCGCTGGTTTGGACCGGCGCCGTAACGAGGAGGCAACCCGCCGGAAGGAGTCGGTTATGCCCCAGCCCTTCCCTGCTTTCGGCGACAATCCGATCACCGCTGCCAGTGACGACTGGCTCGGGCGCAAGGTGCATGCCGAGGCCCTCGCCGAGTTGATCCGGAGGCCCCGGCTCGATATGCCGCTGACCATCGGCATCTACGGCGATTGGGGCAGTGGCAAGACCAGCCTGCTCAGATTGATCCGCGGCCAACTCTCCCAGGACGACCTGGTCTTCTGGTTCAATGCCTGGGCGTATTCGCGCCAGCCGGACGCCCTGTGGCGGGCGATGCTGCTGGCCCTGGTGAACGCCCTGCGGCGCCAGAAAGAGCGCCTGCTCGACGACGGCGAACTGAAGTTGCACCTCGACGGCGAGCCTGCTTCACGGGCAGCGTTGGAACAGGATCTGGAACAGCGGCTGGAACGGCTCGAAACCAGTCTCTACCGTTCTCAGGTCTACCGCGAGCGCGAGGGCTACGACATCAACTGGCAGGCGGCGGCGCTGCTGGGGGCGCGGGCGGCCGCCCGCATGATCGCTCCCGTTCTGGGTGAGGAAGCGATCAAAGCCCTGATGGCCCGTCTGGCCGATGGCGAAGATGTCAAGGATCTCTTTAGCGTCCTCAAGGAACGTACACGGGAAGAACTACGTGAACACGTGCGCTCGCTGGAGCAGTTTCGGAGCGAGTTTGCCCATCTCATCCGGGACTACGTCAATTTGCACGGTCGCCGGCTGATCGGTTTGATTGACGATCTGGATCGGTGTCTGCCTGAAGCTGCCATCGGGGTGCTCGAGGCGTTGAAGATCTTCTTCGACGCCGATGATGGCGAGCCTTTGAACCTGGTCTTCGTCCTGGGGATGGATCGCCGGATCATCGAGCGGGGCATCCGGGCGCACTATGCCACCTTCGCGCCATCCGATCGTCCGGGGCTACAGCCGATGGACTCCGGCGAATACCTCGATAAAATCATTCAGATACCGTACAGCGTGCCCCCCTTGAATACCGCGCAGATCCGCGCGTATGCCCAGCGCTGGTGCGGCGCCTATCAGGAGGAACTCGCGCCCGCCGTCTCCTTGATCGCCATCGGGGTCGCGCCCAATCCACGCAGTGTCAAGCGCACGCTCCACAGCCTGAGCCTGCTCCTGGCCACTCGCGCCAGAATGGGCCAGGCAACCGATGAGGAGACGCTCAAGCTGCTCACCAAACTGGTCATCATCCAGATGAGCTACGAGGCGTTGTTCCGGGAGATTGCGCGCTGGCCAGAGTTGCTTCAAGAGTTGGAACGCGCCAGTGATGCGCCGGCACCTACCTCCGTCGGCCTCCCCGCGCCGCCGGCCGGCAACTGGGAGAACCTCCTTTCGTCCACGGCAGGCCTGGCGGAACTGCTGGCGCAGACCCCCCGTCTCCAGACCTTGCTGCGTGCATCGCCGCGTTTCCCCGTCGAGCCGGACCGGACCCGGGCGCTTCTGGAGAGTCTGCTCTACTTTCAGGCGTGACGCGAACGAAGCCGGAGATGGGCAACTCTGCCAACCAGGGCCACGTCAACGTCGCTCGCCGCGCATGGACCTTACCTCCAGGCCCCTCGGGTGCAGGGTTTTTGGAGCGAGAAGGGGTTTTCGGCATTCCAATGCGCTTATGGTCCTCACCCCCCCTGCTCCCCTGGTATATAGCGGGTTCTCTCCCGCGAGCGGGAAAGGGGGGCGTTGGACGTCTGTCGTGTCCGTACTGTGTGGATAGTACTTTTCTCCTACTTTTGCCCCACCACTTTGAAGTGCTAGATAAAGACCAAAGACTGTCTTGCTCATTTCAGAATTGAAAACTACTTTTATATCGTGCGGTAGTAAAATTAGTAAAAATTCTCATGAAGATTACATCAATTAGAATAAGAAAAATTATTGTATATATTGTGATATTTTTATTATTTACAGACCTGTTTGCTCAAGAGCAACAGAGGTACTATGCCTACCTGCCGATAGTGACGGGAGTGCCAGCGTATGCTGTTCCTCCGGAGCAGCCGCCACCTCCAGGGCAGCCGCCGGTAGTAGGGGAGCCTCCTGTGTTTCGCCCCTCACCTTTTGCTGTTCAGGTTCACACAGGCTCTTTGATCAGCGAACCTTTCCGCACCAGCGCAACTGAGTTAGGAGTGAACTGGGTACGGTTAGACGGTGTCCTCTGGCACGAGATACAGCCTGAGCCGGATGGTCCTTACCGCTGGTCAGCGCTTGCCGGTCTCGAGAGGGAAATTGATGCCGCTCGGGAATTGGGATTAACTCCGGTAGTGATCATCCGCGGCGCGCCGCTATGGGCTGCTGTTGCGCCAGCGTTTTGCGCTGCGGTTCGTGACGAACGGCTCCCTGAATATGCAGCATTTCTCGAAGCGCTGGCCCAACGGTATCGCGGCAGGGTCAACTATTGGGAACTGGGGAACGAACCTGATGTTGACCCTCGTCTGGTGGCTGCTGACTCGCCCTTCGGATGCATGGGTGACATTGACGACCCCTACTATGGCGGCGAGCGCTACGGGCGCATGCTGCAGGTAGCTGCTCCCGCCTTGCGTCGTGGAAACCCCGATGCCAGGGTGGTCTTCGGCGGGTTACTGCTGGCGACCTCTCATACAACCGACCCTTCTCGAGGGAGACCCGAGCGCTTCCTCGAAGGCGCCCTGCGCGCTGGCGCGGCTCCGTATTTCGATATTCTGGCTTACCACTCCCATGTGCCCTACATTCAGCGGCCGGATGATGACCATGATACGTCGGTGTTTTCCTTGTGGAGCGATCTGGGCGGATGGACTGTAGGCAAGGCGCGATTTCTGCGCGAGGTGATGGCGCGCTTTGAGGTAAACAAACCGCTCTGGCTGAATGAGACCTCAATGACGTGCGATCGCCGCTTTCCTCCCTGCCACGAGCCGCCTGCGACGTTTCTTGAGGTCCAGGCTCAGCACCTTACCCGGATTTACACTCGCGCCATAGCTTTCGACATTGAGCAGATCGCCTGGTATTCACTTGACAGGGGAGGGTGGGAACAAACCGGGTTACTTAACACCGATCACACTCCTCGACCGGTGTATCACGCGCTTCAACACATGGCACGCACCGTACAACCCTTTCAGCGTGCGTATCAGATATACAGCGAGGGGGATCTTGAAGGGTATCGCTTTGTAAAGGAGACAACGGTGGTTGATATTCTCTGGACACGACAGGGAGGGCTTGTACGAGGGGTCTATCTGCCCGCTGAGAGGCTTGTTGTCGTAAGCCGGTATGATGGGACAACCGTAGCGCCACACGTCGTCGCTGGTATGGCATACATCACCGCGAGTTTTGAGCCTGTGCTGGTCGAGTGGGCGCCTGGCAACTCCTGAGGCCTGCCCGTATAGCTTCCCGGGTAGACAGGGAAGCGGGTCAGCCGGCTGTCCTTGCGCCTCTTCTGGCCCAGCGGCAAGGAGAACGCCTGTCATAGAACGCCCGGGGTATCCATTGCACGATATCGTCGTTGCGGCTATGCCGCATAAGGTATCTGGAACCTGCAACAGCAACGAGGGTCCTTGTCAGCCTGTCAGGAGGTGGTATCATGGTTCGTCGTATGAAGGCATGGTTCGCGATGGGCATTTTCGTAGTCATTCTGGGGCTCGGTTTCGTGGTCTCAGGTATGTACAGCTTTACCATTCAGGCCCAGAACGTGGATAACACCGAATTCGTTATCCAGCAATCCACGCCCATTCCCCCTACCGCTATTCCCCCTACCGCTATTCCCCCTACCGCTATTCCTCCTACGGCAACTCCTGGTCCTGCCCCTACCCCGACGCCGTCACGGCTGTACACGCCATTTATTCGTAAGTAGGACCAGCACAGAGACATGAGTCATCCCGGAGTTAAGGTTCGGAACGGGTGGGACAAAGAAACCTCCAAGGAGTAGCATGTGGTTGGCAGACCGCAGCTGCACCTTGGAGGTTTCGTATGTCTCATTCTGCCATACGACCACGCGCACCGCAAGTCCATCCACTTGCTCAGCGTCTGGCCCGCACGCGCCGGCAGTGGGGACGACAGGTTCGGCACGTTTGGGACCGTGGCTTTGCGACCAGCCAGTGGCTCACTCAGGGGCTGGAGACCAACTTGCGCTTTGTGCTGCGCTGGCCCAAACGCTACACCCTGCTTGATGGAGCGGGTGAGCAGTGCAAGGCCTGGGAGATCGCACGCGGCAAACGTACCTGGGACACCCGTCAGCTCTACGACACACGCACACGGACGCGCGAAACGGTCGGCGTACGCGCACTTCCAGTCACACATCCCGAGCACGCCCGACCCCTGTGGCTGGTGATTGCACGCTCGAAGTGCGGGCGCGAGCCGTGGTATTTGCTAACGAGCGATGTGGTGCGCACGCCCGAGCAACCCTGGGCAATTGTGTTTGCGTATCCACGCCGGTGGCAGATCGAGCAGACCTGGCGCTACTCGAAGAGCGAACTGGGATGCGAGAGCCCGCGGGTGTGGAAGTGGGAGCGGCGCGAGAAGCTGCTGCTGATGCTGAGCGTGCTCTACGCGTTCCTGCTGCACCTGCTCGTCGATGCGTACGCAATCCTGCGAGCCGATTGTCTGCGCTGGGGGTGTCACCGCACAGGAAAGCGGAGCCACGAGGTCACAGCTCCGCTCTACCGCTTGCGTGCGGCCGCAAGCCGCCTGCTGACGAGCTATCCCGGATCGATGCTCTCTGCTTCCTTAACTCCGGGATGACTCATGTCTGCTATCAGGGCCATTGCAGCTTGCAGATGTGCGGATTGTAGGCGGATCCCGACCGTAAGGGCCTTCCTTTTCCCCTTGATTGATTTCTACCAATCGCAGCCGCGACGACGTGGCCGAGAGCAAGGCGGCCGTTGAACGGGCGTTTATGGCTACGCAGGTGTGCGTCGAGGTCGACCATGCCATGGCAGCCGGCCTGTGCCCGACGATCAGTATCCCCGTCATGGGGCAGAGCGTTGCCAGGTTGCCGTTTGGGATCGGCTTTTATCGGGAGCGGGCCGGCGGGCTGCAGCACGTGTACACCGTTGTGTCGCACCCTTCCAACATCGCGCCTTGACACACCATCGCGCGGATGCTACCCTGTAAGCCGTGGAAGAGTTGGGGGTGGATATGCGGATCGTCTCACTGCTGCCGAGCACCACGGAAATAGCTTTCGCCCTGGGGTTGGGGGATCAGGTCGTGGCGGTGACGCACGAGTGCGATTATCCGCCCGAGGCGCGTGAACGCCCCGTGATCACCGCCAGCGCCCTCGACCATCACCAGGCCACGTCCGCGGAGATTGACGCGGCGGTGCGCGGGCAGTTGCGCGATGGCATCTCCATCTACAATCTCGATACGGCGCTGCTCGAACGGCTGCAACCTGATCTCGTGCTTACCCAGGCCCTCTGCGATGTCTGCGCGGTTTCGTTTGGCGTGGTTGAACGGGCCGTGGCGCAGGTGAGCGCCGCTCCGCGCATCCTCTCGCTCGAGCCGACCGATCTGGAAGGCATCTTCGGCGCCATTCTCGCCGTGGGCAACGCCACCGGGCGGCGTCCGCAGGCCGCCGAGCTGGTCGCACGGTTGCGTGCGCGGGTGGAACGGGTGCGCGAACGGGCGGCCCGGGCAACCAGCCGGCCCCGCGTGGCTTGCCTGGAGTGGTTCGATCCGCCCTTCGGCCCCGGTCACTGGCTCCCTGAACTGGTCGAGCTTGCCGGCGGGCGCGCGGGCCTTGGCGCGCCGGGCGAGCCTTCCCGGCGCGTCGCGTGGGACGAGGTCGTCGCGTTTGCCCCCGAAGTGATCGTGCTGGCCCCGTGCGGTTTCGACCTTGAGCGCGCCGCCGGTGAGGCGCTGGCGGTCCTGCCCCGGCGCCCCGGCTGGGATACGCTCCCCGCGGTGCGCGCCGGGCGGGTCTTTGCCGTAGATGCCAATAGCTACTTCAGCCGCCCCGGCCCGCGGGTCGTTGATAGCCTGGAGTTGCTGGCGCGCCTGATCCATCCCGATCTGTTCGCCGGCTGGGGCCCGCCCGAGGGCGCCCGTCGGCTGGGCGAGGCTGTTCCATAACCCTGGGTGGTGTGCAACCTTCTGGAGGGTGGGGGCAACCCTGATGAGGATGAAGAAATCAATCCGGTATACCGCATTCCGGCTTAATAAGATATTCAATCCTGGATCACTCGACCACACGCCCTGGCGTGGTAGCATGCGCATCTGATGGAGCAGGGGGCCATGACACAGCACGAGCCCACAATTGCCAGCATTTTACGGGGCCTGGCCCATGAATACGATGGCCCGGTCGAGGAGCGCCGCATCCTCGACCGGGTGCTTGAGCAGCGTCCGAGCAGCGCAAAGAACCCCTACGCGACCATTCGCGAGCGCCTGCGCTGGGATGGGTTGAAGTTGGGGTGGTTGCGCTTGAATCGCACCCAACTGGTGCCCCTGCGCGTCGCGCTCGAGGGGTTGCGCTTTCGGTGCCTGCCACGCCCGCGGGACATCGAGGCCGGTTTGTTGCCCCTGGCCCATTTGCAACCCTTCGCTGGCCAGCGCCCCGGAAGCTGCGAGTTGCGCGGCGCGGATGGCGCGCTTGTGGCCGCGCTCCCTGCCGGAGTTGAGGAGAACCTGGTCACGCTCCCGGCCTTCAACTTGCGGGCCTGGTACGCGCAGAGCGGCTTCGTTCCCGGCGATAGCATCCTGATGCGCGTGGTTCGCGCCGAGCCGCTGGTTGTGGAGATCGAGCGCGAGGACCGCGAAGCCTTTCGCGCCGCCGCTGTCGCCGCGCAGGATGCGGAACTGATTGAGTCCATCGTGGAGCGGGTGCGTCGCGCCCAGGCGGCCCTGGTGCCGTGCAATGAGGTGCTGCTGCCGATCTTTGCCGCCGCTCCCTGGCGCGCCGGGTATCCCGGCAGTCCCTGGCAGCATCTGGTGCTCCGCGATGGCCGGGTGCATCTGCTGGACGATACGTTTCTCACCACTCAGCCGATCGGCGCGCTCCGCATCTTCGGCGCCGACGAGGTGTTTGAACCGCCGGTCGAAGGTCTCTACCGCCACTCCAGCGATGATGCCCTGCTCGCCGAGATTGACGCTCTGCAGCGTGACTTGCGCCAGGCTCGCCAGCGCGATGCCGAGGCCGGTCTCTGGAGCGGCCAGGTGCAGCGGGCCTCGGCCTTCGGCGCCGCCCACGCCGACCCTGGTCGTCAGTCGTTTTTCAGTCGCCTGAACCACGATGATGATGACGACTGGTCGAACGATGAGTTCTGGGATACCAACGCCCTCGGCGATGATGATACGATTGACCCGGATGATCCGATGATCATCCTCGCCGCTCGTGATCGGATGCTTTCGCTTCTGCCCGCCGAAACGGTTGAGCGACTGCAATCGGCGCGTCCCGAGGAAGTTGAGTTGATTATTGCCCGCCATCTGAACGATCTGCTCGCCCGCGCCCCGGATCTCTTTCCGCGTCTCGAACTGGTCGCTCCGGAAGAGCAAGCCGACGATGATCTG
This sequence comes from Chloroflexaceae bacterium, assembly GCA_034431835.1. Lineage (GTDB taxonomy): Bacteria > Chloroflexota > Chloroflexia > Chloroflexales > Chloroflexaceae > JACAEO01. The sequence goes on along the minus strand of DAOUDA010000132.1, from coordinate 656 downwards.
GTGCTGGATGTGCTTAGCGCTGGCGATTGGCAAGAAGTCTGGGAAGGGACCGAACCGGACGATCTCGACGAAGATTTCGATGAGGACTTCGACGATGATCTCGAGGTCGAGGAACCGGATGACGTCTGCCGCGCCAATGACGATCTGCTTGGCCAGTTCCAGGATTATCTGCTGGAAATGGGCAAGAGCGCCACGACGGCCCGCGCCCGCGTGCGCGCCCTGGCGATCTATGCCGATTTCCTCGAGTCGTACTACGGGCGCAGCCTTGCCGAGGGCGACTATGCCACCCTCGATGAGTGCCTGTTCTACTACTACCCGCATCGTGTGGGCAACACCTCGGCGCGCCAGGTGCGCGAGATCTGTACGGCCATTAAACAGTTCTACGCCTTTCTCCAGCAGCGTGGGGTGGTCACCGATGGACGCTTCGCCGAGGCGCTCTGGCGTCGCCGTGACCAGGCCGCCCGCGTGGTGGAGATCTACGAGCGCATCTCCTCCGAGTCGCCCAATTTTGATCTGCTCTTCGAGCGGCTCTTCCGTCCGTATACAGACTAACGTGAAAATCCGATAGCCGATAGCCGATAGCCGATAGGGCCGCAGCACGCGGCGGCCGGACGCGGGCCGGTTTTCATCGGGCGGTGTGTACGCATTTCATGGAC